>DASVMX010000474.1:0-4215 GCA_036384215.1 Ktedonobacteraceae bacterium | reverse complement strand
CGTAGGATTATTCCGCTCAGATCAGCCTCATGAAGTTTAGCCCATTTGAGATCAACCTCGCGCAAGTCGGCTCCGCGGAGGTTGATAGGAGCGCCTCCTGGTTGCTGCTCCCGCCAGCGATTCCACATTACGCTCCCTTTTCGCAAAGTCTCAATGAGGGTTTGTTCGGCCATCTTTCTGGTACATTCTCCTTGTTGTGGCTTTCTCTTTCTTGATCCAGACGAGAATCATAGGATGACACAAAGCGGGTAAATCCACTGGGAAGCAGTATAGTTGATGATGGATCGATTGACAAGAGACGAAACAACATCTGACAGGGCTGTTGCAAGATCGGGAATAAAAAACAAAGCAGGAGTGCAGAGGGCGGCAGCCCTTTGCCGGGGTTCGGGGTGCCCCCCATAGGCGTCAACTGAAGCCCTCCCAGGCGGGAGTGCAGAGGGCGGCGAGCCCTCTGCCGGGGTGCGGGGTGTCCCCGAAAAACTTTTTTCTTCTTTTCCCGCGCCGCCTGCGGCAGCGCGGGAGGAAGGAGAAGTTGGGGCACAGCCCCAAACCCCAGGTGAAGGGCAGCCGCGTCCGGGGGACGATGAAGGCAGCCGCCCTTCACAATCCCGCTTAAGTTGACGCCTATGGGGGACACCCCAAACCCTGGCAGGGAGGACCCTGCACCCCGTAGCGGGAGTGCAGAGGGCAGCGAGCCCTCTGCCGGGGTCTGGAGTATCCCCAGTCATGCCAGGCTATCAGGCAGCGGGCTTGAGCTGGAGGATGACCATCTCGAAGTCAGGAGCCGTGTACGGCGAGCCGTAGCTGTAGGGGTTGTCCTGGGTTGGCCAGCCGATCCAGTTGGTCGTCGTGTACTCGTCCCAGGCCACGTTCGCGGTCAGCGGCAGCACCGGGAGTTGTTCAACGGCGATCTTCTCGATGTCCTGGATCGCGGCGATCTGCGTGGCCTGATCGGCTGTGCCCTCGTATTTCGCGAGGTCGGCGTCGATCTGAGCCGCGAACTGACCGCCGGTCTGGGCATTCCAGCGCTCGAAGTTCGTGCCAGAAATTACTTTGCCCACACCATTCGAGCTCTGCAGCAGACCCTGGTAGTCAAAGTAGGGGGTAGAACCGCTGTTGGTCCAGCTAAGCGCGGCATCGTACGCGCCGGTCGAGATGGCCGTGTAGTACGGGGTGTAACCGCTCAGGAAGTTGGTCGTCGCGTTAATATGAGCCTTCTGGAGATCCTGCACGATGTTCTGCACATCCTGCGCCCAGTCGCTCCAGGCGCCTGGCACGTCAACCTGGAAGGCCAGCTCTTTGCCGCCCTTCGCGTAGAAGCCCTTGCCGTTCAGCGTGTAACCGGCCTGGGTCAGATACGCCGCGGCCTTGTCCGCGCCATACTCGAAGGCCTGGTTCTGGTAGGCAGACGAGATCCACTGGGAGAAGGACGGGATCACGCCCGTGATGTTCGTGACTTTCGCGTACTGCGCCACGCCTGTCGGCAGGCCATCGCGGTTGATCGCCGCGCTGATGGCTTTACGCACCAGCAGGTCGTTGAACGGGGCGTGGGTCAGGTTCAGGTACAGGTTCACGGTATTGCTCGGCGCAAACCAGGTGTGATTGTGGGTCGGGTCTTTCTTGGTGAAAGCGTTGTCGAAGTCAGGGCTCCAGCCGGTGCCCATCCAGTCCAGGTGGCCGGAAACCATCGCGGTGATCGCCGTGGTGTTGTCCTTAATCGAGGGGATCTCGATGGTCTGCACCGCGGGTTTCGTGCCCCAGTAACTGGGATTCGCGGTATAGGTCAGCAGCGATTGGTTGAAGCTCTTCAGGGTATAGGGGCCGGTGCCGACCGGGTTCTGGTCGTTGGTGAACTTGCTCAGGTCACCAGTCTGCTTGGACCACACGTGCTGCGGCACGATGAAGACCTGGTCGCCAATGTGGAAGAGCGCGGTGCTGTCAGGGTGCAGCAGCGTGAAGACCACCGTGTGGTCGTCAGGAGCCGCAACGCTCTTGAGCGTCGAAGCAAAGATACCGTTCTGGTCGAGCGATTTATTCGCCTGCATCGCGTCGAAGGTGTACTTCACGTCAGCGCTGGTGAAAGGCTGACCGTCGCTCCACTTGACATCGGTGCGCAGGTTGAACGTCAACTGTGTCAGATCGCTGGAATAGGTGTAGCTGCTCGCAAGCCAGGGCGCGGTCTTGCCATTGTACAGGTTGGTGTAGTACAGCGTCTCGAACAGCAGACCCTGCGCGCCGACATCACTGCCGCCGTTGTTGTTGAAGTACGGGTTGAAAAGATCAGGAATGGACTGGCCCGGAGCCGCAACCATGCGCAGGGTCGTGGTTTTTGGCGCATTCGTACCTGGCGTTGTGCCGCCACCGCCACAGGCGGCAAGCAGCATGACCAGCGCGCCGAACAGCACGAAGACCATCTTGCCGGTCAACTTGGACCTGACTGAATTACCAGTCATGAGGAACCTCCTAACACTGGAAAACTAGAATCGTTCACTGATTCGCGGGAACAGAGACGCCTGTTCCCAAAATACCGATTTCCGGCAACTTTCCCCCGCCTCTCAAGGGAAAATGGGGGGAATCTCCTCGGTGTACCTCTCACCTCCTTGGCGTGGTCTATACATCAGGACAACACGACTCCCCTACACCAGACCATCAGTGCCTGGTGCATATTGAAAGATGAATATATTGAAATTGAAACCTAACGCGAGACTGATTGAGCGGCGCCACACGACTCACGCACAATCAATTTCGTGGGCAACAAGATCCGTAGATTCTTGCTGTCTCCTTCCCCGGTTCCAGAGAAAGTCTCGAACTTGCGTTGTAAGGGATAGTTTCTCGGGTCAATCATCGATAAGAGTAGCTCGCAGGCCATTTCGCCCATTTCCCGGTGCGGCTGCCTGACCGTCGTTAAACCTGGTTTCGCGAAAGCGGCGATGGGCATGTCGTCGAAGCCGAGCAGCGCGAGATCTTCGGGAATGCGCACGCCGTATTGTTGAGCGACATCGATAACCCCGAAAGCCGTCTGGTCATTGGCCGCGAAGAGCGCCGTGGGCCGTTGTGCGGGTGACAGCGCAAAGATCCGCTGCGCCACCTCGCGCCCGCCGGCTGGCGTAAAATCGCCCTGCCAGATCAGCGCGGGATCTGGCTCCAGGCCAGCCTCGCGCAGCGCGCGGCAGTAGCCCTCGTAGCGCTCTGCCACGCAGAGATAGTCCAGCGGCCCCAGAATATGGCCCACGCGCCGATGTCCCAGATCCAGGAGATAACGCGTCGCCTCGTAGGCACTGGTGACGTTGTTAATACCGATCCAGGGTGTACTGATAGGAGCGACCTGGTCTTCGATTGTCACAATGGGCACGCCCTGCTTATACAGGTGATCCAGGTGGCTGCCCAGTTGACCAGGCATGATCGCTAACAGGCCTGTACTCAGTTTCATGGCCAGGATACGGTCCAGCACATCACTATGATTGCGAGCCGGCCCCATTGTATAGAGCACCACCTCGTAATCCGTGCGGTCCGTCACCTCAGCCACGCCAAGCATAATCTCTGGCACATATGGCCAGATCAGGGGGGGAGCAAGCACGCCAATTAACTGCGTGCGCCCACCGCGTAAAACGGTGGCAGTAATGCTAGGGACAAAGCCACGCTCATTCACGATCTTCATCACGCGCTCGCGAATCTCCGGGTCCACCGTTGGCTTGTGATTTAAGACACGCGAAACGGTCGCTTTTGAAACACCAGCAATCTTTGCGATATCTTGAATCGTTAACTTCTGCTTCATCCTTTGCCTCTGATTTCTCTAATAACCTGTCCCCCCACTGGTTCAGGTTTCCTGATTTAATGCATAGAGAGAAATCGATTTCCTTGACAAGAGATTACCGAGAAACCGATTTCTTGTCAAGTGTTTTTGTTGGGAATTTTGTGGGTTATCTCAAATTAGTCAAAATTGTGGAGAAAGCAGGAGGCAAGCTCCCTTTTACATGGTGAAATACGCGGGCTGAAAAATTTCCAATTTTTTCAGCCCGCGTATTTCACCATGTAAAAGGGAGCTTGCCTCCTGCTCAAGATAGGAAGGGCAGGTTGCCGCCGAAGGTCTGGTAGAGCAAAAGCACGTTGAGCGCCAGGATGATGGTAGCACAGAGCACGGCCAGGGTAGTGGTCAAGTTGTGGTTGACCAGCGCGCCCATGACTGAGCGGCGGCTGGTGAAAATGACCAGGGCG
>DASVMX010000473.1:0-12551 GCA_036384215.1 Ktedonobacteraceae bacterium | reverse complement strand
GGGAAATGAATATGAACGATAAAAATTGTCAATTTTTCTCGTTCATATTCATTTCCCGGCCTCAGAAAACCGATACGTCTCTCCTCTTGACAGTATCCCTTCAACTCGTTAGACTGTACTTCAGAAAAAATGACATATCCGGCGGTGAGCAGGAGGAGTAGGCGCGTTTCGCCAGCAGAGAGAGAAGACCAGTGGGCTGCGAGTCTTTTCGGGTACGGGGGCGCTGAAGGTTGCCTGGGAGCCGGGAGATCGATAGATCACGGGAACGCCCGTTAACGCGTGTCTTGAGGATCGTTGCGCTCTACTGGCGCGACGGTTGAAACAAGGTGGTACCACGAGCAATTTTTCAGCCCTTTCTCGTCCTTGGCGCGGGAAGGGCTTTTTGTTATGCGGGATTGTTAAGGGCGGCAACCCTTAACCGGGTCTGGGGTGTCCACAGATTCTTTTTCTTCTCAACTGCACCGCCGCAGGCGGCGGGAAAGAAGAAGGAATCTGGGGACACCCCAGACCCCGGCAGGGAGACCCTGCACCCCTTGGAGCAGGAAGGGATGCGCAGCATCCAGAAAAGAGAGCAGGGGAATGATCGAGCAGAAGAAGATTGAGCTGCCAACGGCCTATGAGCCGCAGGCGGTGGAAGGCAAATGGTATCGGTTTTGGGAGGAGAACGGTTACTTTAAGCCGCGCCCGCAGGCTGCTGGCAGACCGACGTTTGTGATCAGTATGCCGCCTCCCAATGTGACGGGGGCGCTGCACCTGGGCCACGCGATTACGGCAACGGTGGAGGATATCCTGATCCGTTACCATCGCATGCGCGGCGATGATACACTGTGGGTGCCTGGCGAGGACCACGCGGGCATCGCGACACAGACGGTGGTGGAGCGCCAGCTCGCGAACGAGGGCACGGATCGCCACAAGCTGGGTCGCGAGCAATTTTTGGAGCGTGTCTGGCAGTGGGTGCATCAGTATAAGAGCCGCATTCAGGACCAGCATCGCCGCCTGGGCGCTTCTTGCGATTGGTCGCGCGAGCGTTTTACCCTGGACGAGGGACTCTCGAAGTCAGTGCGCGAGGTTTTTGTGCGCCTGTATGAAGAGGGACTGATCTATCGCGGCGAGCGCATCATTAACTGGTGCCCGGTCTGCATGAGCGCGCTGTCGGACCTGGAGGTCAACCACGTGGACACGCAGGGCGCGCTGACCTATGTGCGCTATCCGCTGAAGCCGCTGGAGGGCCAGGAGGGCGACGCGACCGAATATATCAGCGTGGCGACGACGCGTCCAGAGACGATCCTGGGCGATACCGCGATTGCGGTTAATCCGAAAGATCCGCGTTACGCCAAACTGGTGGGTCGCCTGGCGGTTGTGCCGGTGATTGGCCGCGAGATCCCGATTGTGGCCGACGAGGCAGTGGAGTCGAGCTTTGGTACTGGCGCGGTCAAGGTCACGCCCGCCCACGATCCGACTGACTTTGAGATTGGCCTGCGCCACGATCTGCCGCGCGTTCAGGTGATTGGTTTTGACGCGAAGATGACCACCGAGGCCGGTCCCTATGCCGGCCAGGACCGCTACGAAGCGCGCAAGAACCTGGTGGAAGAGCTGAAGAGCCTGGGCCTGATCGTCAAGATCGAGGAATACACCGTGCCTCTGGGACGCTGCCAGCGCAGCGACACGCCGATTGAGCCGCTGATCTCCAAGCAGTGGTTTGTCAAGATGGCTCCCCTGGCTACACCGGCCATGGGCGCGGTCAAGGTGGGCCTGCTGAAGATTGTGCCGGAGCGCTTTAACAAGACGTATATGGACTGGCTGGAGAACATCCACGACTGGTGTATCTCGCGCCAGCTCTGGTGGGGCCATCGTATCCCGGTCTGGTACTGCGACAACTGCGGTCAGATGACAGTCAGCCGCGAGGATGTCACGGTCTGCCCGCACTGCGAGAGCACGCGGCTGCGCCAGGACGAGGATGTGCTGGACACCTGGTTTAGCTCCTGGCTCTGGCCGTTCAGCACGCTGGGCTGGCCGGAGGTCACGGCGGATCTACAGCGTTACTACCCAACCACGGTGATGGAGACGGGCTATGACATCATCTTCTTCTGGGTGGCGCGTATGGTCATGGCAGGCATCCATTTTCTGGGCGCGGTGCCGTTCCAGACCATCTACCTGCACGGTCTGGTGCGCGACGCCAAAGGCGAGAAGATGAGCAAGTCCAAGGGCAACGTCATCGATCCGCTGGAGGTCATGGACGAATTTGGCACCGACGCCCTGCGCTTCACCCTGGCGACCAGCAGCACGCCGGGCAACGATATGAAGCTGGTGCCGGAGCGCATTGTCGGCAACCGCAACTTTGCCAACAAGATCTGGAACGCCTCGCGCTTCGTCATGATGGCTACAGCCGAGGCCGGAGATGGCGTGCCGGAGATCAGCGAGGTTACGCCGCGCACGCTGGCTGATCGCTGGATTCTCCACCGCCTGGCTCGTCTGACCGGCGAGGCCACGCGGCTGATCGACGAATTCCAGCTCGGAGAGGCCGGACGCCAGATCAACGAGTTCTTCTGGTCGGACTATTGCGACTGGTATGTCGAGATCGCCAAGGTGCAGATGCGCGAGGGTGATGAGCAGGCGCAGCGGGCCACTGCGGGCATCCTGCGCGCTGTGCTCGACCAGAGCCTGCGCCTGCTGCACCCCTTCATGCCCTTTGTCACCGAAGAGGTCTGGCAGCATCTCTACCGCACCAGCGTGGCCGATGCCGCGCAGTGGCCCGCGCCCGCGCTGATCGTGGCCGCGTGGCCGGAGAGCAACAGCGCGGCCCTGGACGAGGCAGCGGAGAGCGATTTCGATCTTTTACAGGAGATCATCGTGCGCATCCGCGACGCGCGCAACCAGGCCAACGTCGAACCGGCCAAGCGCGTTCAGGTCATCCTGGCCGCTGGCAGCCAGCTCGCAACGCTCACCGCCCAGGCACCGCTGATCGAGTTCCTGGCGCGCACTGAGAAGCCGCAGCTTCACGCCAGCCTGCCCGAAAAGCCAGCTCAGTCCATGAGCCTGCTGGCCGGCAGCGTCGAGATCTACCTGCCGCTGGCAGGTCTGCTGGACCTCGACAAAGAGCTGGCCCGCCTGGAGAAGGAGATCGCCACTACCGAACTGGAGATCGCGCGCATCCAGGGCAAACTGGCCAACGAAGCCTTTGTCACGCGGGCCAAACCGGAGGTCGTGCAGAAAGAACGCGAGCGCCTCGTCGAACAGCAAGAGCGCCTGAACAAACTGCGCGAACGACGCGCCGAACTGGCAAATTAACCAACAAAAGGGACAGAAAAGGCAAAGGCGAGCCTTTGCCTTTTCTGTCCCTTTTGTTGGTTAAGGGCTGGCTTGACTTTGTGAGCGTTTTCCCGTTATGATAACCGAAAATGGAAATAAATCGACAGAGACAAGGAGCGTTGTAATGTCATTAGCAGATCCAGGCGGCGGGGGCGATGACGGTCTGTTTCTGGCGGCTGACCGCTCCCTGCGCGCCCGCGGTCTGGTCGGGCTGCTCGACCGCGAGCGCCGCTCGATTGATCCGCGCGTGGCCGGTCTGCTGCGGGCCTACGCGCAGCCGCAGCCGGCGCTCTTTCTTGACTGCTATCGCCAGGACTGGGGCAAAGGGCAGTGGCTCTACGTCTTCAACGAGCAGGTCATTTTTGAGCAGAGCGAGCCGGAGCCGGGCGTGCTCCAGTTTGTCGTCCTGGCCAATCAGAGCGCCTTTCAGGAGCGCCTGAGACAGGTTTTGTACGGCTTCCAGAGCGAGGAAGAGTCCACGCTGGCGGGCGGGCGCGTTGCCCGGCACCTGCTGGAAGAAGGCACCAGCCTGGCTCAACATGATCCTGAGCGCGCCAGCCAGTTCTTCAATGAACTGCCGGAGTCAACCGCCAGCGCGCTGGCCGCGGCTCTCCACGCCACGCGGGTCATGTACTACCTGGCCCGCTGGTCCGCGCTGGACGCCCGCGTGGAATCCGCCCTGACCATCCTCCTGGGAGCCGGGCACCAGTTCCTCCTCACCCTGCCAGCCGCAGACGCCGAACACCTGCAAGTCACTACAGCCAGCGCCGAACAGATCTGGTCCGCCGTGGCTGCGCTGCGGCCTCTTCGGCTTATCTGAAAGAGATTAGAGACAAGCTCTGGTGTGAACCCTCTAAAGTTGAATCTGGTTAGAATACTGGATCACCTGGAATTGGGTGAGCTGCTGCAACTGGGCAAAAATCAAGCACGCGCCTCCCACGCGGGCATCGGTGCTGGCATCAATCTGGCCGGTGTAAGCGATCATAGCCTGGTTGAGCAGATCGGCGAAGAGCGCGTTGAGCTGGGAGTCGTCGGTTCGGGCCAGGATTGCCTTCGCGTCCTGGCGCAGTTGCTCCAGGGTCTTCTGTAGATCGTCCAGCTCCTGGTTGATCGTGCCAGCCAGCTTTTGCGCCGCCGGAGTAGTGCCTGGCGAACTGGCAAAACCAAAGAGATGCGTATTCATTTCGAGCAGATACCCCGGCATCTGCGCGCCCGGGTCCAGCGAGAGAAGTGGCTTGCGAGAAAGGCTCTGATCGACCACCAGGGGCGTGTTTTGCGGAACGTCCTGGCTGACCGCCATAGCCCCATCCAGCGTATCGAGGATCGCGATCAGGTCATTGCGCGCCAGCGCGCTTTTCAAATCCACCGGCCTGCCGAAGCCCCAGGCATTGGAGGACCATTCGAAGATCAGGCGCACATTTTGCAGCAGCCAGGCTCCCAGACCACCCGGAAGAGGCGCCATGCTGCTCATCGAGTCATCCGAGAGCAGGTGGCGCAGGTGGTCAAGCGCGCTGAAATGGCTGCTATCCTGTGGATTCGGCGTCTGCGGCAGCGCCCCGTAATAGCGCCATCTGTGCGGATCGGGCGATGGGAACGTGGGCAGTGGCGCGGAGCTTTCCTCGGTAATCAGCAAACGGCTCTTAGTAGCCAGAAGGTTTGCATTTGGATTTATGTATGTTATAGACGCATTGCCATTGGAAGGGGTAAACTGGCCAGCCAGGACGCGCTGGCCCTCGGCATTGGAGATGCCTGGCAGCAGCCAGGCGTAATAGCTATTTCTGGCCGCGGGCGCGGGGAGATTCCAGAGTGAGATCTGCACGCCATTGGCAATGCCCCTGTTCACCTCTGTTCCCACCAGGTTGGTACTAAAAAACGCGACCTGTCCGTAGACGGGAATGCTGGCCGGTGCTGGCGGCGGAGCGTTCAAGCGTTGCACCAGCACCAGCGTGGTTGATCCCAGCAGCGCGACCAGCACCAGCACGCTCACGATGATAATCGCCCTGCGGTGACTATACATCGCGTCCTGGTATCTGTTACCGACGCTGCCACGGAACCTGACCAGGCGTGACGCGGGCACAACAGGTCGGTCATAGGTTGGGGAGGTAACTGGTTCAGGCGGGCGCGCAACCGGCGCGCGCGTAATCGTCTCCCCGCCAGCTTCATTGGACGGAAGCGCAAGCAGCAGCTTCTCAATGGCGCGCAGCGGATCATGCGTGCCATCGAAAGTTGGCAGCGCGGCCCATTCCACCGGACCCTCGTCAGTGGCCAGCAGAGTCGTCAGGCGCAGCACTCCCTGGATATTTTGCTGCTGGGCCAGTTCCAGCGCGCGCTCAACTACGCGCTGCACATTGGCGTGCGCGGCCAATCCTGGCGTTTGAAAGAGCACAAACCACTGGCAGTTGGGGAGATAGAGCTCGGCGAAAGGCAAAAAATGCTCGTCGTCGAGATGGCCTGGATAGCTAACAATGTCAAAACCTCGTTCCTGCAATCTGGCCAGCAAGGGGGTCAGGGTAGTGATATCAATTTGAGAGGCGGGCTCGACATCATGGCAGAGAAAAATACGGGTGACAGCCATGGGAACTCCTTTGAAACACACACGATAACTTTTTTGAACGCATAAACAGTTCTCTGCTCTGGCGAGCAGACAACTTTCGCAGCTTTTCATTCTTTTTCTATGCCGGGCGGGATCTTCCCAAATCCCATCATTACCATGCAGTGTATCTGGAGTATACCATACCTGTTTTTGAAAATACAGCCCGATTGCTTCTCCCATTGGATTCTTCCAGCATACCAAAAGCCGCTTGCTAGCCGTTCCCCTGGCAGCGTATTGTATACTATACTTTGATAGGCAAGCGGTATTTCGCCAGAGTTTTTGCCAGGTCGTTTGCTCTGGGGTCAGACCCCACCCCGGATAAGGAAATGAGGTTTTGCAGGCAGAGGGCGAAGCCCTCTGCCGGCAAAACCTCATAAAAAATGGGGGGTGGGGCAAAACCCTGCTGAAAGGCGGCTTTGCAAAAGCCCTGATTCTCGCCACGCTGCGCGTGTGTTCACAAGCAGGTATTGTCGTGCCTATGTTGGTCATACGTTTCTAAACGTGGAAGAGATCTATTTCTAGCATATCGAAAGGCATAGTTCGTAATGAAAGATCAGGCACTTTATACGCAACCTGCTACCTCGCTTAATTCCGCGCTTGTGATCTATCTGATTGATGCCAGCCATTCGATGAACGATCCCTGCAATGGGACGACAAAGATAGATATTGTCAATAAAGCGCTCAAAAATGCGCTGAACGACATGATTCGCCGCTCGATCCGCGATGGGATTGTCCAGAAACGTTATAAAATAGCGATTTTCGCGTATAACACCTCGGTCGTGGATGTGTTAGGGGGCGTGCGGGACCTGCCTGATCTTTTGAAACAGGGCAATCCGGTCATCCATGCAAGCGGCGAAACCGATACCTCGGTTGGTTTTCTGGCGGTGGAAACGCTGCTCCAGCAGCAACTGGGGATGTTCTATAACGCGCCCGCTCCCTTTGTCTGCCATCTGACCGACGCGCTGATTACGGCCACTGATCCATCGCCGATTGTCCAGCGCATTCAACAGATGCGGGTGCGCGATGGCAATGTGCTGGTCGGCAATGTCTATGTCGCGGATAAAATGCTGCGCAAGCCCGTGCGCGATTGGGAGCACTGGGAAGGGGTGCACAAGCCCAGCCAGTTAACCGATGACTATGCCAGGCTGCTCCTGCGCCTCTCTTCTCCCCTGCCGGAGACCTATCGCCAGAATATCAACAATTATGGCTATCATCTCCAGGCAGGGGCGGCGCTCTTTTTCCCCGGCGTTCACACGGATCTCATGCGCCTGGCTTTTGCCGTTTCAACAGCGACACAATTGAAATCCTGATTATGAGCTTTGCGCGCCATTTGAGGGGCTTGATTTTCGCCTTCACTCGCCATATGTCCTACTTTTTACGAATGATGCTCGGCTAGTTGTCATATTTTGTATGATAGAATTGTCTTGATAAGAAGAAAGGAAATAGCCCTTTCTGAATGGATAGGTGTTCACGGATCTATTGATGGTTGCTCAAGGCGCGCTTACCATGTAGCCGGGCGAGTTGCGACCTTCTTCCCATCGTGAGCATCTGTCATGAATAGAACAATGCCTATCTCTATGGAAAGAAAGCTATCTTTCGTTCTGAAATCAATCGTTGTATGAGAACCATTGTTGAAATGATGCCGAAAATGGCGTCAGGGAGTATTTCAAGGAGGATCGAATGAGCGATATGACTGGCGGTCGTACACATGTAATGGACGCGACCGCGACCAGGTTTGTCCATCAGGCTGAAGATTTCAAGACCTCTCTGGCCAATATTACCAGCGCTGTACAGAGCTTAATGAATGACTGGTGGGGCCAGAGCCCGCAGGCCTATCAGCACGCGATGAGCAAATGGGATAAAGATGCCAAGGCGATTGTCGCGGATCTGGAAGAGATTTCGCACAGCCTCAAGGGAAGCTCTTCGGCTTTGACGGAACTCGACGCGGACCTGGCAAAGATGTTTAATGGCCTGGGGGGCTAAATAAAATCCCCTGATCACGACAGGGGCGCAGATCTTTTGTCTACAAACTACTGTTGTCCTTGCCTGTGAATGGAGCGGTGGCCTTTACGCCTGTCGAATACGCATCAGCCTGTCCTTCAGTTGATGCGTATTCGACAGGCGTAAGGGCCGCCGCTCCATTCAAGAGTATGTGTGGTAAATAGTTAGAGACAGAGAACACAATATGCAACAGACATTGCTTCTGACTCTGCAAGGGCCGCGGCGGAGGCTGGACATTGAGTTGCCGGGAGATGTCCCTGTCAGCGATCTGCTCCCTCTTTTGCGTCAGATCTGCGGCGACGCTGCCGGGGGCGACAGGTGGTCTCTCAGCCGCCAGACCGGCGGAAGACCTTTGCAGGCGGCTCATACGTTGCTGGATAATAAGGTACTCGACGGCGAGGTGCTGGTATTGCATAAAGAGGGTACGCCGCTTGAAGCGCGGAGTGCGAAACGCCAGGCCGCGCCAGCGCTACAAACGCAGGGCGGGTCGATCAGAATTACCTGGGAAAAGTGAGCGGAGAGAAGGCATGAGAGGTACAACCTTTTACCGGCAGGCGCGCGCGTATCCCCCCGTTTTGCCTGCCGATGAGATTGTCATTAATTCGCCCCCAACGATCATGGCGGCCTCGAATGGACCGCTGAACTGGCTCCAGTATCTGCTGCCAGCCGTGGGCACGATGGGGTCGATGATTTTTATTTTCGCGTACCGCACCAGTCCGCTGTTGATCATCGGTGGGGCCGCTTTCGCGGTTTGCTCCATTGGCTCTGGTATCTTGATGGGCTTTATTCAGAGGCGCATGACGAAGCAGCAGCGCAAGGTGCAGAGAAGTGGTTATCTGGACTATCTTGGGCGCGTGCGCAAGCATCTGATGGTGCTGGCCAGAGAGCAGCACCAGGTTGGTGAGCGGCTCTATCCAAGCTACGAGGAGCTGGCCGAGCGGGTGGAGCAGCGCCAGTTTTTGTGGGAGCGCCGCCCGTCCGATCTTGATTTTCTTTCCGTGCGTGTTGGCGCGGGTCCGGGTCCGCTCTGTTGTCCATTACGGCTGGAACAGGGCGACGGGCAGAACTTTCTGACCCCCTTTATGCCCGAGCTGTTGACGCAGGCCGAAGCCCTGGTTCACGAGTATCGCTATCTCGACGATCTACCGGCGATTATCTCTCTGCGCAATTACGCTGTGCTGACGCTCAATGGGAAACGCGCTCAGACGCGCGCCCTGGCGCGTTCTCTGCTCATTCAACTCGTGGCCTCGCACGCGCCGGAGGATCTGCGCGTTGTGACCTATTTTCCCCCGGAGCAGGCTCAGCACTGGGAGTGGCTCAAATGGCTGCCGCACACGCGGCGCCTGCGCCAGATCAAGGCCGAGAAGCGCTATGCTCCCGAACACTATTGTATGCTGGCCTGTACACCCGCTGATCTGGAGACGCTGCTGTCGCAGCAGATCAAGCCAGAGCTGGATCGACGCCAGCGCCTGTTGGACGAGGCTGGCTCGGCGGCGGCGCAGCAGGAAGCCGCGGCTCAGAAAGTGACCCTTCCTCATCTCGTAATTGTGCTGGACGATTTTTCGCCGCATAACGCGCTGGGCAAGCTGCCTGAATTAGAGGCGCTTTTGAACACGCAGGTGCCGCCAGGCGTGACGATTCTCTGTCTGGTCAATGATCGCAGCCAGGAGCCAGCCCAGGTCCAGGCGCGCATTTCGCTGTTGGAGACCGGCGGCCTGGACTTTATGGAGAGCAAATACGGTGGGCGACGGCTCGAAGGTCTGCTGCCGGACACAGTTGAGGCGGTCCTCTGCGAGGAGATCGCGCGCAGCATGGCCTCGATTACCCTGGTCGAGGCCGGCGCGCAGCAGGACCTCTCGGCGGATATCCGCCTGCTCGAACTGCTTGAGAACAGCGCGCCCGCGGCTGATCTGCTTGATCCCGCCCTGTCCTGGCGCCCCAAAGCGCGGGCAGACCTGCTGCGCGTCCCGTTGGGCCAGCGCGCCGATGGACGTGTGATCTACCTGGACCTCAAAGAAGCGGCTGACCACGGTATGGGGCCGCATGGTCTGATCGTCGGCGCCACCGGCTCTGGCAAGAGTGAACTGTTGCGCACCCTTGTCACGGGCCTGGCGGTCGAGCACGATCCGCAGACGCTGAACTTCGTGCTGGTCGACTTCAAAGGCGGCGCCTCTTTTGCCGATTTCGCGGCCCTGCCGCACGTGGCGGGGATTGTCACCAACTTGCAGGCTGACCTGACCCTCGTTGATCGCGTCTACGAGTCGCTACTGGGAGAGCAGCAGCGCCGTCAGAACATGCTGCATGACGCCGGCAATCTCGACAACATCAAGCAGTACCAGGCTGTCTGGCAGACCCATCGCGAGATGGAGCCTATGCCGCACCTGGTCATCATCGTCGACGAATTCGCCGAACTGATAGCCAGCCGGCCCGACTTCCTGGATCTGTTTGTCACCATGGGACGCGTCGGGCGCAGCCTGGGCCTCTACCTGCTTTTCGCCACGCAGCGCCTGGATGAAGGGCGCATCAAGGGGCTGGAGAGCCATCTGCGCTATCGCATCTGTCTGCGCACATATAGCGCGGCAGAGAGCAAAACAGTGCTGGGTAAAGCCGACGCCTATTATCTGCCCTCGATGCCCGGCGTGGGTTATTTTAAAGTTGATAGCGACATCTACGACTTCTTTAAAACGGCCCTGATCTCCGTGCCTTACGTGCCTTTTCGCGAGCAGATCTCGCTGGAGAGCAAGCTGCGCTTCTTCACCCTTGATGGCAAGCTGCGCCACTCGCAACTGAGCAAGAATGACGAACTGGACCCCTCGGATCTGCGCACAGAGATGGACGTAGTGATTGAGCGCCTGGCCGGGGCGGATCGTTCCACCCAGGCGGAAAGCGTGCACCAGGTCTGGCTGCCGCCTCTCCCCAGGGTTTTACCTCTGGGAACGGTGCTCCAGCAGTGCCAGCGCGCGGACCTCAACGGCGAGCGCTGGGAGGCCGCGCCGCCGTTCGGGGATCTGCGAGTGCCGATTGGCCTGGTGGACATGCCCTTACAACAGGCTCAGGAGCCGCTCTGGCTCGATTTTTCTGGCATCGGCGGGCACCTGGCCCTGGTGGGCGCGCCGCAATCGGGCAAGAGCACCCTCCTGCGCACCCTTGTCACGGCCTTTATGGTCACGCACTCGCCGCGCGACGTGCAGTTGTACTGCATCGACATGGGCGGCGGTCTGCTGCACGTCTTTGAGCCGTCTCCACACGTCGGCGCGGTCTGCGGCAAGTCCGAGCGCGATAAAGTCCGGCGCGTCGTGCGCCAGATGCACAAAATTATTGAAGAACGTGAATTTCTGTTCCGCGAGCGTGGCATTGATAGCATGGCGACCTTTCGCGACCTGCGCCGCCAGGGCCAGCTCGCGGACGTGCCATTTGGCGATGTTTTTTTGATTATCGACAACTTTGCCCAGTTTTTCCAGGACTTCGACCAGTTAGAGCCAGAATTGGTCGAGATCGTGGCCAGCGGCCTGACCTACGGGGTACACCTGGTACTCGCCACCAACCGCTGGGCGGAAGTGCGCATGAAACTGCGCGACAACATCGGCACGCGCCTGGAGCTGCGTTTGAATGACATCATGGAGTCGGAACTGGGCAAGAACGTCGCGACTGCGATCCCCGTGGGCGTGCCGGGGCGCGGGGCGAACCGGGAAAAGCTGCATTTCCAGGTCGCTCAGCCCCTGCTCACTGATGGCGAGGCACAGGGGGAAGAGGCTCCTTCTGTACAGGAGGGTTTGAATGCCTTGGTGCTGCGCGCGCGCGCTGGCTGGGGCGGAGAGCCAGCGCCGCCGATTCACATGCTGCCCGCGCTGGTGCGCTGGGAAGACCTGTCGATCAAGAGCCTGGACGCCACAGCCGGGGTGCAGCTGGGACTGGAAGAATTCCGCCTCAGCCCGCTCTCGGTCGACCTGCTTTCTTCTCTGGGCCCGCACTTTATCATCCTTGGGGATACCGAGTGCGGCAAAACCTCGCTCCTGCGCACCTGGATGCGCGGCATCGAACAATTGTATCCGCCAGAAAAGGTCAGCTTTGCCGTGATTGATTTCCGCAAGCACCTGCTTGACTTTGTGGAGAGCAAGCATCTTTTAATCTACGGGTATAACCAGGAGACCCTGCTGGCGGTGGTTGGCAATATCAAGGTTGACCTGGAAAAGCGTTTACAGAAAGCTTCTGACAAACCCTTAAAAGAGCTGCGCCGCCCACAGGCATTCAGCGGGCGCCACTATTTTCTCTTCGTGGATGACTACGAAATGATCATGAGCGGCAACAACAGCTCCCTGGCGCATCTGGCCGATTTCTTGCTCGTCGGCCACGACATTGGCTTTCACCTGATCCTGACTCATCGCGTGGGCGGCATTGGGCGCGCCGCCTACGAGACCGTCTTTCAGCGTTTGCGCGAGGTGGGGACATCCGCGCTGATCATGAGCGGCGATCCAGCCGAAGGGAAGATCCTCTACGGCCAGGCTGCGCATGCCCTGCCGCCCGGACGTGGCTATTTTGTCCAGCCCAGGCACCCTGCCTTGCTCGTTCAGACCGCCTACTCCCCGCCTGTGTACAAAGACGAATAGTAGTTGAGGGAAAACAAGCAGAATCGGGTCCCGCCACGAAA
>DASVMX010000472.1:0-5475 GCA_036384215.1 Ktedonobacteraceae bacterium | reverse complement strand
GTTCTGGGGCGGGCACGCCCCAGAACGCTTCCTTCCTAACGGGCGAGCCACCGCAGGTGGCGAGGGGCCCTGAATAGTTACCATCCTTATCCTTGACAAAGGAAATAGCAATATGTTATATATTTTATGGCTGATTGTTATAATCTGGTGAGTCGTGGCGGGGTAATGTCGGGTGGGTAGAATAAAGTTGTATACCAGTCGCGCCTCCTCTGTTTTTGATCAGGTCAGTCTGTTGCAATTATGAAACCGCACGCAACAGATCCGCGCAAATGCAGGACGAGTGCCTGTGGAGGCCAAAAGTGGAACATATAAAAAGGAGCCTTTTCGGAATGGAAGAACAGACGACAGTGATCCAGCGGCAAGAAATTGCGACATTAAAGATCGAGGGGCGTGTGGTGATGGACGTGCGGGAGATTACCAGGGTCTTGCCTCTGGGACGTGAACACATAGAGATTCTCAAGGGAATTAGTTTTCAGATCGCGAGTGGCGAATTTGTCTCCATTGTTGGACCTTCGGGTTCCGGGAAAAGCACATTGTTGGGCATTATCGCCGGGTTGGACAATCCTAGCACGGGCCAGGTGCTGATCGACGGTGTGGATATTACGCGCATGAGTGAGGGCAAGCTGGCGGAAGTGCGCAATAACAAGATCGGCATGGTTTTCCAGGCCTTTAATCTGATCAACACATTGACCGCACAGGAGAATGTCGAGGTACCATTGTACGTGGGCAAGCACAAGGGTTCTCCCTCGGCGCGGGCCAAAGAGTTGCTTGATCTGGTCGGACTGTCGCACCGCCTGGCGCACCGGCCTAACCAGTTGTCGGGTGGGGAGCAGCAGCGCGTGGCTATCGCGCGGGCGCTGGCGACCGATCCAGCTTTTGTGATTGCTGACGAGCCGACTGGCAACCTGGACGCCAAGAATGGCGAGAACGTCTTGAAGCTGATTGCCTACCTGCGCGAACAGACGGGCAAGACCTTTATCATTGCCACGCATGATCCCGTCGTAGCCTCGCACGCGAACCGGACCATTCGCATCGTAGATGGCCGTATCGCGGAGCCTGACAGCACGGGTGGAAAGATTACGCAGTAGAAGCGAGATAAGAGGAAAAACAGACATGAAGATCTCAATGTACTTCAATTATACCTCTCGCTCGCTTCTGCGCGGAGGGCAGCGCACGATGCTGGCTTTCTTCTGTGTGGGTGTGGGCGTAATGGCAATTGTCGCGCTGCAACTGGTCGGGCTGATGATCAACAACGCCATGACCGCGAACGTGCGCAGCGCGAACGGGGGCGATATCAATGTCTCCGCGAGCGTTGGGGCCAGGGCTTTTACTAAAAGCGATCTCGGCTATTTTGATCGGCTCAAGAGCGGTGGCACGATCAGCAATTACACAGCCTATACCAGCCTGACAGGCTCATTCAGCACTACCGTGAATCTGACTAATGGTTTTGCTGTGATGGTGGTTGATCCCGCGGTTTTCCCGCTGGTGTCCGCGCCGACTTTTCACGCTCCCTCGAATGGCAGTATCCGGGCGCAACTGACCGGCGACGGCGCGATCATTGACCAGAAGATCGCAGACACTTTTCACAGGCGGCTTGGGGATAGCCTGGTGGTCTATCTCTCCAAGGACCAGCAGGCCGCACAGGTGCTGAAGGTCAGGGTAGCGGGTATTGTGACCGATTCCGGGGTACTGGCGCAGAGTTCCAATGTGATTTTGATCTCCCAGAGCTATTATCAGCAGACCTTCCCCAGGGAGACGCAGGCTTTTACCACCATCGATGTGACAACGGCGAATGACGCGCGGGCCAAAACCGCGGCTGAGCAGATTAGCAATCAATATCCGCTGGCGACCGTACAGACAGCCGCTCAGGCGCTCCAATCCACGCAGGATGTCAGTGACACTGTGAAGAAATTCCTGGAGGTTGCTGGTCTGCTGGCCCTGTTGATCGGCGGGGTTGGCATTGTGAACACCATGCAGGTGCTGTTATCGCGGCGCAAAGTGGAGATCGCCATGCTCAAAACCACGGGCTACCGGCGCCTGGACCTCTACGCGCTCTTCGGGCTGGAGGCGGGACTGCTGGGTCTGATCGGCGGCGTGCTGGGATCCGTGGCGGCAGTTGGGATCAGTTACATTGTGCGCAACGTCGTTGAGCAGACCTTTAACCTGAATATACCTTTCCTGCTGGACTGGTCAGTCGTGGGTGGAGGCGTCTTGATCGGCCTGTTTACCGCGCTGATTTTCGGTCTGCTGCCCATTGTACAATCGGCCAATATTCGTCCGCTGAGCGTAATTCGCGATCTGCCGGAGAGCAGGCGCGCGGGCAGTATTATGCTGGTGATTGTTCTCCTGTTGATCCTTTCTGTGCTCTTTTGTCTTATGTCCATCGTCATTCTGAACGATGTCGGCCTGGGCATTGGAGCCGTCTACGGCACTTTTGCTTTCCTGATCCTCCTGAGCGGCTTCTTTACTCTAGTGACCTTCCTGGTCAGCCTCTTGCCAGTGCCCGAGCGTTTCAGCTTGAAGTTTATTGGCCTGGTGGTTGGGGTCGCGCTCATCTCTGCCCTGATTACCAGGGTCTTGCCGACTTTTGGCTTCCTGCTCGTTGTGTTGAGCGTACTGGGCTTCCCGCTTGTCCTGATGCCGCGCACCTGGAAAGCCAACACCAGGATGGCCCTGCGCAATATCGGTCGCCAGCGCGCGCGCACCACGACTACGCTCCTTGCACTCTTTGTGGGTATCTTCACCATCGGTCTGATCCTTGTGCTTGGGCAGAACGTGCGCGACCTGGTCAACAACTCAATTGC
This sequence comes from Ktedonobacteraceae bacterium, assembly GCA_036384215.1. Classification (GTDB taxonomy): domain Bacteria; phylum Chloroflexota; class Ktedonobacteria; order Ktedonobacterales; family Ktedonobacteraceae; genus Paraktedonobacter. Next base: position 2,671 of record DASVMX010000472.1, on the reverse strand, counting down.
GAATATGCTGACTTATAACGTAGTGACCTCTACGAGCGGTGCGGAGGCCACGGCCTTGCAGGCCGATATCAACAGCATACCGGGTCTGAAAAAGTATCAGCAGAGCTACGTCGCCCGTGTTTCCCCAAACGATATCAACGGCCAGAAAATCGAACAACTCTTGCGGGGTGTACCAGAATATCCCGGAGTGGGTACGCTGGGGCGTTACGGTGTGCTGGGTATCTTGAGCAGCATCAGCGGGTATGACATCTCGCGCGGCCATCCAGCGCCAGCCTCGCAATTTGGCGGAACGATTACCGCCGGGCGCGACCTGAACGCCAGCGACGTGGGCACACAGAACGTAGTGATCCCCGCGTCGCTCATTAAAGACGCGCCGCTCAAGGGCAAACTGGGCGTTGGGAACACCATTACTGTTATCAGTTACGATGATAAGAGCACCGTCACCTTGAACGTCGTGGGCGTCTATCGTCCTACGGGCTTCAGCCTTGGCGGGCAGTCGCTCTATACCACCAAAGAGACTCTGCTGGCGCTCAGCCCTGGAGGCGTTTTGCAGGCGAACTTCTCGTTCAAAATCGATCCCACCCAGGTCACGCAGGCGCTGGCAAAGATCGGCAAGCTCGCGCCCAAATCGCAGTCGTTCAACCTGGCCAACATCGGGGACTACATTGACCAGTACCTGAATGACATCGTCCTGATACTGATTGTCATTGCCAGCCTCTCGCTGCTGGCTGGTGTGATCATCATCGCCAACGCCGTCGCGCTGGCCATGTTGGAACGCAGGCGCGAACTGGGCATCCTCAAATCCGTGGGGTATACCAGCGGCACCGTGCTGGGCGAGGTCTTGATTGAGAACGCCATCATCGGCGGTCTGGGCGCGCTGCTGGCTATGCTGCTTGTCACCTTTGCCACCAGCCTCCTCGGCAATCTCGCCTTCAAAACCGCCTTCTCGGTCAATGGTCTGGTCGTCATCGGCCTGATCGTCGGCACCGCCCTGCTCGCGGTCATCACCGCCCTGTTCGTCGCCTGGGGTGCAGTGCGCGTGCGGCCTTTGACTGTATTACGCTACGAATAGCATTTTGCCGCTATAAAAAGAGCTAGCTCGCCGGGCTGGCTCTTTTTATAGCGGCAAAAGTAACAATGGGATTTCCATTTCTGCGGGCGTCAGGCCGCCGTGATGGCCCTCGAAGCGCATGGCGAAACGGCCTGGTTCGTGCCACCAGACTGTTTCGTGTTCATGGGGCAGGATGGCAAGATTGCCAATGCGCGAGAGGAAGGCGTGCGAGGGTTTGGGTGAGCCGAAGAGGTTGTGCTTGATCAGGTCCTGGGTTGGATAGACCTCGGCGCGCCCGGCCAGAGCGCGCTGGAGGAGTGCGCTGGCCTCGTCAAGCATTTCTTCCTTGACATACAGAAACATATCGCGTGCCGAGCCAGCCGGGACCAGGGGAGAGCCAGCCTGGTCTGTGCGCAGGTAGCGGGCGAGATCGGGAATCTCGCGGTTGAGATAACAGGTGGTGTTTGGTGAAACCTCGATCTGGCCGTGGTCAGCAGTAAGCATCAGCAGTGTATCGCCAGTAAGCTGTCGCAGCTTTTGATAGAAGCGTTGTTCAAGGGCCGTAAAGAAGAATTCCAATTCATCCTCCAGTGCCTGCGAGCCTGGACCGCTGGCATGGCTGGTAGTATCGATGCGATCATAATAGAGGAGATAGAAAGCGGGACTCTCTTCTTTGGCCAGCACGTGAGCGGTCAACTGGTCCAGTGCCTGCTCCAGTCCGCGGAAAGGATTGCGCGACGTGGTACCGCGAAAGATGATAGTGGAATAGGCCGAGTGGAGGTGAGCGGCTGGTTGGAAGACATGACTTTGCACTCCCAGACTGTGCAGAGTCTGGTGCAGCGTGCGTGACGGGTAGAAAGACTCAACCGGGAGGCCCGTGCTTTTCAACGTGTTTTGTTGAGCATCGCCCGCGTAGGAGAAGCGCAGGGGAGAGATGATCGCATCGACCAGGGGCTCATAGTAGTACCACTCGTAGACCCCACTCTGCGCGACATTCAGGCCGGTATTGATACAGGTCACATGGGCTGCCGTGGCCGAAGGGAACTGCGAAGTCAGCTTGGAGACCGCGCCCTGCTTGAGGACAGTCTTGAGCAGCGGATAGCGGTCGGCGCACTGGCCGAAGAAGCGCCATCCAAAGGCATCGAGGAAGATCAGCACTACTTTATTGTAGCGGGTAGGTAATGAGCCAAAGACATCCAGAGGTAGCGTGCTCTGCCCGTGGCCGGTCAGCAAATACTGTATCGTCGCGGGGAGATTGGCGAAACAGTACGACTGATAGAGCGGCTTCACGAAGCGTTGTGAGAACCGGGAGCTATTCACCGCGTTGAGAGAATTTGCGTTGAGCATAGCCTGGCCTGCTTCCTTGGGTAACTTCCTTTTCACGCTGCCGAACGGCCAGTGCGCCGTTCACCAGTGTGGAAAAGGGAGAATGCAGTCATTCTTAAATAACCGAAATATAGATATAAATAAATATATTCTCGTGTTGTTTCAGAGCAACTTTCTATGATGATCTGGAAAAGGTCAATTGAGTATTATTCTATTTTCAATGTATCGTGCCAATAGTATACCCCAAATTGAGGCAAAAGTGGCACATTGCTTCAAACAGAAGAGGATCAAACG
>DASVMX010000471.1:0-3792 GCA_036384215.1 Ktedonobacteraceae bacterium | reverse complement strand
CGGACATTGCCCGCGCCAGAAATATTCGTTTTCAACCTCTGCGAAGCTACATACCTCCTGGACGAGTCAGGATTTGCGCTTTCGTCGTCCAGATCACCGCAATTGCTGCCGCCAGATACAAGCACGCGAGAAGAAGCGCTGCTCCTTCTGTTGCTGGTGGGAAAAAATCGACCGCAATATTGTGTCCAGCATGCGCAAGCATCACCAGCAAAAGGCTGCCGCGTGTCCTGTTGTATATCCAGCCATAGATGATCGCGGTCGAGATGAGCCGCACGTATGTTTGGATAACATCTAAAAGCGTCGTATACGCGAGTCCGCCTGGCGCGATGATTGGCCACAGATGCCATGTAGCCCATAGAACGCCAATGATGATACTTGCCCAAAACATGCTATAGCGTTTTTGTAGCAACGGCTGGGCGAAACCGCGCCAGCCAATTTCCTCACCTAACGATCCAGCGATTAATGGACCAAGGGCCGCGCCCAATTCAGGAAACGCCATCCAGTGCTGTGGCTGCGCTCCACCTGGAGCCAGATATATCGCGTTGGTCAGGAGCACCAGCATCAATGGGCCAAGCAGAACCAATGCATACCACTGAATACCAACGCGCCATTTTCCGAGCGGTTGTAGCAACGAACGAACTCCGCCTGCGCCAGACGAAAATCCAACCACGCACAGCGCCGCGAGTGATGGAGCATATCCGATGAGTATAATTGCGGGCGAGAAGTCTTTCCTCTGGTCTACACCAGTAAAAATGAGATACAGCACTCCCAGACCAGTCAGGCCAAAGAGAACGATGACCCAGGCGATCAAACTGCGGTTTCTTGTTGCGTTTTCTGTGATGGTAGCTGTTTTTTCCATACTTGTTGCAGCACAATCCTCGCAACCCGAAGGGTGGAAGCAATGCCGCTTCTCCTTTGTTCAATGAAGTATCAGAATTGGATCAGATACGAGCCTGATATTGCATCTGTTTTACGATTATGCCTGTTCAGAAAGAATATAACAGGTGAATAGGGGCAAACTATATCAAATTTGTCCCAAATTTATATCGAGGCTGATCCTGCGACAAGCCGCAGCCCATGAGCTGGTCGTCTTGCGTGTAATCTTAGTAAACAGCCATCGCTCTTTGCCCTGAATGATGAATCACTCTAATATGCCTGTGAAGAAGCAGCAATAACGTAAGAATGCCTCAGAGCGTATTGCGCGGATGCGCAATACGCTCTGAGGCATTCTTACGTTATTGCTGCTTAGCTTATTTCTCCGGCTGGTTTTTTGACGGGCGCGGCGACTTTTTCTTCGCCGCGGCTGTTATTGCCGTTGCTGCTGTTGTCAATTTGCTGCTGGGTCTCGCGCTGATGGCGTCTTTCGTCGCGTTTGCGTTTGACTTCGAGCAGGCGCATGTAGACGCCGTAGACGAGGGATTGGTAGACCAGATCGTGCGTTTCCAGCGAGCGGATGGGGTAGCCGCCGAAGCCGCGCTTGAAGGTGTAGACGCCGCGCAACTCCTGGCTTTCGTCCATCTGGCCATTTTCTAGCACGTGGGGGATGCCGCGGAAGTTGTAATACCAGCAGCCATGCGACTTTGCCCACTGCATACCGTGCCACTGGAGCAGGTGATTGGGCATCAGGTTGCGTTGCTCGTTGGAGGACGCGCCGTACATGTACCAGCTCCAGCGTCCCAGGCACAGCACGACGATGCCGGCGATGGGCTTGCCTTCATATTCGGCCAGGAAGAGGGCGACGCGGTCGTCCTGCTTGAAGAGACGTAGAACTTCTTGATAAAACGTCTCAGGATGGATGAAGAACTGATCGCGATCGCTGGTAGTGATGTAGATGTTATACCAGGCGTCGAGATCGGCCTGGCTCTGTCCCTGGCGCACAGTAACGCCTTTGCGCCCGGCCAGGCGGATATTATAACGCCATTTCTCCTTCATCTGCGCCAGGAGTTCTTTTTCTTCGGGTTGGACGTTCAATACCCACTCGTCGCGAATGTGGACCGCGTAGGGGACCGCGTGGAAGCCGTGTCTGTGCAGGGCCATCAGCCAGTCCTGGTTGTCGTAGTTCACGCTCGGCTCGATCTTGAGCATAAAGGCGCCCTGTTTGCGCGCTTCGGCCCTGACAAAATTGAGCAGAACCTCCAGCGCGGGCGAGGCGGGATCGTCGATCACGGGACCGCGTGGGGCGTAGAAATAGGTGCGATGGATGATGGGCGCGCGGGTAATCAGCACCAGCATAGCCGCGCAGAGTTTGCCATTGTCGTCGATCACTCCAACACGCATGGTCTGCGCACCCAGGAAGGGGCCAAGCTCGCCCCATTCGTAGGATTGGGTGATGTTGCAACATTCCGAGGCCGCGACAAAATCGTTCCATTGCTGACCATCAGTAATGATACGCGCTTCCATAGCAATTCCTCTCAATTCTGCGTCTGTTCGGCTTGCGCTGGCTGATTATCTTGCGTGGTCTGGCCTGAGCCGCGGGCAGCGCGCTCCAGTTCAACCTTCCGGCGTTCCTCGTGCCGCCTGTTGCGGCGAATTTCAACCGATTTGCGCCAGGCACTGTAGATTAGCGGATGATAGATGTAATCCTGTGTAGGAATGTTGAGTCGCGAAAAACCGCCGAAGCCCTTTTTATACTCATACACGCCCCACATCTCTTCGCCTGGCTCCAGGATCTCCGGGATGGTGCGGAAATCGAAGTAGCTACAGCCCCTGGACTGCGCCCACTGGAAGCAGCGGTATTGCAGCAGGTAGGCCGGTTTGAGATTGCGTTTCGTATTCGAGGTGGCTCCAAACATATCCCAGCACCAGTCGCCAAAGCGAATCAACATCTTGGCCGCGATTGCCTCGCCTTCGTGTTCGGCCAGGTAGAGCACCACGTCTCCTTTGCTGGCAAACTGGCGCAAAATCTCCTGGTGGTAGTCCTTGCCATGAATGAAAAAAGCGTCGCGCTCGCTGGTGAGCTTGAGCAGCGCGTAGTAGGCGTCAAAGTCCGCCTCGCTGCTGGCCTCGCGAATAATCACGCCCTTGCGTTCGGCGCTGCGTACATTCTGGCGCCAGGTCATCTTAAATTTCGCCAGCAGATCCTCGGCTCTGGGACGGATATCCAGCACCCAGCTCCGGCGGCCATGCACGGCATAGGGGTTGGCCTGGAAACCCAGAGAGCGATAGGCCGCCAGCCAGTTCTCCATCGCTGGATCGTCGTCAGCAATATTTGGTTCCACGCGCAGGGCGACCGCGTGATGCTTCTTGCCCAGCACTTTCTGCGCGTACTCGATCAGCGCGCCCAGCGCGGGCGAGTCAGGACTTTCGACGGCGGGGCCACGCGAACTGTAGAGCCAGCTCAAGGGTACGCGATTCCCTGCCACCGGCGTGAGCGTCACCATCATCGCGCCGATCTGCCGTCCGCCCTCGTCAAGCGCGCCCAGGCGATAGATCTGCCCACCCAGGTAGCGATTCAACTCACCCCACTCGTAGGATTGCAGCAGATGACCGCGCGGCTGGCTGAGCAAAAAAGCGTTCCACTGCTCTTTCTCGGTAATCTCTTGAATCGTCATTCCCATATTACTGCTTATATTTCTCCAGATACTCCTCGCGCAGAATACTGTAGACGCGCACATCATGGTATTTGCCAAAGCGGAGAATCACCTGGCGCAGGGTGCCCTCGTACTTCATGCCGGCCTTCTCATCCGCGCGCTGTCCCCCGATATTCTCATCCATATCCTGCGTCTGGATGCGGTTGAGATTCATCTCCATAAAGCCATACTGGAGCATCAACGTGGTGCATTCAGTGCCATA
>DASVMX010000470.1:0-4310 GCA_036384215.1 Ktedonobacteraceae bacterium | reverse complement strand
GAATCCGATTAATGTCGTGCTTTTTGCCTGTTCTGTCCGTCCTTGAATTTTTCTCTATGCCTCGTCAACAGTGCGGAAAACGGAGACGCGCGTGCGCAGGAGATTGGTCAGTTCGACCAGGTGGGAGAGCGATTGCTGCATTTCCTGCATATGCTGGTTGATCTCGCTGGTCATTCTCGTGATCTCTTCAATTGAGAAGGCTACGCGCCGCGAGCCCTGCGTCTGGCCTTCGGTGGCGCTACAGATCTCTTCGACCAGGTCGGACATCTGGGTGGTGATGACGCTGATCGCCTCAAGGGCTGCGCCGGTCTGGGAAACCAGTTCGGACTGGACAACGACCTGCTGGATGTTCTGCTCAACACTTTCCGCGACGGCAGCGGTTTCGTGTTGAATAGTGCGCAGGCGCGAGGCCACGCGGCGCGTGGCCTCGGCGCTGTGCACGGAGAGCGAGCGGATCTCCTGGGCGATCATCACAAAGCCCTGTCCCTGGTCGCCCGCTCGCACCGCTTCGATTGCGGCGTTGAGCGCCAGCAGATTCATACGCGCGGTCAGATCGGAGATCTCCGCCACGGTCTCGTTGATCTCCTGCCCGCTCTCCCCCAGGCGTTTGATCACGCGCGAGGACTGCATGGTGATTTCGCGCACCTGGCGCATACCATCGATGGCGCGCCCGATCTGGTTCTGCCCCTCTTCGTTCACATCCATGGCATCCACGGAAACCGTAGAAATCTTTGTCGCGTTGTCGGTGACACGCTGCATGATCGCGGTCATCTCATCAATGGCCAGCGAGATATGCTGTACCTGGCGCTCCTGCTGGTTGGTGTCCTTGACCAGCAGAGCCGAGAGATGCTGCACATCCTGGGCGTGTTCATCTACCGCCTGCGTGACTAACTGCACAGTTCCCAGAATGCTGCTGATTTCGCCCAGCGTGACATTAATTGCCTCGGCTACCAGCTTGAGCTTTTCGTGAGAAACCTGGACGCGCACGCGCAAATCTCCGCGCTGCACACGCTCCAGATCGTGGCGCAGATCGAGGATCGCGCTCTCCAGCGCGACGCGCTCGGCTTCACGCTCCTGGAACAGCAGCGCGTTGTCAATCGCAGTCGCTGCCTGGTTCGCGAAAAGCTCGACGATCTCGATATTCTCCTCGCCCGGCACACGTCCATCAGCGGGATCATCCAACGAGATAAAACCCAGTACCTTGCGCTGGCGCGGGCTGAACAGCGGTATAATCAGCCCATCCTCTGGATGCCAATCGCCCGGCTGATGATTCACCGCCGGTCCACCGCCAACGCTGACAATATCACTGAATAGATGCTTATACTCGTGGCCGATAAAGTAACTCTGGCTGATCTGAAATTCCGGGCGCATAAATCTGAACATTTGATTGACAAGCATGGGATTCTCGCGCAGCTTCCGTTGCTCCACCTCAGGAATCCCCGCGAACGCGAGCAAGGTCATCACATCGCGTCTCTCCTCAATCAGGTGCACAATCGCCCTCCTGAAGCCGGTACACCTGTTAATCGAAGAGACCACCTGCTCCAGCACCTCTCCGAGGCCCTGTTCCGCGCGCAAGATATTGCCAAGGCGAATCAACTCTTTCACCTGCCGGCTCTGTAGCAATTCCACGTTATTTACAATGGGCAGAGACGGCGCGGTCGGCGCGTCATTCGCGGACAGTTCGGGTGGCAGCACGCTTATCTCTCCCGCGCTCCGCGCTACCGGCAAAGGCCCGCTCTGTGAGCGAATACGCAAGCGCAAAGGCACCGACCGCGACGGCTGCTTTTCCTCGGACATTCCTTCTTTCCTTCCCTGTATCAGGTTTTTGTTTCCCCATTTTTATATAGACAAAGATAAATCTAACACACCACCGCCGCCGCCGCTACCACGTAAACCATCCTGGCTATGCCTATCACCCAATCTTCTCTGTCGGGAACACGCCGGGGGAACCAATGAAACTCAAATAGTATAACGCAAATAACACGAAATTATCTCAACCAAAGGATACAGGCTTTTCGCGGAGGAGCACACCAGATGAGGTTAATTTGGCATCATAGACACCGGGGGGCGGCTCAAGAACAGATGGTTTTTGGCGGGAAACACACCGGATGCGCTGATGTGCTCCACATCTCCGGTGCGTTCCTGCTATAGCCGCCTCTGTTGTGGTTATTCCTGTCCCTGTGTGACAATCCCGGTAGCAGAGAACGCGTCGCCAAGCAATCTGCTGTAATAGCCACACAGGGCGCGGGGGAGACGGCCCGCGAGAAATGTTCCTTCGGGGCGGTGCTCTTCCTGCAGGACGTGGCCGCGGCGGTGGAAAAGCTCGACCAGCTCGCTGCGAGCGTAGGGCACGACGATCTGCACGGATTCCATGCTGCTGGCCAGCACTTCGGCGATTTTCGCGCGCAGCTCCTCCAGGCCGGTCTGCTGGAGCGCGGAGATAGGCACGGCGTTGGGGTAGAGTGAGGTGTCAATATCGGCGCTGTCTTCCAGCAGGTCGATTTTATTCAAGGCTGTGACACGCGGTTTATCAGCCGCGTCCAGGCTTTGCAGCACCTCGCTGACGGTTTCACTCTGCTCAATCGCGTTCTCGTGAACCACGTCAACGACTTCCAGCAGTAGATCGGCTTCGATCACCTCTTCCAGCGTGGCGCGAAAAGCCGCGATCAGGCGCGTGGGCAGCTTCTGAATAAAGCCCACGGTATCAGTGAGCAGCGCCTCCTGGTTATTGGGCAGGAGTAGATGGCGCGTGGTAGGGTCGAGGGTAGCGAAAAGCTTATTCTCCGCCAGCACCTCGGCATCGGTAAAGGCGTTGAACAGCGTGGATTTGCCGCTGTTGGTGTAACCGACGACGGCCACAACGGGGATGGCGCGGGAGGTGCGCTGCTGGCGATGGACCTTGCGCTGCTCGCGCACCTGCTCGATCTCTTCGCGCAGATCAGAGATGCGCCCGCGAATGCGCCGGCGGTCCATTTCCAGCTTGGTTTCACCGGGACCGCGCACGCCAATCGCTCCGCCAGCTCCACCGGCGCCCGCGCTGCGCGAGCCGCCAGCCTGGCGCGAGAGGTCCACGCCGTAGCCGCTCAGGCGCGGCAAACGATACTCTAACTGGGCAAGTTCAACCTGTAAACGCCCTTCGCGCGTGTAGGCATGCTGCGCGAAGATATCCAGAATCAGCGCCGTGCGGTCGAGCACACGCGCGTGCAGCAGTTTTTCCAGGTTACGCTGTTGCGAGGGAGACAGTTCATCATCAAAGATCACCAGAGAAAAACCCTCGGCCTTCTCCAGTTCCGCCAACTCCTGCGCTCGTCCCCGGCCAATATAGGTCGCCACATCGGGATGGCGCAGGCGCTGAACCATAGTACCGACAACCTGGGCGCCAGCGGTACGCGCCAGTGTGCCCAGTTCACTTAACGAATCCTCAACACTCCACAGACTCTCGCTCTCATCCTGCTCCACCGCCACCAGATACGCGCGCTCAGACCGGGTGTGAGAAGGGGCATCAATCAAACGATCTTGTTTTGTCGTAATCGAACCTCCACCGTGAATCAGAGACTATCAGATTGCCTTTGTCTCATTGTAACACGCGCAGCAGAGAAGACAAGCCGAACCATCTAGGATGACAGGGCTGGCACCAGCGGCACGGCTTTGATAAACCAGCCATTCACGCGCGCGAACAGGCTATTGCTCACCGTGTCATTGTAGAACTTCTGCCAGCTCTGGAAAGTATCGATGTGGATACCCATCTGCTGGATCTGGCTATGATCGACCACGTTCAAAAAATGTCCGAGAATCAAAAGAAAAGCTACCCAGAGCGCCCAGGCCTCGATAAACCCGACCACGCCGCCGAGCAAGGCATCGCCAGAGCTGATCAGGGGAATCTTCTTCGCTGTCCCACGCACCGCCCTGGCCACAATATGAATCACCACAACGGCCACCAGGAAAATGAGAATATACGAGACCAGAGGATTTATCCCCAGCTTCGCGGTCAACGATGGTCCAAAAACCGCGGCAGCTATCGCCGCCGCCGGCAGGCTGAGCAGATTGGCCAGGCTAAACACAAAACCATTCCGCAGACCATTAAACACCAGCAGGATAATCGTCGCCAGAAACAGCACGTCAACGACACTTAATGAACCGAGCATAGTCTTTCCCTCCAGCAATGCATTTATGAGACACGTGCTATAGTGTCTTATGATGATAAGACGTTTCGCGCGGAGCTCATATAACAATAAAGCTGTGGGATAGCTCACATTTCACAGAAAAGCCTTGTGGAATGGCGATAAAGCACCCATCCTGGCGGTTCCACC
>DASVMX010000469.1:0-10099 GCA_036384215.1 Ktedonobacteraceae bacterium | reverse complement strand
GAATTTGGAACGGTAAAACCGTTCCAAATTCACCACGCCGTATAAAATGGGCCTTGCTTCCCTAGTTGCTTTCGCGGCGTGCTTTTTCCAGGTCTTTGAGTTCGCGGCGCAGGATCTTGCCGGAGGCATTTTTCGGGATGGCTGTCACTATTTCAATATAGTGAACTTTCTTATAGCCTGCCAGTTTGCCGTTGGCGAAGGTGATGATCTCGTCGGGTGTGGCCTCGTGGTTAGGGCGCAGGACGACGAAACCTTTGGGAGCTTCACCGGACTCTTCGTCGGGCACGCCAATGACGGCGGAATCCATCACAGCGGGATGTTCCATCAGCAGCGCCTCAATCTCGGCAGGGGCGATGCCGAAGCCTTTGTACTTGATCATCTCTTTTTTGCGGTCGACGATATAGGTATGGCCTTCGGCGTCAATGTGGCCGATGTCGCCGGTATGTAGCCAGCCGTTGCGCAATGTCTTCGCGGTTTCTTCAGGCGCTTTCCAGTAGCCCTGCATGATCTGTGGGCCGCGGATAATGATCTCGCCATCTTCGCCGGGCGGCAGCTCGCGCTCGCCGGTGTCGATATCCACGATTTTTTGCACGGTGTTGTGCACTGGCAGGCCAACGCTGCCGGGCTTGACCAGGTCTTTATCTCTGGGCTGAGAGTGGGTCAGCGGGGAACTCTCGGTCAGGCCATAGCCCTGGACCACCTGCAGGCCGGTTTTCTCCGCCAGGCGGCGAGCCGGGTCCAGCGGCAGCGGGGCCGCGCCAGAGAAGACGTATTTGACCGTTTTCAATTTGCTGAGGTCTACCGGAGCATTGGCAAGTGCCACGATGATTGGCGGGACTGCGAAATAGTAGGTTACGCCATGCGTCTCGCTCAACTCCAGCGATTGTAGGAGATCAAAGCGCTCCATCATGATTTGTGTGCCGCCGCAGGCCAGGAAGCTGCCGGTGAGCATCACGCCATAAATGTGGTAGAACGGCAGGAAGAGCAGAGCGACATCTGTAAAGTTCGTCTGGAGAGCGGTAGTGAACTGGAGATTGTTGGAGACCAGGTTGCGATGTGTGAGCATTACTCCTTTGGGCAGGCCCGTGGTGCCAGAGGAGTAGGGAAGCGCCAGCAGGTCGTCTCCGCTAATCTCGACTTTAGGCGGTAGCTCAGGCGAGGATTGGCGCATCAGCCGGGACCATGGAATGGCCTCTGGCATGTTCTCAGGGGCATCCGCGCCAGTTACAATGATGTGCTTGAGGTTGGGGAGAGATTTCTGGCTGAGCACCTGTTGTAGCAGGGGGAGGAGTTCACTCTGGATGATGATCGTGCTGGACTCGGAGTTTTCCAGTTGGTAACCAACCTCGCGGCTTTTGTAAGCGGGATTCATTGGGCTGACCACTGCGCCGATGCTGGCAGCGGCAATAAAAGAGACAGTGTACTCTGGACGGTTAGTCATCAACAGGCAGATTCTGTCCCCTTTGCGCAGGCCAAGGTTGTACAGGCCATTGGCGACACAATTGACCATTCCCACCACCTCGCGGTAGGTGAAATACTGGTTGTGGTAGATGATCGCGGTGCGGTCTGGCACGCGATACGCGGCCATGCGTAAGAGTTGATCGTAAGGGACATCAGGAAAGGCGACTGGCGGACGAAAGAGATCGGGCGAAACCATTTTATCTGACATGCTCGGAGTCCTTTCTATCTCAACGTTGAGTAGTGCCGACACTATACAAGCTAGCATACTCCAGTTTTAGCTGGCTGGTCAAGAGAAAAATGCTCAATTCGCATGTTACAATAATGACAGTTTGATAAATTTTTCAGAATGAGTACAATCGCAGAGAAGGAGGACACGACCCTGCGTATAACCAGACCAGCGGCCGCGTGGCAGGAAGAAGCTTTGCTGCCGTCGCTTTCTCAGACGAGCAGTGTGGAGATCTATGACCTGCGCGGGGCTTCGCCTGATAGCGTGTTAAGCGTGTCTACGCTGGCCGGGCTGATTAATCGTGGCCCGGCGCGTCTCTACTGTCTTGAGAGCAGCGATGACGAATTCTGGCTCCAGGAGCTTGATCCCGCGCTACCCTGTACACGAGCGTCTGTCACGGGCGATGAGATACTGGATCAGTTATTGCTCAAGCACCGTGAACAGGTCGCGGGACTGGTGATCTATGATCCTGGCTTGCTGGATACGCGCAACGTGGCCAGCACGCTCGCAGCGCTGCGCGCCGGCCTGGTTGTTTCGCCAGAGCAGGCCAGCCGTTTTCAGACAGCTCCCTGGCATGTGCCTGTGCTGGCGGACCTGCGCGAACACGGCTGGAAAAGCCGGGTACAGGCCTATGTTTGGGCCTACAAACACTTGCTCGCGGAGTGTTCGCCCGATCTGATTGCCGGGCTGGACCCGAAGCTGTGCGGAGTTCTGCGTTCGTACCTGGTGACGCAGCGCGTCTTTACCTGCTGGCTGGATGCCCGCGGCATCATTCCCAGATCCTCGGCTGGTTGGCACTGCGAGCGCGGTCTTCTCAAGCGCCTGTTCGCCAGCTTCCATCCAGGAGCTTTCCACCTGGGCTGGTTTGTCAGCGAGCCGTTCGGCATCCGCCTCGCTTCGCGTTCCGCTCTCCTCACCCTGGCCAGCGACCACTGTACCAACCTCGGCGTCTGGTCCAGCCTGCCCTGTTCGCCCGAACAGGCTCTGGCAGATGCACCAATTACTTTGGACGAACGGGTAAGCACAAACGAACAAACTGTCGCCAGGGAACAGGACACGGTACGCGAACAGGTGAACGCGCGCCGTTCGATTGTGGAGCGTGCAGGCGAGCAGTTTGACGCGAACGCGACGTATCTTTCATTTACGATCAGTGATGGGGATAATCTCCAGTATTGCCAGCATCATCTGCTGCGTTTGTGGCGCGATCCAGCGCGCGGCGCGCTGCCTCTGGGCTGGACGCTTGCCCCGGCGCTCTGGCGGATCATGCCTCGCCTGGCCGCGTTTTATCGCCGCACCGCCAGCAAAAATGATGAGCTGATCGCCGGCCCCAGCGGCGCGGCTTATATGTTGCCCTCGCACTGGCCACGGGAGCATCGTCAGGCGTTTCTCCAATTGACTGCTGACTTGCTGCGCGTAATGGGCGCGGCGTCGTTACAGATACTCGACAGCGGGACATGGTTCAGCATGAGATTTCTTACTCCCGATCTCCAGGAGTTGTTTGCGGACCAGCTCTCTGCCCACGGTCTGCGCGGCATCCTGAGCGGCGCGGGCGGTTTCCGCCCATCCTGGCGCCGGCGCGCTGGTTTGCTGGTCTACCAGAATCTTGGCCTCGCCCTTAATCCTCGTCGCACACTGAGCCTGATCCGCAGCGCGCTGGCGCGGGGAACACGTTTTATCAATGTCTACATCTTTGCCTGGAATATCACTCCTGGCGATCTCCAGCGCATTGTTCAGCAACTGGATGGCAAAGTGCGCGTTGTCACCCCCGCGCGTTTGCTGGAACTGATTGAACTGGCCGAAAAAGAAAAGAAGTAACTATTCGGCTTCCTCAGCACCTGCGGCGCTTCGCAAGGTGTAGTATGCCTCTGGCGCGGACCGCGTCCGCGCCAGAGGCACTCAATTTTTAATTGATTGTTCTTAATGAGAGCTAATATAGATGCCGCTCCAGTTGTTAGGAGGGATCAGCGAGAGCGGATTGGAGGTCTGGCCGGCCACATAGGGTTTGAGCGCGGTTGAGTTGCTGCGCTGATCGATGGGCAGCCAGGCCACGTCGTTGACCAGTTGCTGCTCGATCTGGCCATATTGTATCATGCGCGCCTGCTGGTCAGGTTCCACATCTGCCTTCTCCATTTCTATCTGTAGCTGCTGCTGGGCTTTGGCAGTGGTTCCCAGATTCTGGCCATAGTTCAACAGGTTATTGGGGGCGTTCTGGTCAAATTGCTGGGTGATCCAGTTTTGTGGATCAGGGTAGTCCGCGCCCCAGGCGGCAATCCACATTTGCAGTCCCTGGTTCAGACAGGGCGCGAGGTCGTTCTGGGTACAGGCAGTTTTTGTTTCTGCTTGCACAAGCGGCTCGTAGTCCATGGTCTGGGTGGTGACATTCACGTTCAGCGCTTGCTGCCATTGCTGGCGCAGCGTGTTGATCATATTGTCCAGGGCTGGCATAGCACTCTGATAGGTGATTTTTACTGGTGGAAAAGTAGCCAGGGTTAGCCCTTCTTCTTGCAAACCCTGCTCGAAAAGCGCTTTTGCTTTGATGACATCTCCACGTGTGCTGACACCACCTGGACATCGCAGATTGGCGTCATAACCCGGCATACCCTGTGGGATAATATGACAGGTTGGGGTGCGCGCGCCGTTATAGATCGCGTTTGCGATGATATTTTTATTGACGGCAAGGGCAAAAGCCTGGCGAATATGAAGGTTGTCAAAGGGCTTGTAGAGGTAGTTCATCGCGATATAGTCGATGGTCAGCTCAGAAGTCTGAGTATACTGGTTGTTTGGCAGCGCCTTCGCGACCGACTGTTGTTCAGGCGGCACTGCTTTGACGAAATCTGCCTGATTTGCCTGATAAGCGGCGAATGCCGCCTGGGGCGTTTTATAGAAGTCAAAACTGACGCGCTGTAGCTGTGCGCGCGGGCCGTAGTAGTTGGGATTGGAGGCAAAGACGATACCCGTGGTATGGTTGTAGCTCTGGACCTTGAAGGGACCAGCACCGCCCTGTCCACCGTTATCGTTCAGATGATCGGTCCACTTTGTGCCCCATTTGTCGATCACACGTTTCTCGACGACAAAGGAGGTTGGGTAGGTCAGAGCCTGCAGGAAATAGGAGCTTTGTGTATCAGTAGTAAGTTGGACGGTTTGAGGATCAACAATTTTAATGCTATCGCCGATCAGCGTACTGACCTTATTATCTACCCGTTCAGACGCGTTTTTGAGCAGGCCCAGGTAGGTCAGGGTCACGCCACTGAGATTTGCCAGCGCTGGAGAGAGCGCCCGGTCGATGCTATAGGCCACGTCGCTGGCGCTCAGCGGGGCGCCATCGCTGAATTTGAGATGAGGGCGCAGATGGAAAGTATAGGTCAGGCCATCCTCTGAGATCTCGTAGGACTGCGCCAGTTGCGGTTGTACTTGTAGTTTATCGTCGAGCTGAACCAGGCCCGTAAAGACCATCGTGATTGCCTCCAGCGAAGGCTGATCGTTGGCCTGGGCCGGATCGAAGCTTGCAATGTCGGTCGCAACATCAGCGTAGCGGTAGATCTGCTGCGAAGCCGGAGCCTTACGTTGATTGGTGGCACCGTTATTGGAGAGAGAGCCCGAGAGAGAGCCCAGGCTACAGCCTGCCAGGAGCAGCGCGAGCAGACCGCACAGCAGTGAGCAGAGTCCCGCTTGCAGTGCTTTGTCAGATCGCGCCTGGTTTTCGACTTGCAAATGATGCACTTCCATCTTTTCCCCTCCATCAAATGATTCTGTTGTAATCCTCGTCCCCATTTTGAGGTTTCCCTGACCGATATGCGATGTGTCTTTTTCTTTTCGTTTCAGACAGGCAACCTGGTTTTCAGGCCGTTTGTTGAAAGAGGCGTTGCAATGTGTGTATGGTTATTTACATTCACATTGTAACTGGTTTTAGAACACCTGTCAACAAGCAAACACTGTTTTTGATGAAAAGGCCTGCTGCGAATGGCAGTTCTATAGGTGATGGGTATCATCTTTACGATACTGAGTAACTGTACCAGTATTCATCTGGCGGAGTGCTTCGATGAAGCTGAGTATCAAGGCTCACTTATATATCGATGTCTGAACTTGCCCGCGGGTATCCATGATCTCAGCCATGGGCCCGCGGGCTTTTTGAGATGGAGGCAAGATTGTTTACAAGCGGGCAAATAGTGTTTACCCGCCGGGCAATATGTCCAGGAGTTGCTGGCAGCGTTCCTGGATGACCTGGAGTTCGTATTGTTTGGCGGCGCGGATGGCGTGCTGGCACTGTTTGCGGGCGAGAGGAAGTTCGCCGAGCAGGTAGGAGACGCGAGCCTGGGCCAGTTCGGCCAGGGTGTGCCGCTCGGCGTCCAGATCGCCCAGGCTGAGGGCGCGCTGGAGGTCGCTTCTGGCGTGCCAGAGGGCGCGGTAGCCCCTGGCGCTGTCAGCCAGATTTTCGCTTGTGACCAGGGCGCAGCGCAGGTTGGCCAGGGCGATCAGCGCGAAGCCGATGCAGGGCCAGTTGGGCGGCGCGGAGCGTCCGACTGAGAGGGCGAGCAGGATAACTTGAGCGGCCTCTTTAAAGCGTCCCTGTTCGATGAGCAGGTTACCGAGAATGGCGTTCCAGTTGCTAAGGTATTCGCGGTCTTTCATCTGCCCGGCCAGCACCAGCCCTTCGCGATAAAAGTGCTCGGCTTCGTCAGGCTGATTGGCTGCGGCAGCCAGTTCGCCCAGGTTATAGAGCAGCACTGACTTCAAGGGGATGTCGCCGCTCTGCTCGACATAACTCAATTGCTCTTCGAAGCACTGGCGGGCCTGTTCGTATTCGCCTTTGAGCAGGTAGATGTGGCCCACGTTGCTGCTGGCGTGAGCGACTTCGCGCGGGCGGCCATGCTGCTGGTAGATGACCAGGGCTTCCTGGAGATGTTTGATGGCTTCACTGAGCTGCCCGGTGGCGGTATAGCCGAGGCCGAGGAAGCCGTGAACGCGCCCCAGGTCGACGGGATCGCCCTGGAGGGTGCGCAGCGCGCGGGTCTGACGCGAGGCTGGCGTGTTGTTCTGGCTGGCGGACCTGGCCAGGCAGGCGGTAAAGAGGTCGAGTGACTGGTGCGAGGCGGTCAGGGCTTCCTGGTGATAGCCCTCGTGCCAGTAGAGGCTGGCTTGCTGGTGGAGCAGGCAGCCCCAGGCGGGTCCATCGGTAATGCTCGCGGCCTGGAGTACCTCGGTGCCGCGGGCATTGCTCTCGCGGGCCGCGGCGGTGTCGCCAGTGAAGCGGCAGATCAGGGCGATTTCGCTCCAGAGGATGGCCTGGATCTGAGCCTCCTGGCGCTCTTCTGTCTGATTCGCGAAGACGCGCGGGGGTGTGCTGCGCAACTGGATGGTGCGCAGATAGAAGATGAACGCGTCCTGGAAGTTGCCCAGCACGCGAGTGCATTCAGCCAGGCGTTCGACCAGGAAAGCCAGGTGCATGCGCTGCTCATCCGCGGTGCCGGGCATCAACAGTTGTTCGGGCTGCTGGCTGTAGATAGGGGCCAGTAACTGTGGAGCCAACTGATTCAGGACCAGGCGATAATAGCGGTCGGCGTCGGAATAGGCAAAGAGGCTATAAGCGTGGTGCGCGGCCAGTTCGGCGTAGTGCGCGATGCGCGCGGGTTCGGCTCCTCCCTGAAGTAAGTGCTGCGCGATTGTCGCGGCCTCTTCAATTTCGCGCGCCTGGTGGATCTGGCGCAGTACATCGGCAATGCGCCGGTGCAGGCGCGCGCGCCTGGTCGCGGAGAGTCCGTTGTAGAGATGGCTGGCGAGCAGTGGATGCCAGAAATGATAGGTCACGTGCGCGCCGCTGCCCTCTTCCGTCAGTACCCCCGATTCCAGAGCCTCGTCCAGCAGATCCAGTACCACATCGTCATCGCCAGGCACCCTGCCGCTTTCCGTCGCGGAGATCAGGTCAAAGTCGAAAGAGCCTCCCAGAACCGCGGCCTTGTCCAGCAGGTCCCGGCAGGTTTTGCTCAGCCGATTCAGGCGTTGATTGAGCGCCGCCGCGATGGTGTCGGGCAGGATCAACGTGTCCATCTTGCCGTGGACCGGCGAAAAGATCGTCGTGCTGCCCCCGCGGGTGCGCAGATCATTGGCCAGTTCTTCGGCAAAGAGAGGGTTACCCGCGACCTGGTGTTGAATACGAGTGATCGCGGGAGTGGGCAGGTCGGAGACCAGCACGCCGATATGCTCATCGCTCAGAGGCTGGATATGCATGAGTTCGACAACCTGTTCGCGCAACATGGAGGCGACCAGAGGGTTCAGCACGCGATTCGCCGTCAGTTCAACCTCTTTGCAGGTGGCCAGAAGGATGATCGGGTGATCGGCCATGCGCCGGGTGAGGTAGCCCAGCATATGAGCGCTGCTATCGTCTGCCCATTGGATGTCGTCCAGCACGATCAGGAGCGGCGCGTTGCTGCTAAGCGCGGTCAGAAAGGTGTAGATGGCCTCGCGCAGGCGCGATTCATCCTGTTCCGGTGAAAGCATATCGGCGAACAGGCTGTCGGCGTTATTTTTGCCAGAGGAGCCCAGAAAATCCTGGATATCCGGCACGAGAGTACGCAGAGGTTGATAGATGGCGGGGGAGGAGAATTCCGCGGCCTGGCGAGCGAGGTCGGGGGCGTAGGTCAGCACATTGCGCAGCGCGGCTGTCCAGAGGCGATAGGGGATGCCGCGATCCTGTGCGTAGGTGCGGCTCCAGACCACCGACCAGCCACGGCGCTGGGCCTGGCGCGCGGTCTCTTCCGCCAGGCGGGTTTTGCCAATGCCGGCTTCGCCCATCAGCAGCAGGCAGTGCGCGTGTGGCGCGCGGCGTGCCTCCTGAAACAGGGCTTGCGCGCTGTATTCTGAGAATTGGCGCGGTCGCGTTGCCCCGACCTGTTCAAGCAGTTGTTCAAGCGCGTGCATCTCCGTTTCGCGCCCGACCAGCGGGCTTTGATTGGCGCGCACAAACGAAATAGTCGTGGTCGTTTGCTCGGCGGCTTCTGCCTCGCTGGCGCGCTGCGATGCGTCAGCGTGCCGGATCGCCGGTCCTGTTTCCTCATGCTCCGCGTTGTTTTCATCCGTTGGGCGTAATCGCATGCCTGCCTCCTCCACGGTTGAGCCTGTTTCCCCCTGAGCGCTGGCCAATGTCGCGAAGGGCTTGAAAAGCGCCTCGTGTCCCTGCTGAATAGACTGGAAGAGCGAACGAGTTTCAGGCGTGGGGGCCGCCTGCCGGGTATTTTGTAAGAGCGTCACCAGGCGTTGATAGGCCTGCACAGCTTCCACTCGGCGCTGCTGGAGCGCCAGGAGAAACATCAGCCGCTGGACCGCGGCCTCGTTGGTTGGATCAGTTGCCAGGAGCTGATCGAGCAGTTCATTGGCCGTGGCCAGGCGCTGCTGATCCAGGTAGAGATCGACCAGTTCCAGCAGAGCCGCGCTCCACTGGTCGCGCAGGCTCTGACGATAGTAAGCGGACCAGCGCGCAGCGCGCTCCTCTGGGAAAAAATCGCCGCCGTAAAGCCTGACGGCCTGTTCCAGCAGGGGAATACGCCCGCCGCGCTGTTCGCCAGACAGGGCGTGAGCCCGCGCCAGCAGATCCTCAAAAGCAGTACAATCGGCCCAGAACTGATTCTGTCCGGCCAGGGTTAAAATAGTATTCGTTTTTTTGCTGTAAACTGGTCCCAGGAGCTGGCTCAGCGCTGTACCCGCTCTGCGCAAATGTTGGGCCGCACTCTTCCTGTCCAGCTCTGGCCAGATCAGTTCACAGGCCTGCTGCTGGGTTAACAGGCGCTCAGGGGTACTGAGCAAGCAGCCGAGCAGCGCGCGCGCCTGTGGCAGGCGCCAGCCGGACTCATACAGCGTTTGCCAGCTCTCATCCTCGCCGCGACCCTCCAGGCGCAGCATCCCCAGAGTTGTCAGGCGGAAGAGCGGGGAGGACGAACCGTTTTTCGCAGGAGAGGGCGTAGCAGCCGGCGTCGCGATCCGCTCTGCTGGCACTTCCGGGGGCAGCGTCTTACCGATATACGTGCGTACAGTACGCCCTTGCACAGTTTGATACGCGTACCAATAAGGTCCATGCCCGATGCCCTCCTGGCACTTGCGGCACCCAGCTTTGCTACAGAAGCTGTACTGCTGGCGGTACGTAATAGTATTGCTGTGCATGGCACCGTCCCCTCGGTTGAGTTTTTCTCGTGTGATCGAGCGGTTACCTGTTGTTTTACGCGCAGTTCCAAAAGTAGTTCAACTAGTGTCATTATAGCGCAATATTGGATATAGTCAATATGGTGCATATGTTTTTATGCACGAAGATAGCCTGGCGGCGCTTTTTGGGCGCCACGAGTGGGTTATGATTGTGAATAATCTGTAAACTCGCGCCTGCGGCGCTCGCACAGGTTGAATAGGAACGTGTTTTGCGGGCATTGC
>DASVMX010000468.1:0-5607 GCA_036384215.1 Ktedonobacteraceae bacterium | reverse complement strand
GAGGTGAATGAAACAGTCTCCGGTCTAAGCCTGTTTCATTCACCTCATCCATTTTGCGCGGGTCCTCTGGCAATTCGTACCAGCGCACGCGTTCGCCGAGCATGGCGCGGGTTTTCCAGGACAGGGTTTTGGGCCGGGCTTCGATGGCCGCGAGCAGGCTCTCGACGCGCGTAGGAATATGCTCAGGGAAAGCCTTTTCGAGGGCAAAGGCACGAACCTTGCCAAGATTGATGGTCAGGGTTTTATACAGACCCCAATCGGAGGCGGTCAGGCGTGGAATATAGTCCCCGTCGTGGTTCAGAACATCGTGGTCCAGGAAAAGCGCCATGGTATCGACCAGATCTTTTTCATTGACCTCGACGATCTGGAGTTTGGTCAGCAGGAGATCAGAGAGCGAGAGAGTGCGTGGATCGGCGGTCTGCAAACGGGCGCGAAAATCGAGAGTGTGGCACATCTGCATACGATCAATAAAGATATCGACCTGGCGCTCGTGAGCAGTATCCCAGAAAAGCAGGCGCTGATAGCCGTGCAGCGCGTTAAAAGCCTGGCTGGGAGTATAGCCCAGGCGTGTAAACAGCGCCTTCGTCTTCGAGCCCCATTTGCCCAGCGTCACAAAGTCGAAATCTTTATACGCGCGCTGCAAGCGGGCATCATCTTGAATAGAGGGACACTGAAAATAAATGGCCAGTCCACCCAGCAGGCGCAGCGGAAATCCATCGGACTCGGCGGCGGCCAGAATGCGCGCCGCCTCCTCTTTAATATCAGCAACAGGTGCGTTTTTCTCGCTCATCCAGTTCACTCATACGCAGCGTTCAAAAACCGCTCCAACCGCGCGGAAAAAGGCTCGCGCGCCACACGTTGGGAACGCCGCCTCCTTTCTTGATATAATGCATTATAACCTATAGGTTTCGCGAGGCACACTCACGCCAGGTACGCAGTTCCAATACCTTTTTGAATAAGCGTGAACCCGTGCATGTAAAGGCAGCCTTCACGCCCGCCGTCTGCACCCATATCGATGAATTCTGCCGCCCTGGCATAGAAAAGCCAGCACGATGATCCTCCTGGGCAAGCCAGGTGGTCAGGCGAAAGGTGACGGACGTGAAGGCCGACGAAGACGCATCAACCGAAGGGGCAAGCCGATGGCAAGTATCGGCTGGCTCCCAGCCCGCAGGCTTCTTTGAAAGCTCCCGCCCGCAGGCTTCTTTGAAAGGTATTGCAGGCACGCTCCCGGTATGAATTACACGGAAGAAGGAAACACAGATGGAACCAACCCAACAACAGACAACGGCGAACATCGCGCAGCTCTCAGAAGAGTTTCTCAGCGAGCTGGTTCAGGAACTCGACCATGAGCAGCTCGTGGGCATTACGCTGGGCGGCAGCTACGCGCGTGAGGAGGCGACGCGCTATAGTGACCTGGATTTTGCCTGCTTCTGGCGCGAGGGGATAAAGCCGCCACCGAAGCGCTTTTTCTATCACCAGGGCAGGCTGATCAGCGTCAAACAGACTTCGGTGGCTGAATTTCGGGCCATGCTGCTCAGACCAGGATCAGCTATGTTCGTGAAGGGCGCACGCCGCCTGCTGCTGGATAAAGATGGCTCAATAGCGCAACTATTTCACGAGATCAACAACTTTCGTATTGAGACACTCCAGCCAGAGGCAGACGCGCAAAACAGCCTGTGGCTGATGTTCATGGCAGAAGAGGTCCACAAAATCCTGAAAGCGTTTCAACAAGAGAACGAGCCTGCCCTGGCTTACGCGACCGCGAAGCTGGTTTCAGAGCTGGCAGCGATAGCCACGCTCTCCAGAAACGTGCAGGTCATCAGCGATAGCAGCTACTATCAACAGGTCGAAACAGCCATAGGCGCAGACTCGACCTGGAGCCGTTATCACCGCGTTGCCACCGGCCTGGAAGAAGGTCCGGCCAATATAAAGCCGCTGAGAGCACGAGCGCTGGCGGCTCTACGCCTCTACCGCGAAACTCTGGCGCTGATCAGATCCATCATGAAAATCGAACAGTTAACAGTGGTCGAACAAGCCCTGGCGCTCATAGAGGAAGCAGTCGATCAGCTCTCATTCACCGAGGAAGAGCGAGCATGGCTACAATCGTCATTCTAACAAACAATGCTGGAGGGTGTCGAAGAGTTCCGCAAGGGTGCAGGTGAGTTTGTCTTCGATGAGCAGGTCCATGTTGCTGGCCTGGACAAGGGGCGTGGTGCCCTGGGCGAGAAGAGCGATTGTGACAGGCGCTTCGGGACCAGGGGTGACGGTGATTTCGACGTTCTTGATCCAGACACTGTCAAAAAGCGTGATGAGCGCGAGGCCTGAGAGCTCTTCGATCAGGCACTCGCTGGCAGGGATGTCATTCAGCATTAATTCACTGTGCCGTTTGGGACAGGTGATAGAAAATTCGATGTTGTGTTGGTGCTGCCTGTTCATAACGTTCCCTTCTTTCTTAGCTTGGCTGGAGAGGCTTCTCAAGCTTCCTTCCGCGCGTCTCGTTTATCTGTAAATAAGGGTACATTGAAAGGTTCGACAATTCGACACCGAATCGGGGTCACAGTTGGGGCAGATAGGAGACATATATTCCCCAGGAAAGCGACATGTGGCAAAAAGGGGGCAAATGATTGGCATTTGCCCCTCTGAGTGATGTGCTGTTTCATGGCTTTGGCGGGAGGCGCAGAGCGAGGGGGATGCTCAGCGCGTCGAGGATCTGGGAAAGATTGGCCGAGGGTTCGGCGGCGGTGGAAGTGCTCAGATATTCGGTAGAGGGTTCTTCGTCGGCGTAGAAGGGCTGCCAGGCGTCGGCCTGGGCGTCATAGAGTTCCGGGCGGGCATCGCTGGCCGCGCTGGCGCCGTACTGCTGCTGGTCCTGGCGGGCTTGCCAGCGGCTCGTGAGCCGCGCCAGCGCGATTTCGCGCGAGCATTGACATTCCACAAAGACCGGCGTGGCGCCGCGCAAGGTGGCTTCCTGGGCAGCCGCGTGACGATACGAGCGCCGGGCAAACGTGGCATCGAGAATGACCGAGCGGCCAGCAGATAGCAGGGTCGCGACCTGGTCGAACATGGTCTGGTAGACGCGCGCGGTCCAGGCGGGCGAGTAGATTCCCTCGCCAAAGGCATCGGGCCGCGGCTCGGACGGTTCGAGTTCCGCGAGTTGCTTGCGCGTGTCATCCGAGGAGATCAGGCTCCAGCCCAGCTCGGCCTGTAACAGACGTGCCATCGTGCTTTTCCCTGTCCCCATCAGACCCCCAACCAGGAGCAGTGTCGGACGCGTGGGACCGCTGGCATAGCTGGCCGCGAGCGTAAACAGCCTCTCGGCCTCTCTGCGCGCGACCTCGCGCTGCTCGGCAGGTACCTCGGACTGATCGAGCATAAACGAGAGCACTTTGCCGCGCACACAGGCGCGATAGCAGGCGTAGAAAGGCAACAGTTCATATAAGCCGCGGTCGCCAGTCTGGCGCACATAGGCATCGACAAAAGTGCGGCCAAGGTCGGCGCGACCAGCGTTGTCCAGTTCCATGGTCAGAAAAGCAATTTCTGCGGTCACATCGCTATAGCGGAAGCGCTCGTTAAACTCGATGCAATCGACCACGCTGATTTCCGGCGCGCTGCCCGACTGGTCGAGAAGGTAGACGTGCTGCAGGCGCAGATCGCCGTGGCAATCGCGAATATGCTGTTCGCGGACGCGCGCGGCAAAGAGCGCGGCATAGCCTTCGCAGAACTGGCGGATATAGCTCTCGATGCGGTCAAACGTGGCCTGGTTGAGCGAGCGCCTGATGTAAGGGCGCATCTGCTCGAAATTTTCTTCCCAGTTGCCTTTGATCACGCGCAAAGAACCGAAATCCGAGATATACTTAGTAGTAGGTACCGAGAGGTGGAAGCGCGCAATGGGTTCGGCCACCGCCATCAGCAGTTCTGGCGTCACGCTGCCCGCGGCGACGCGCGAGGCCAGGGTTGCCTCTTCCGGCAGACGCTGCATCACCACCGCGTAATCGATCACCTGCCCGCCTGCCAGTTGCGTACCCGGCGTGGGTATTGCGCCAGGAGAGCAGGTCGGACCAATCGCATAGATCCCGGCGGCACGAGCCAGCACAGGAGCAACGCCCTGGTAGACCCGCGGCGCCAGGCGCGAGTTGAGTACGACTTCCTGCTCGCAAAAATGGCGGCGCAGAGCGGGCGTGGAATAATCAAAAAAGCCGAAATCGTGGGCCTTTTTCAGCTTATACGCCCGCTCGCCTGCCAGCAGCACCGCCGAAGCGTGCGTCTGGATGACCTGGACGGTCTCCCCCTGAGAAAGCGTTTCAGGGAACGCCTGGGATTGGGTGAGCTGCGCCAGGAGTGTTGAAAGCTCAGGAGAACTATTGGTGTCGATGGTGGGCGCTCCTTTCAACGGTGCCGTGTGTGATCAGTCTAAAAAGTCTCTTTGAGACAACTATAGAACAGGCAGGCAAGCTTAGCAAGATACATTGAGGAAAGCATGGCAGATAGTATCACAAAACTGAATGATCCGCGCCTGATCGCGGCCCTGGAGTCGAATCTGGAAGAAGAGATGATGTATTTTGGACGCGCGCTGGCCGGGGCAGAGGTCTATAACGATGGACAGATCGAGGGCTTTTATACCGGACGGGGGCATTTGAATGGCATTTTGCGCACCCACCTGCAAGATGCCAGCCCGGAGTCTGTACTTCAGAGCATCGACACGGTGCTGGACTATTTTCGCGCCAGAGATGTCCACGAGATCGGCTGGTCAATCGGCCAGGACTGCCAGCCACCTCAGATGGAGAACTACCTGGAGCAGCGCGCCTTTCGCAGGCTGGAAGAAGAGAACGTGGGCATGGCGCTGGATATGACCGCAATGCATGTAGAAGCCAGTCAGGTGGAGGATCTGGAGATCCGCGAACTGGTCGAGATAGCGGATCTGAACGTGCTGTACAAAATGGAGATTGAGGGGTTTGGCTCAACGGAGATCATGGCCGGTTACTATTACGAGATGTACAAAAACGCAGGTTTTGGTCCAGGCGCCTCCTGGCGACACCTTGGCGGCTGGTGGCAGGGCGAAGCGGTCGCGGCCACCTCGCTACTCTTCCACGCTGGCGTGGCTGGCATCTATGGCGTCGCCACAGTGCCCCACGCGCGCCAGCGTGGCATCGCCCGCGCCCTCGTTCTGCAAGCCATCGAAATCGCCCGCCAGAGCGGCTATCACATCGCCATCCTCTCGCCCACCAGCATGAGCGAAGGCATCTACCGCCGCCTGGGCTTCCGCGAATATACGCGCATCCGGCACTACACGTGGGAATTGTAAACCTGACCATTATTGGGTACATTTTCTCGCAATGATACTCATCTATTCCGCGCTAAGCATGCATTTACGAATAACCTCATTCTGTGCAGGTTTGAGGTTATTTTTTAGCAGGAGATATTTCAATATAAGAAAATCGGGCTATTTTCCTGCCTGCACGTTTCATGTCGCTTGAACAAAATGAAATACTAAAGAGTAGAAATAAAGGGTTCTCCAGGTCTTTGTGCAAAAAATCTGGTAAACCCTTCTGATAGCTGGAGCAGTCTCTTCGCCGCCTGTGGTCTCTGGCTACAAAAATCAACATGGAG
>DASVMX010000467.1:0-7330 GCA_036384215.1 Ktedonobacteraceae bacterium | reverse complement strand
ATGGCCTGCAAAACGCGCGCTCAACCTATCCGCACGAGTGCCGCAGGTACGAGTTTACCGCTCATTCACGGGCTTTTGAAACCTTTCAGCAGCAAAAACACTTGCGCGATCTTTCGATTCGTGCGATGATAACTATCATCTCATTGATAGTTATCTTTTTATTCCGCCAACGTTCTACCGAGAGAACAACCAACCATAAAAATGAGAAAGGATAACGAGAGCGACCGTGCTCACGGCTGAGATTGGTTCGTGAGCGTGGCGGGATCAATCACAGGAGATCATCTTTTGCTATGGTGCAAACAGGAGGCGGGTCCATGTGGGACACACCGATTTCTTCTGCCTTCGGAAAAGGAGGGCTCAGCCGTCGCGCCTTGCTGGTACGCGCGCTGGCGACTGGCCTTTCCCTCAGCACGGCTGGCTCGCTCCTCCAGAGTTGTAGTTCCTCCGGCACGCTGGAGACGAGTCTGAATTTCGCGAACTGGGCATCCGCCGAGACAGCGACACGCGCAAATATCGACAAAGCACTGTCCGCTTTTGAAACACAGAACAATGTCCAGGTGAATAATATTGGTATGCCTTTCGACGAGGTTTTACCAGAACTGAGGAAGCTGATCGACGCGCATATTACCCTGGATGTGATGGAGATAAGTGGCAATGTGCCCTACGTGCTGGCCGGCATGGGCGCGCTGGCTGACCTCGCCCCCTTTGTTCCCCAGGATTGGTATGAAGACGCTTTTACCAGCAGCTTCGCGGCTGGCACCTATAAAGAAACGCTCTACGCGGTTCCCTTTAGTATTACTCCTCATGCTTTCTGGTACAACAAAAGTCTGCTGGCCCAGGCTAACCTGAATCCCACACGTCCTCCCAGAACAATGGAGGAACTCAATCAGGCTATGGCTGTATTACGAGCAAGATTGCCCGACAATGTCTATCCCATCGCCCTGGATACTTCAACAACGGAATATGCCCTGATCGGCTTCTGGCCGTGGATCTGGACCTTCGGCGGCGATCCGATGAGCGATGATGGGCACGGCGATGTCACGATCAACTGGGCCGATGAGGGCACTGTCGCGGCTTTCCAATGGCTCCAGGACGCGGTGCACAAACGCTGGACTCCCGCCAATCTCGCGATTAAAGCCGAACGGGAGCTGATGGCGGAGGGAACCGTGGTCTTTAAGCTGGATGGCCCCTATCTCACGGGTATTCTGGGTTCGATCAACCCTGATTTCAGTACCACCCAGCTCGTCAATCAGACGTTCGCGGTCACTACCACTCCACTGGGACCAGGCATGAACCAGCCTGTGACGTGCGCCGATATCCATAACCTGGGCATTGCCTCGTCTTCAAGCAATAAAGCGCTGGCCTGGAAATTGATCGATTTCCTGACCACTTCACCCAGAGTAATCACAACCTTCCTGATCCCGGAGGGCGGCATCCTACCTCGCAGGAGCTATAATACCAGACCACAGCTTTACGCGAGATACTATGCCGATCCCATCAATCAGACATTTATTCACGAGGTCATTCCAACCATGCGCCCACCAGCCTTCGGCCCGCGTTATAGCGATGCCGCCAAGGTTGTGGTAACTGCCTTGCAGGAAATTGCAAACGGGGCAGCGGTGAAACCCCGCCTGCTCCAGCTAACCGATCAGGTAAAAGCTATTTACAGATAAGTTCTCGCTGACTGACTCTTTTATTTCTGGCTCTACCTGTGGCAAATTGTTCTTGCTGCGCAAAAGCAAACCTTCTTCTTTCTGCCAGAGCGGAATGAAGAACCCTTTATTTACGCGATCCATACCGCTGCAAAGGAGGAATAGGCCATGTGGCGATTTCTTACAACCATGTCGATCACTCAACGTCTGATGATCGCGGCAGCTCTCACTGCTCTGATCCCCGGCATCGTGATTTCGGTATTAGGTAGTTCATACATCACAACTTTGAGCACTATCAACGATACCGTACGTATGGAAAACGAGGCCGTTAATCGGGCAACCACCATGCAAGCCGATATCCTGCGCATGAATGCTCTGCTAGAGGCTTTCAGTACCGATTCCAAGTCGACCGCCACCAACGAGCAGAATAGTAGCGAAATCATTCAGTTGACCGGCGACTTTAGCGCGAAACTGGCCGATTATACGCAAAACGATCAAATCGCTACATCTCCAGGTATGCAGGTCATTCGCGATAGTTTACAAAACGATAGCCAGGGGAACCAGGCCCCTGCCAGCCAGCACACGATGATTTATGTCGTCGATATGCAATGGCAGATCTACAGGGATGCTCAAAATAAGGTACTCCAGGATATTACACCGGCTCAAAAATATATTGACGCCCAAATCCTGGCAAGACATGTAGCTCAGGCTAACCTGGAATATCTGCCTCTGAAAGGCAATGTAGATAATCTCGTCGGGATCACCGAAAACATGAACCAGATTGTGGCCGAGATTAACACGTTTAAGATCCAACCAACGATCTTCTGGACAGTCGTGGCCTTCCTGTTTAGCACGCTGCTGGTCTTTGCCGTGAGCTATCTGATCAACCTGACCATTACTCGCCCCCTGCGCCAGCTGGTCCATCTGACCAGGCGTATCGCGCAAGGCGAGACAAACGCGCGCGCTGCGCTGGTCGGCCATGACGAAACGTATATGGTCGCGACCTCTATGAATACGATGCTTGACAGCATTGTCAGACTGATGAAAAATATTCAACGCCAGCATGATCTGCTGGAAGACCGGGTCCAGGATCTGATCAGTGAAATCAAAGGCCTTGGCTCTGGCGACCTGCGCACCCGCGCCGAGGTGACCTCGGACGCGCTGGGCTTCCTGGCTCATTCCTTCAACTGTATGCTGGACGAACTGAGTAACCTGGTGGTGCGCGTGAAAATCGCGACCGATGAAATCGAAATCCTGACCCGGAGCACGCAGTTGCGCATGACACAGCTATTGAGCGTAAGCGATCATCAGCGTCAGAATATGCTAGAGGCTGTCAAAGCGGTGGAACAGATGGCGGATACGGCTCTGACAATCGCGGAACAGTCACAGGTGCTGGCGAAGATCACTCGGGAAACGCAGCAGGCCACCCAGATAGGGCGCGAAGCGGTTCACGGGGGCAAAACACTTCTCGATCCGCTGCTCACTATCCTGGAACGCCAGAATCAGGCCATCGACAACATCAATACTAATTTGAATCAACAGGTCCATCTCTCACAATCCGCCCTCTGCCTGATTAAAGACGCGGCGGAAGCCAGCAATGGCATGCACGAGCAGACTCAGGAGGCCGATCACTATCTGCGCAAGCTCATCAACTCAACAACCCGCCTGCACGCGCTGGTTGGGGCGTTCAAGCTGCGCGAGGAGCCCAGGCTCCATCCCCTCTCATAATCCTCCAGACACAGCGACGAGGGAGGCATTTGCTCCCTCGTCGTCTTTTTCTACAAATGTTCGCAACCATTACGGCTTCAAAAGCAGTTGCAAACTTTCGTAGTAGCCCAGGAAATTCGGCGCACCCAGGCCGCTGGTATAATCCCAGCCAGGAGATGCTCGATAGTAGATGTTATCGCCACCTGTAATATCGTAAAAAGGATGATATTTTGCCCCACTGGCCTGCGCGGCATAGAATCCCGAGGGGCCATAGAAGAAGTGCTTGAACGTCTTCATAAAGGACCCATTCATCACAGCCATACCGCCAGCGACAATCGGCGTGGCCGCGCTGGTGCCAAAACAATAGGTCCACTGCCCATTCATGTACGCTACCACGTTCGTAGCCGCCGCCGTAACATCAGGCAGTTGGCGGTTGCCATTCGAATACTGGTTGTGTAGACCGGGTATCGCGGAGGCATTCTGCTGCTGCCAGCCTGGCTCTGGATAGGCCGTGCTGATACCGCCGCCGGTGCCCCAGGAGTTGTTACACTGGCTGTGATCCGCGCTCGCGTTCGACCAGGCAACTTCGCTGGCACGATTTCCCTGGACATTCACTCGCAGATTTGTGCCTCCCACGGCAATTGCCCAGGGATCGTCAGCCGGAGAACTGACAGCCAGTTGATCATACTGCTGGGTCTCAAAGGCCGCGCAGTCGCCCGTTGCCACAAAGACGCTCATATGCTCAACCTGGGTCAGGATCTGCAAACTCTGATCGAGCGCGGCCAGGCCGCTCTGCGAGATCGAGGTTTCATCCGACTGCATGCTGATGCTGACCACGGTTCCCGAGTGCGTGTTATTTTGATAATCATCGATAATACGCTGAAGCAGGCCGTTCATGACCATATTCCAATCGCCGCCGTTCTGCATCGCGCCATACCCGTCGCTCTGGTAATCGACAATGTCGGCCCTCGGCGCTACACTGGCGAGCATATCGATGTCGAGCGTGGTCTCGTCAAAATCGTTGGTAGGCGCGCTGGGCACCCCGTCAACAGTCACTGTATGAAACGTCCCCTGGAAGCGCGAGCAGCGCAAAAAGGCGTTCACATCATTCTGGTTATAGGTGTCATAGGGCTCAACCAGCAGTACTTTCTGGCCCTGCCCGCCCCAACCTTTCTGCCAGAAAGACGTCAGGCCATACGCGTTCGCAAGATCAGAAGGAAAGAGCACAGGCACATTCCAGCCAGCTTTATTAGACAGCGCTGAACAGTCAACCTGCGCGTTCTGCGTCTGCGCCGGAAGATGCGCGGCAAGACCGCCGCCCGGACGCGCGGGGACGCTGTAATTATCCAGCCCGCTGATCGCGAGGATCTGGCTCGCCAACTGTACCGGCACTTTGGGCAGGTGCGCGGGATCTGGCGTGTAGAAGGTGCGCGTGCCCAGTTTGTGGAAAACCAGCGTGGTCTGCAACAGACGATCCACCGAGCCAGCCTGAATATCAACCGTCATCCAGGTGCGCGTCTTGCTCAGATTCACCGTGGCGTTCTCAATGCCAAAATAGGTTTTAAAATTCTGGTAGGTCTGCTCGCTAATGCCCAATTTCTGAGCCACATCGCCTCCACTTTGCGAGTTACTGGCCGAGCCAGTTCCACCGAACTGTTTCAATGTATTAGGGTCAACCTTAAAGGTAATTCCCACGTGAATAACCTGGCTGCCGGGCACCGGACCAGTGATCGGCGCTTGCAAAGCCCTGGCGGGAATCCCCAGATTGAGCGTCTGAAACTGCAAACTGGACGTGGGCGTTGGGGTCACACTGCTGGTGTCCGAATCACACGCCGTCAACACCAGTAATAAACAAACCAGGCTACCAAACATCGTATACCTCAAAAGCGAGGCCGATTTTCTTCCATGCATAAAAGACAAACCTCCATCAAAGGTAAAAACGCCTGACACCCGCCAGGCGCTATGCCCTTCACTCACTACGCTGCGATCCGCTGCGCGCGGCATCTCATCCACAACATAGCGATTGTAGCCGATATAGAAGTTCTGTCAAGTAAAGCAGTTCACAAAATTGCCCCAAATCCTGTGCTACGAAAAATTCCGTGAGAAGAAGCAAGACGATGACGAGCGTCGCCCTGCTTCTGGCACTTCCAGGTGGAACTGTGTTCCAGGAAACAGGCTAGAAAGGAAACGCAGAAGGGAGTATAATAGCGGCGAATTCGTTATGTTGCCAGGAAGAGGTATTATGACACAGACAGATCATCGCACAGAGGGAGAGCACGTGCCAGCGGGAGCGAAGAAGCCGCGCGTGCGTTTTGCTCCCAGCCCGACCGGCATGATGCACATTGGCGGGTATCGCACTGCTCTTTTTGATTGGCTCTACGCGCACCACACGGGCGGCTCGTTTGTGCTGCGTATTGAAGACACCGATACATTGCGTACCGTGCCAGGCGCGGTCGAGTTTTTGATAGAAGGCCTGCAATGGCTGGGTATGGATTTTGACGAAGGCCCGCAGGTAGGCGGTCCCTATGGCCCTTACTACCAGACCAACCGCAAAGCGCTCTACATGCAGTACGCCAACCAGCTGGTCGAGTCCGGCCACGCCTATCGTTGCTACTGCACGCCTGAGCGCCTGGACGCGATGCGCAAAGAGCAGCAGGCGCAGAAGCTGCCCCCGCGCTACGACCATCACTGCCGTTTTCTGACCCCGGAACAGCGCGCGGCCAACGAGGCCGAGGGTCAGCGCTGGACAATACGCTTTGCTATGCCTCTGGACGGCGAGACGACGGTCCATGATGAGCTGCGTGGCGATATGGTCTGGCAGAACACAAATATCGATGATGCTATCATCCTGAAAGGCACCGGACTGCCTACCTATCATCTGGCACATGTGGTCGATGATCACCTGATGGACATCACCCACCTGCTACGCGCGGAAGAGTGGATCTCCAGCGCGCCCCTGCATATCCACATCTGGCAGGCACTCGGCTGGGAGATACCACTGATCTATCACGTGCCTGACGTGCTGGGCAAGGATAAGCGCAAACTCAGCAAACGCCACGGCGCGCCATCCTGGAAAGAACTACAGGAGCAGGGCTTCCTGCCGGAAGCAGTGGTGAATTTCCTGGCCCTGATCGGCTGGTCCTACGATGACAAAACCGAGTTCTTCTCGCGTGAAGAGCTGATCCAGGCCTTCTCGCTGGATCGCGTCAGCGTGTCTGGCGCAATTTACGACGCAGAGAAATTGGCCTGGATGAACGGCGTCTACATTCGTAAGCTCTCCATCGAAGAAATGACACAGCGCGCACTGCCCTACATGGAACGGCCAGAGACCGAGGGAGGTCTGCCAGACGAAATTCAGCGCCCGCTCGATCTCGCCTACACGCAGCGCGTCCTCAGCCTTGAACAGGAGCGCCTGCGCACGCTGGGCGAAGCTTCACACGCCGTCTCGTTCTTCTATACTGAAAATTGGGAGTACGAGACGCCACTGATCCAGAAAAATATGGACGCGGAGAGCACCAGAAGCGCCCTCCAGCGCGCACGCGCGCTGCTCCAGAACAGCTCCAGTTGGGAACACATAGCGCTGGAAGAGCAGTTGCGCGCTCTCATGGAAGAGCTCGGTCTCAAACCTGGCCAGCTCTTCGGCGCCATCCGCGTCGCGGTCAGCGGGCGCAAAGCCACGCCGCCGCTCTTCCAGATGATCGAGGTGCTGGGTCGCGAGCGCACCCTGGCCCGCGTCGACCGCGCCCTGACCAGCCTTGCATAAAAATAGGTAGCAAGTACCCGGCACCGGGGAAACAAACCCCTGAACGGCCGGGCCGTTCAGGTGTTTGTTTCCCCGGTGCCGGGTACTTGCTACTCGTACCGGAGAGGCTTGTCAAAAAGCAAAATTTGAGCCATAGTATAAGATATTAAACCTCAGAAGTTTCAGACGGCAGGCTCATTCAGCAGGAAGCAGGATTTGGAAAAACTAT
>DASVMX010000466.1:0-2354 GCA_036384215.1 Ktedonobacteraceae bacterium | reverse complement strand
GAGGCAAGCTCCCACATTTCAAGGGAAGCACAACAGGCGCGCCTGTTGTGCTTCCCTTGAAATGTGGGAGCTTGCCTCCCTATGCGCATTACTTTTTTTTGCGTTTATTCTGGTAGAGCAGGCGCGCGGCTTTTTCGTGGACGCGGCGGGCGGGCGCATAGTCGGGATCGATATGCAGGGCGCGTTCGGCGGCCAGCACTGCTTCGCGATAGCGTTCCAGGCGCAGGAGATTGTCAGCGCGGATCATCATGTAGCGGACATTGGCCGGGTCCAGTTCCAGCACGCGTTCAATGGCCTCGTTGGCCTCTTCAAAGCGCGCCAGGCCGCGCAGCGCGCACATATGGCAATCCCAGGCAAACAGGTCTTCGGGGATCAATTCAACCAGGCGGACAGTCACGTCAAAGAGTTGCGCGAATTCGCCTTGTGTGCGCAGGGCGTAGGCCATGAGATTGAGCGAAGGGACGTTCGATGGATCGAGTTCCAGCGCGTGCGTCATGTTTTCGATAATCTCGCGCAGGCGGCCATATTTGCGCAGAATCTCGCCTTTCACCTGCAGGCCGAGCAGGTGATCCTGGTCCTCTTGCAGAGCGCGATTGACTGCTTCCAGCGCCTCAAAGGGGCGATTCAGATTGGCGAAGGCCAGCGCCTTGTTGGTCCAGCAGCGCGGATCGGAGGGATCCAGTTCAATCGCGCGCTCGGCGTAGCGCAGGGCTTCGGGAAAGCGCTGTTGGAGGAGTTGTTGTCCGCTGCGATTAAACCAGGCCAGGGCGAGGTTTGTATCGAGTAGCAGCGCCTGGTCATTGGCGATGGTGGCTTCGGAAAGGCGTTCAAGTTTTTGTAGAGCGCGAGCTTTGCAGGCCAGCGCCTCCGCCGAGGCGGGATTGAGTTGAGTTGCGCGCTGAGCCAGTTTATACATCTGCTCGTACTGGCCAGACTGGTCCAACGCCAGCGCCAGCCCGATCAGGGCATCTGTATCTTCCTCATCCTGTTCAATCAGGCGGGTAAAAATGGCACTGGCTTCCTGCCAATGCCGGTTGCGCAGGTGCCCACGGCCCTGCGCCTGTAGCTTTTCACGCTCTTCGGGCGTATGTATCATGCCGCTCTCTTCCACTGTTGTGTGCCCGTGCTTCCTCTTCTGAATTGACTCTGCTTGCTCATCCAACGTTCTGTGCCTCCTGCTCTCCATCCTGCATACTTTCATTAGTATATCATTTCGACCTGGTGGTAATTCACCTCGCGGGCATTTTTGACAGATCTGTTGCAAAGCCGCCTTTCAGCGGGGCCCTGTCCCGTCTTTTCAAGAGGTTTTTAGGGCAGGGGTAGAAATTCTGCCCTAAAAACCTCTTTTATCTCTCTGGGGTCTGGCCTATTATCGCATCGTTGCGCGGCGCGGGCAAGAAATGCGGACCTTTTTACTGCCTGATCCGTCTCGTCGCGTTTTTCATTTTTCCAGGGACGACAGAAGGCGTTTTACGCCGGGGTCGGCGTGCCCTCCCTCTTATTTGCTGGCGCCGGTTTGCCGCTGGCGACTGCCTTGCGTTTGCCGGTGAGCAGGACACCCAGGTAGAAGACGATCCAGCCCAGCGCCATTATCAGCCAGAAGCCGCTGGCGAGCCCGAAGACGCGGGCAAAGGTGCCAGCAGCGCCATTGAGCAGCGAGCCAGCCAGGATCAGCACATTGGCCCACAGAAGGTTGCCGGGCGCAAAGCCGGCCACGCTGGCCCTGCGCCGCAGGAGTTGCCAGCCAGAATAGATGGCCACACCGGCCAGCCAGACCACTCCCAGCGTATTCAGGATGATCAACGTGACCAGCCAGGGGCCGGGTTCAAGAACGCCGGTGCCCGGCGTGCCCGCTACTTTACCCAGCGCCGCCAGGTTGATGTGCGCCTCGGAAATAGTTACAAGCGCCAGTATACTCGCGCCTGTCAGCAGAAAGCAGCAGGTGCGCACAATGCGCTTGCTCAGCACCAGCGCCAGGCTGCCCAGACCCAACCACGCGGGCGTCAGAGCGGCCCCCAGCGTGTAGTAGAGGCGAAAATAGAAAATGCCCATCGCGCTGGCCGGCCCGCTTACAACCATCAAAATGTAGGCCAGCGTTGCCCCGAAAGCCATCAACAGCGCCAGCGCCCAGTATAATTGCGCCTCGCGCCTGCGCCGCACATATTGGCGTACAATCGTGCTCGCGAAGACTGCGACTACCAGCACATTGATGATCGCAAAGGCAAATAAAATAAAGTTCTGTGACATACTGATCTATCCTGCCCGCGTAACGCGTTGCTTACAAAGCGAAAAATTCCATAGGCAATACTACTCTTCATCACTCAATTCGTCAATCTACAAATCTGCAAAGGCTC
>DASVMX010000465.1:0-11418 GCA_036384215.1 Ktedonobacteraceae bacterium | reverse complement strand
TAACTATGGACGAGGCCCCGGCATCCGCGGATGCCGGGGCCTCTTCCATAGTTACAACCATTGAGCAATCGAATGCCTTTTCAGGCCATGAGTTCACTGCGGACAAGCTTGAAGACATGTGTGAGATGGGTCAGGGCGGCTTCCAGCGCTTCTACGAAGGTCTCGGAGGAGCCGGTGGCCTCCAGGCATTTCCAGGCAAATTTGCCTTCCATGCGCGGCATAATTGAGATCGTGATAGGTAAGACACATAATTTTTGCATCAGCTCAGTTTCCAGGAGCGCCTGGGTTTGCTGGGTTTCTTGTTCGGTTTGCTGGATCTCAGCCAGGGGAGCTGGATCAAGAGCTGTCCTGGGCTCTAATATTTCCCAGGAAACGACTCCGCTGATTTTGCCAATCATATCAAAGCCGAATTTTTCAAACAGGGCAGTGTCGCTGCCGTAGTATTCAATGTCAGTAAATACAAATAAGCAGCCGGTTTTCGAGTCTGAAGCCTCTTCTTCTATCGAGACACGATGGCCGAGCGCCCATTGGAGCATCCTGGCAGTGTCCTGAAGCGCTTCTGCGCGGCAAAGGACTTTAATAGTTGCCGATTGCTGTGTCATACCAGTCTTCTTTCTCGGGGTAGTGATGTGACCACCTGTTGCTTATAACTCGAAAGCGAGCTGGCTCGTGAAAGCGCCTGATCGTATCAGCTTCATTGCTCAGATGTCACGCTGTGTGCCAGCGTCCTTGCAGGCTTATTCACGAGCCGGGCCCATGGATAGGGGATAGTTTACCAGGTTACCAGTAACGCGGGAAAGCCAGCATCGTGCCGAAAGGTGCTTTCCCGCTGCGAGAACAGGGCGGAACGCCTTTTCACGCTGGAAAAGACTTATTCCTGCCAGGCGCCAATGTGCGTTTTCACGCGTTTGAGAACGGCTACAGGCTGGCCGTCGGGATCATCCAGGCGATACAGGGCGAGAGCTGTATCAGGGCGCGTGCCGCCGCCCTGGCCGATGGGTGGAATATGGGTGATCGTGTGCTCAAGCAGGATGGCCTCTTTGTTGAACAGAGTCATGCCCAGGTCAGTCAGATCAAACTGCATATACCCATACATCTGGCACATTTTCGGGGAATCGGCCACGTCTGCATACGTTGTGCCCGGGCGCACCTGCCCGCCGGAAGGCAGACCGATGACCTCGTTGACGCTGACGTGGAGTTTGCCAAACTGCTGACTCACCCCGTCAACGGAGAGTTCGCGCATGCGGATGTCTACAGAGGCTTCCTGCCAGTCGGCTGAAGTAGGAGTCGCGCGCTCAATGGCATAGTACCCGTGGAACTCGATTGTCTCTTCATCAAAGCCCTGGACCGCAATCGTATCCCAGGTGATAAAGTTCAGGCGATCTGTTCCGCCTTCGGGCATAGTAAAAAGATGCAGATCAGCCAGGCTTTTTGGGCTGGGGACAAGCGACTTGACGACTGCTTGCTGTTTCGTTTCAGGCATGTTTTTTCTCCTTTGGTGCGTTTGTGTCAGCGCCACCAGATGCCAGGCCTGCACAATACGCTATTGGCCAGACGTTTTCCTGGTCGATAGATATCTATGTTCCACATAGATGACGGCGGGATGACTGTGTCGCCAGAAGGTCTGAGACGAGGTATCAGGTCAATAATCACTCTGATTCTGGTGCAGCCACGGCGGTGATAGGCCTGGCTAAAAAATTCCCTGATACCTTTCCTGTATTATCCAGGTGACTCAGCAGATGCCCTGGGGAACGCGGTTCCGCTCGTTGCCTGGCATCTTACCATCCCGGTGATTGGAAGCTCTCGTTGCTTCCTGATTGAACTATAACGTATTTTTGCCTGCCCGGCTTCTTATGCCTTGCCTCTTTTCTTTTCTTTTTAGAAGGAGATAAATGCTCTTCGCGCCACGGCTCCGTCTGATTCTACTGGGGAACCAGTGAAGGAAGCAATCTATAAGAAGCATTCTCCAGAGAATGTTGGTATTCTTAAGTTGCACAAGCAGAGATTTTCCTAAAAAAGACACCTGTTCTGACCGAAACGCCATGGATAAACACGAATTTGAGAGAGCAGCAGGCCAGGAACCATCAGAGGCCACAGGCCCGCGCGAATTACCAGAGCAACTGGAATTACCAGCGTCAACCGGGGTTGCCCGGCCTCTCAGTGAGGCCAGGGAGCTGTTGCGTGCGCGCTTGAGGGAACGCGTGGTTGCTCGTCTTCTTGACCAGCAAGATGAGCGCATTCTGTGCCTGCGCCTGGGCCTGGAGGATGGGTGCTGCGCGACTCTGACAGAAACAGCCGTCCTGGTTCAAAAGTCGCCGGAGACAGTACGCTGCCGCCAGTACCTGGCTCTGAGGCGGGCGATCAAGGATCTGTCTTTTTTAAAGGCTTTCAGAAAGTACGCGCAGCTTTTCCCACTTCCCCGCGGAGTCACGTATTACCTGTACAAATACAGTGATTATCCCGACAGCTTTTAAGAGCTGGAATGTCCCGGCGTGGCTTCCTCTGCGTCTGTCCTGGCTCTGCTCTTGAGAGCCTGGAGCAAGAACGGTCGTGCTTCGCGTTGAAAGTCCAGGCGAGGATATGTTTGCTTGGCGATACCCTCGAAGACGAGGAGCGAGAGAATGGCCATGGTAAAGTTATTGGAGCCGCGCAGACCGTTACGGCGCTGAATATCGAAGAGTTGAGCGGCGAAGGTCGCGACCTGAAAATCCACCGCCTTCGCGCCCGAACTGCGGTTGATCAGGTCGATTACTTCCCGCTCGAAAACGTCGCGCTGAAACGCGTCAGAGTGAAATGAGGCTGTTTCATAGAGAATGCGCGCGCAGTCTCTGCCGGAATTCGTCGCGATGTCCAGGAAAAATCTGCCAAATTGATAGCGATCATCGCGCTTCAGCCGGGCGACGAAGCCCATATCCAGGAGAACGACCTCTCCACCCTTGAGGAAGTAGAAATTGCCAGGGTGCATGTCGCAGTGAATAAAGCCATTGAGAAAGATCATGCTATACAGGGCTCTCAGCCCGGTTAAAAGCGCTTCCTGATACTCACTCTCC
Source organism: Ktedonobacteraceae bacterium (assembly GCA_036384215.1). Taxonomy (GTDB): domain Bacteria; phylum Chloroflexota; class Ktedonobacteria; order Ktedonobacterales; family Ktedonobacteraceae; genus Paraktedonobacter. Next base: position 8,368 of record DASVMX010000465.1, on the reverse strand, counting down.
TCCCAGTTAAGCTCGTCGATTCTCACCAGTTCCGGGAAAAATTCCATCGTGAGAATGGCTTCGCTACAATATCCCTCTACCAGTTGCGGTATATGCACCTGCTGGTTCCCGGCAAAATGGGTATGAAACAGGCGATTGTTTCTGGCTTCCAGTTGGAAATCCAGTTGTTGTTCGATCAGTTTCCCAAGTTCATCAATCATATCAACCACGGGTATCAACTGCATGGCTCTCAGGCGAGCCATGCGCCGGGCGATCCAGCGCATAATTGCCAGGTCATTTCGCACTTTGCGCACGATCCCTGGCCGGCGAATTTTGACCGCCACCCACATGCCATTGTGCAGGCGAGCGCGGTAGACGCTGGCGACGCTGGCGCTGGAGATGGGTTGCTCCTCAAATTCGGCGAAAATCTCGCCCAGCGGGCGACCAAATTCCTCCTGGATCAGAGCGGGCACCGAGCGAAAGGAGAACGGCCTGGTACGATCCTGGAGTCGCGCCAGGGGTTGAATCAGGTCCGGGGGGAGCAAATCGCACCTGGTGCTCAAGATTTGTCCTATTTTCGTAAAGGTAGCTCCGAGCGCGTCACACAGATCGGTGAGAAATACTCCCAGGATGGACTGACGAGAGCGCCGCTGCCTGCTTAGCCGATTGAGCAGCAGATGGCCCAGCAGGCGCGTAGCCTGCCAGAGGCAATGGGTGATCAATTCAGCGAGACGGAAACAGATCTGCCAGAAAGCGCGGCATTTCTCTAGCAGCGGAAGACGCAGCACTTTTTCATCAGTACTGATAGAGTGGGATGTTGCCATGTTTTTCCTCTTTCGTCTGAAGATACACAGCCTTCTCGACCGGGCTGAGGCTGCCAGCATTCCCCGTGACGCCGGTAGTGCCGGCGCGCATCAGGCGGAGCGCCTGGGCATAGTGCAGGAGTTCCTCAGCCAGGCGCGTTGATCGTGTTTTTGCAGCTTCGTTGATCAGCACATATCCATCCTGTCCGCGCGCGAAATCGGTGGTCAGGGTAACCAGTTGGGTTGGAATGACTATCGCGTGCAGGCCACGGGCAACTATTTGCAAATGGTCACATGGCTGAACGCCAGTCCGTTCATTATTACCACAACTGAGCAGTGCCACAGGTTTATGGCGGAACTGCTGGATTGAGAGGCTGTCAAGCCCATTTTTCAGCACACCTGAAAAAGAGTTGTGGTAGATAGGTGAACCCCAGACAAAGGCATCGGCCTGGTCAGCCAGCACAGTCAGCCTTTTGAGTCGATCGTTTCCTGGAGCCGCCGGATCAAGGGAGGCGCGCGGATCGAGGATGGGCAATGGCTGCTGAGCAAGGTCCCAGACATGGGCTACTTCTCCTGCCGCTTGAATTGCTTGCGCGAGAAAGTTCAAGCAGGCAAGGATACGCGAAGGATATTCAGCGCTGCCCCCTAGAAGGCAGATCTGCAATGATGGTGTTGGCATGGGCGTTCCTTCTCTCTGCGAAGCCTTGATACGACCAGAAGCACTGGACCGCTGTTCATGTTTTTCTGCTCTGTTCAGCGACCTGTTCAGGCGCGCTGCTGGCCCGCGAGCACCGCTTCACCCGCCGGGACTGCGAGATGGGAAACGTGCTGAAGCTGTTGCAGAAACAACCAGGGGAAGGCGACGACCACGGGCGGATCGGCCCAACTGGGGCGAGTCAGCACGATCATTTTTTCAACGGTGGCGCGGCCCTGGTGCACTACCAGGGGAACAGTATCTTTGCCCCCGTGTAAGTATGGCCCCTGGTGCAGCACTGAGAAGAAATCCTGTGTATGGCTCACCGCTGCGCAAAAAAGATAATATTCCCCATCGGGAACAGGCGCGATAGCGTAGCGCCCAGGAGAGGTCAGGATACAACAGCCCGCGGGTTGTCCCTGTGGCAAAGGGTGAGAGAACAGCCCGACAAAAATCAGCCCCGCGAATGGCCTCGTGGTATGGATCGACCCGCTAATGCCCTGATCCGAGTTGCCCGCGTGATGGGCGGGCAACTCGGAGAGCAGGTGCTGGAGATCTAAAGGACGTGTTTGCATAAACTGTTCCTGGGCGACCTGGCGAAAACGGCTCGGAGGCAGACCGACAAGCTGAGTAAAGCGGGACGTGAACGTTCCCAGGCTGGTATAGCCGACATCAAAACAGATGCTGGTCACACTCCGATTTGTCTGTAGTAAGAGTTTCTGGGCTTCTTTCATGCGAATGGCCGCGATAAAGACACTGGGAGAGACGCCTATCATGCTCCGAAAAACGCGGTCAAAGTGAAAAGGGCTGAGCTGGGCCGCGTCAGCTATTTCTGACAATGTCAGGGGACCCATATATCGCTCTTGCATAGTCAGAATCGCGCGTTGAACAGCCTGGTAGCGCATGGTCGTGGTATGACTGCGCCGACAGCCACTATCCAATAAAATGGGCTTCTGCTCCTGCTCAAAGAGGTCAGTATCAATCTGCAACATGGTTTCTCTGCTCCTTCCAGTCGATCTGGACACTGGCGACAGCTCGCGTTCAGCCCGCAGCTCTCTCGACTTTTGCTGCCGCGGGACTCTGTTCTCCTGGAATCTCGCGGGGGAGTGCTGTAGCGTGTGGGAGTCCGCCTGGCTCGCTTTTAGCAGGCATCAGGCGAGCTTTAACGATAGGCGCGAACAAACGCAGAAGAGGTACACAGGCAGAAACGACAAACAAGGCGATAAAGGGCGAATTCTGGATACTCAACATGCGTAAGACGCCGTCCACGACAGAGATGGCCAGGCCAAAAACAATCCGCATGCTCCTGCTCTCCGGGGTTGTTTTGGGATCGGTTAGCATGCTCAGGCTGAACAATTGGAAGGCCACGCCGAGCATGGGAGCATAGACAAAGACAAAGCCGTTGTGCACGATTAGCTCTTCCACCAGAGCCATGGCCGCGAAACCTCCGACCCACGAAAGGACCAGGTCCCAACGCGAGACGCGAAAAGCGGTAAAGCCGCCAATCACCAGCACAACCATCACAATCAGCATGGAGCCGCTCCACTGAGCCGCCAGAGTGGTCACGGTCGTAGGGGTGATGATCAACAGAACGGTCAGGCCAAAGTTGGACGGATTGAAGACATTGCGGCCTTGAAAGCGGATCAGCCCTTTGGCCCCGATGGCCAGGATCGGTGCCACAATATAGGGCCAGATGGGAACCGCTTCGATCAGCAGGCCCAGGCCCAGGCCCGTGATATAGCCGCTGATCGGCAGCACGATCTGGCGTGATTTCCAGTAGCTCAGGAGTGTATCCAGCGTACAGGCTACGATCAGCGAGGTGATGATCTGTATCCACTGGTGATCGAAGGAAAGCACGATCTGCCCGACCAGCGTATAGGTCGTCAGGACGCCCATCATGAAGATGCGTGGATCTTTCAGGCTGGGAAGGACAATGCTTACATTGCGAATTTTATAGACCATGGTGCGTTACCTCCCAGTTTTCCAGAAGATAGCGATGTCGGTATCCACGTAGACGCCGAGTCCGCGCAGCGGGCCATTTTCCTGGTTGACAAGTTGATCTTGAGCGATATTCAGGCGTGCCTGGAGCAGAGTTGAAGCCGGAACAAGTTGCAGGCCATTTAACCAGACATTGCGCGCCTGATCGGCCTTGCCATCTTTGGCGAAGACATCGCCAAGCGCGATATACGCATCAGCCGTGAAGCCCTGAGTAATGGCCGAGAGGGGCCGTGTCAGAGCAACAGAGTACTGCAAATCGGTCTGTGCCTGCGGGAGATGGCCCATCAAACTTGGCCAGTAGAGATGGTTCAGGCCGCGAGCAAAACGAGCAATGACATTATAAGGATGGGTGGTCAGCACCTGGTTAAGAATATTGATCGAGTTCCAGGAATCCTGGGCCTGGCAGACCAGTCCGTCAGGAGGCAGGGGGCAGGAGCGCATCTGATCGACATAGGCCAGCGCCTGAGTAATCAGAGCATTCACTGATTTATCCTGGTTAGCCACGCGCGTAAAGTAGGTAAGTTCCTCGGTGAAGCGCCGGTGATCGCGTAGGGCCAGGCGATAGTCATTGCTATACCGTAGATTGAGCTGATCCGATTGAGATGCTGCTTGTAAATAGGACAGGCCTTTCTCCAACTCTCCCTGGCGAATCAGCGCCTGCCCGGCAGCATCTTCCAGCAGGGCCAGAGTTGGATTTACCTGTGGCGTGCCCGGCAGTTGGGCATTCGCCAGTGGATTGGCGGGCAAGGGCTGTTGATATGCGCGCCAGGCGTCCAGTCCCAGGTCAGCGTTGTTCAGGCTGGCGGGGAGCGCGGGCAGCGCGAGCGGCTGTACCCGCGGGCGGAAGAGCAGATAGCCACCGCCAGCCAGCAGCAACAGCACCAGAATGCTTGCAATAATCAGCAGCGCTCTTCGCCGGCGACGTGGACGCCGGGGCGCCGGTGGATCAGGTGGCGTGACCAGTTCTTGAGCTGGTCGCTTGCTGAGAAGTTTCATAATGCTCCTTCCTTCAAGGTGTGATACTGGTTGAGAGCGAGTCCATTGAGCTGCTCGATCCGTCCATCAGGCCAGCGGATTTCCAGGTTATCAATCTGTGTGAGTTTGCCCAGGCCAAAAACCAGGCGGCGGTCAGACTGTGAAGCAAAGCCATTGCCTGGATCGACCCATTTCACCTGGCGCCGATTGCCAGCACTCAGCGTCACGCGAGTCCCGATAGCGTCGCGATTGGAGCGCCCAGCCCCGATCAAATGCAGGCCAATCCATTGGTGGCGCGTTTGGGGAATATTTTTATAGAGCCGAAAGGGCTGGCCCTGGTTCGCGATAAACAGTTCCGGCAGCCCATCGTTATCGTAGTCGGCTATACAGAGGCCGCGCCCGTCATGTGCTTCGAGGATGCCCGCTGCTTCGGCGATCTCGATGTAGCGATTGCCTTGTTTTACAAAAAGGGAAGGACGTTCATGGCCGGAGATGCTCTTATTGCCAACCGGGGGCCAGCTACGGGCATCTTCAATGACCAGGCCGGGAGTGGTGGCCATAGTTCCCAGTTCAAACCAGTAATCGCCAGTGCCAGCGGAGACAAAGCCGTTGAGCACCAGAATTTCCATTTCGCCGTCGTTATCCAGGTCAACGAACTTCGCCCCCCAGCTCCAGCCAGCCCTGTCCACGCCCAGGTCGGGGGCCGTGTCAGTAAATGTGCCATCTTTGTTATTGCGCCAGAGAAAATTCCCTTCCACCAGGTAGCCAGACCTGGTGATGTTGGACACGTAGATATCGGGATAGCCATCGCCATCGAGGTCAGCGATATCGGCGTTCATGCCCTTACGAGTATCAATGGGCAGAGCATGAGCCGTGACATCGGTAAAGGTGCCGTCGCCATTATTCTTGTAAATCTTATCCTGCCCAAAATCGTTCGCGAGGTAGAGATCCATGTGGCCGGTATGAAACAGATCACAAGCAGAGACATCCAGCGTCCAGCCGGTATCATCAACGCCCAGTTGGGGTGCGACATTGGTAAAGGTGCCGTCCCCATTGTTGCGGTAGAGCACATTCGGGCCACCGTTACGCGCGTTTTCAAAATCATTGTGCATGATTCTGGTGGTCTTCAAATGCCAGAGGTCGTTTTCTGGTCGAAAATAGTTGCCAATGTAGAGGTCAAGCAGGCCATCTTCGTTATAATCGAACCAGATAGCGCCGTTTCCGTTGCCCGTGTAGCCCGTTCCTGACACCTCTGTGACATCTGTAAAGGTGCCGTCATGGTTGTTGTGGAAGAGATGATTGTGCGCGCTCCATTTGACAATATAGAGGTCAGGCCAGCCATCGTTATCGTAGTCGCCCCAGACAGCATCCATGACCCCGCCATCGCGATTGAGGTCGGCGATGCCGGCCTCGACGGCGACATCGGTAAAAGTGCCATCTCCGTTATTGCGGAACAGATGACACGGGCTGTTCTTTCCCGACGAGGAGACAAAGATATCGATCAAGCCATCGTTGTTATAGTCAGCCGCCGAGACGGCAGCTCCCACGGAGCACATCCAGGGCATGATATTATCGATCTGGGGATCGAGCAGAACCTTCTGATGGGTTACTGCCATACCTGCCTGGCGCGAGATCTCGCGCAGCCTGAACGACGGATAACTTACTTTTGGCTGAGATGCGCCGAGCAGTTTGTTGAACCAGTTGCCGCGATTTACCAGCCCGACCACCGCGACCGCGGCGAGACCGAGGCTGGCCTGTACGGTATATTTGAGCATCTGACGCCTGCTCGTTGGTTTGGAGGTTTGCTCCATCAGTCATCAATCCTTTCTCTCAAGAATCTGGCAAGGGGCGTATGGGCATCGCCTCTGCTAAGCCCGCTGCTCGCCGCAACTTTGTTGCAGGCCCATGTATCGCCGCTCAGAGGCCATACATGGGGCGGGTAGCAGCATTTAACTAGGACATGTATCGTTTCAACGCGGCCTGTAGCGCGGTGGGAATGGGCGTAGGCAGCATTTTTTCTCCCTCCCTGCGCATACAGGCCACCTGCTGCTCTCCACGAGCAATCAGTTCAGGAACTGGTCCTTGTTGACGCCAGTACTCAAACAGGAGTGTGATGCGGTTCTGAGTAAAAGAGCCCAGGCGCATCTGAATGACTACCTGATCAAAGGCCAGCAATTCCGCCGCGTACTCGCAGGAGCAGCGCACCGTCACCAGTGCCAGGCCGCGTTCCAGTTCGGCCAGCACTTCGGGGGCGTTATCGCGTAAGAACATCTCGCGGCAGCGGCCTTGCCAGCGCAGGTGGTTGACATAATAAACATTTCCTACCAGATTCGTCTCTTCAAACCCGACGATATGCTGGTATTCATAGGCCTGCACCATGTTTCTCCTTTTCCGCCAGCAGTGTGCGTCTGACGGCGCGCTCAATCTCCTGGTTGTCTTCAACGGCAGAGCAGATAGCAAAGACCAGGGGGTTTTTCTCGCTCTGGACTCGGGCGACATATGTAGAGATGAGCAGCAGACCGGCTTTGAGGAGCAGCCAGCCGTCATCTTTTCTGGCTCCGAAGCGCAGTGAAACGTTGACCAGCGCTCCAGCTTTTTTCAAACATTCGCTGGCGGCCCAGAGGCGTGTGCCAATGGTATCCATATCTTCCCCGGTCTGAGCCGCCAGGAAGGTTGCGAGCTGCATGCGCTCTGGACCGAGAAGATCCTGCCAGATCCGCGCGGAGCGCGGCACAATCGCTTCGATGTCACAGCCAACCGCGCGAATCCCTGTGACCGCGCAGGTCAGATAGTTCTGATGCGAGGCAGAGAGAGAAGGGGCGAGCGCGTCCAGCAGCATGGGTTTGCCATCCTGGCGTTTGTGTACCAGGTGCGGCGTGACCAGCAGATGCCGGAAGGCCTGGTCGCTTCTTCCCTCGCGATCCGCGTCCGCGGAACGTTGTAGCACGAGATGCAGCGAGGCCGCGGGCAAAAACTCGTTGAACTTGCGCTCGATATATGGTCCAAGCAGTGCTTCGTTCCAGCGACCAGGAGATGGAATGGCCTCGACCTGGAGGAACTGGAGTCCTTTCCACTGTTCGAGTAAGTGCCCTTGAGGCGCTCGTACTTCGACATCATAGGTAAAGAGATCGCCAACCCGGCTGCGCTCGCGGGCGTAAACCAGGCAGGTTGAGTCGCTCAAGCGCAGCGCCGGGGCAAAGCTGATCTCCTCGATTGCCACAGGTAGCAGGCGTCCATGAGGAATGCAGGCCTGGATAGAGTGGATTACAGCGTCGCGCGTAATAAAGTTGCCCAGCACCAGTTCTGGTGGCAAGTAGCGCGCGAAAGGCGCCTCATCAATGGGAGCAAGCAATTCGGCAATGCATTCGGTTGCGCGCAGGTGGAGGTAGCCCTGTACGCGCTGGAAGCGACCCTCGTGGAAAAGCACGCTGCCATATAGATCCCTGGCTGGTTCAAGCGGAACGCGCCGCGGCTTCTCCAGCGCGGGCAGCGAGAGATCCGCGAGCTGCTGCAGTGGTTCCAGAGAACGCGAGGCAAAGCAGCAAGTGGCGCGGAAATGATCGATCTGGAAACCAGTCTCTTCGCTGCGGATGACAACATCTACTTGCCCGGTTTCAGTGACCAGGGCGGCGATGCGGACCTTCAGGGTGTTTCTCTCTGGAATGACAATAGGCCGCGTTAATTGAACGTGTTCGAAGCGCGGAGCGCGGGTTTGTCCTGTCACCGCGAGAGCGATCTGAGCCATCGCTTCCAGGCCTGCCACCGCGGGGAGTAAGCGCTCGCCGCGGAACTTGTGCTCTTCAGCATAGGGATCGGTCGCAGTCGAGATTTCGGCATCCGTTACCAGTTCAATCCCCGGATAGAAGATGCGCGGATGTTCCAGGAAGCGCAGGAATGGCAGTTCTGGAGCGGGCATCTG
>DASVMX010000464.1:0-32654 GCA_036384215.1 Ktedonobacteraceae bacterium | reverse complement strand
CCCCCCCCCCCCCCCCCCCCCACGACTCAAAAGCTCTCCGATTGCATTGCAAAAGCGTTGCTTCCTCTTCCCTCCATCGCTTATAATGGTCTTGAGTAACTGGTGCACATCCACGCCACATCATTTATCGCAAACGGGACGACAGGCTCGCGTGACTCTGCACTGGCGGCCAGCACATGGGAAGATGGGAAGTGGCGGATATGCGGAGGCGGAGACCATTACGCAAAATTCAACTGATAGCCTGTGACCTCCTGGTCACGCCGCGCTGGAGCCTGCCCGTCATCGAACCCAGCCACCTGCCAACTCTCCTTCCTTTCCCACGCGCACCCGTCTACCCCCGCGTGCCACGCAAAGTTCGCCTCCTGCCTCTTTCCACAACAAAAAACACTGCTTGCTTCTTGCAGAGAGAAGTATAATGTAATTAAGAGTTTACATATTCCTCTCTTCCTTTGTTGACTCAGGCTGCGGAAAAAGACTGTGCCTGGATATGTTTGTTCAATTTATTAGAGCAGGAAGCGTCACTTGATTCAGATATTAATCGCGGATGATCACCTGTTGCTCCGGCAGGCAGTACGCGAAATCGTTGCAAAGGAGCCTGATCTGGAGGTTATCGCGGAGGCGAGCAATGGGCAGGAAGCGGTAGAGCTGGCGGAAGAAACACAGCCGGACGTGGTATTGATGGATCTGATGATGCCGGTCTGCGATGGATTTCAGGCCACCGAACAGATCCTGGCCTGCTCGCCAGATTCGCGCATTGTGATTTTCTCTGCCCTCTCCGAGGAACGGCATGTGCTGCGCGCGCTCCAATGTGGAGCCATTGGCTACATTACAAAAGATAGCAGCGCGGATGGCCTGCTAAACGCGGTTCGCCGCGCCGCGCAGGATGAACTGTATATGCCCTACCCGCTGGCCACGAGGCTGCTGGCACTGTTGCGCACAATGAGGCCTGAGCACGAAAAAAAAATCAGATCTCCGCGGACCAGGCGCTCCGCAGAACAAAGACTGCATGCCGTGCCGGTGGAAAAAAAGAAGAGCAAACGTCATCTCCCCCTGACCGAACGCGAACGCGAGGTGCTAAATCTGATCCGCCAGGGACAACGCAACCGGGAGATCGCGCGCGAACTGCGCATCGCTGAATCAACGGTGCATAAACACGTGCAAAATATCTTCGAGAAACTTGACGCTCGCAACCGCACGGAGGCGCTGTTCCTGGTCCAATAGGGAGGTTTCCCAAAGAGAGTCTTCAACAGATTGTCCAGAGAATAACAACCTGGCCTCGTTCCGGCGTTCACAGCAGACCGGCATCGCCCGCGCTTTGCCATGACCGGCTGAGGATAAGCATCTACCTGCATGTTATAATGCTCATAATGTTCCTGAGAGAGATATAAGCATGCAATTACAACAACCCATCATCCAGGCACAAAGCGTCAACAAGGTGTATCGCAGCGGGCGCCTGCGGGTGGAAGCGCTGCACGAGGTTTCTCTGGCGGTGACGCGCGGCGAGATGGTCGCGATTATGGGACCGAGCGGATGCGGCAAAACGACGCTGCTGAACTGCCTGGCTGGTCTGGATACGATAGACAAGGGTGAAATTTTTATCCAGGGCGATAATCTGCGCGACCTGACGGATAACGAACGAACTCGCTATCGCGCACGCCATATGGGCTTCATTTTCCAGGATTTCAATCTCCTGCCCATGCTCAGTGCGGTCGAAAACGTTGAGCTGCCGATGCTTGTGGCAAAAACATCAACTCGCAAAGCTCGCAAGCGTGCGCTGGAGTTGCTCGACCAGGTCGGCCTGGCCCAGCGGGCACGCCACCGGCCAGCGGAACTCTCCGGCGGACAACGCCAGCGCGTAGCCATTGCGCGCGCGCTGACCAATAATCCCGCGATTGTCTGGGCCGACGAGCCCACTGGCAACCTCGACAGCGAGGCCGCGCACGAAGTCATGGACCTTCTGCTAGACTTCAACGATCGCATGGGCCAGACCCTGGTGCTCGTCACCCACGCGCAAGAGATCGGTCAGCTCGCGCACCGCATCGTGCACATGCGCGACGGCAAAATTACCGACTGAGATACGCTGGAGCAGCAAGAAGAGGATACCTGGAACTGTGGAACGGTTCCAGTATCCTCTTCTTGCTGCTCCAGCGTATCTCAGTCTAATGGGCCAGTTCGTAGCCTTTCGAGGAGCTATGCACGAGGTCGCGAACAACGTCTTTGATGTGAGACGAGGTCAGGCCGTAGAGCTCTTTGAGAATAGAAGGCGCGCCGTGCTCAATCGGGCGATCCGGGAAGCCAATCAGGCGCACGTCGATATGGTTGAGCGCGTGGGCCTCCAGGAGTTCCAGCACCGCGCTGCCAAAGCCGCCCGCGATGCCGTGATCCTCGACGGTCACAACGCGGCGCGTACCCCTGGCCAGGCGCAGAATCAGCTCTTCGTCCAGCGGCTTGGCCCAGCGAGCGTTGACGATTGCGGCCCGAATGCCTTCCTCGGCCAGTTCGCGGGCTGCCTTCTCGGCCTGCTCAACGGGCGAACCATAAGCCAGGATGACACAATCTTGCTGTTCCGCCTGCTCTACCGTAACAGGGCTCAGCAGCTCGGCTTTACCGATCTCCAGTTTGCGCAAATCGCGATCAAGTTCAACGCCCAACGCCTTGCCGCGCGGATAACGCAGGCTGACGGGACCATCCATATAGACGGCGGTGTAGAGCATATGGCGCAGTTCGTTCTCGTCTCTGGGCGCCATAACCTTCATGTTGGGCAGGATACGCATAAACGCGATGTCGAAGAGGCCATGCTGCGTCGGCCCATCCTCACCAACCACGCCAGCGCGGTCCATGGCAAAGACGACGTGTAGATCCTGCACGCAGACATCGTGAAAAACCTGGTCAAAGGCACGCTGCATAAAGGTCGAGTAGATCGCCGTCACTGGTCTCAGACCCGCGGTCGCCATACCCGCCGCGAAGGTTACAGCGTGCTGCTCCGCGATGCCGACATCAAAATAGCGTTCAGGGAAGCGCTGGTGCATCTTCTTCAGGCCAGTGCCCTCGGCCATGGCAGCGGTGATACCCACTACCGAAGGATCTTTCTCCGCGATCTCAACCAGCGTGTTGGCAAAGATCTCAGTATAGCTCGGCGGATCGCCCGCGTTTTTCTTGATCTCGCCAGTCGCGTAGTCAAAGGCACCGGGTCCATGCCATTTGGTCGAATCTTTCTCGGCAAACTCCCAGCCTTTGCCCTTCTTGGTCACCACCTGCACAATTACTGGCCCGTCAATATGTTTGACATTCTCAAAGACATCCACCATCAAAGGCAAATCGTGGCCGTCAAACGGGCCAAAGAACTTGATGCCCAGTTCTTCAAAAATCATACCGCTCTTGCTGTGCATGACAAAGTTCTTGAAACTCATCTCCGCGCGTCCAGCGGCAGAGCGCGCGGCCTCGCCCACGACTGGCAGGCGCTCTATTGAGCCTTTAGCCTTCTCCCGCAGGAGACGATAGCTGCGCGAGGTCTCTACATGACGCACCTTGCCCAGGTAGTGGTGCAGCGCGCCAACGTTATCGGAGATCGATTTATCATTGTCATTCAGAACGATAATCAGATTTTTCTTCAAGCTGCCAGCGTTATTGATAGCCTCCAGTGCCATACCACCGCCCAACGCGCCATCGCCAATAATTGCCACAACTTTACAATCCTTGCCCTGTAGATCGCGAGCCACGGCCATCCCCAGCGCCGCGGAAATCGAGGTGCTGGCATGGCTGGCACCAAAAGTATCATAAGGACTCTCATCACGCCGGAGATAGCCGGAAAGTCCACCAAACTGGCGGATCGTGTGAAACTTTTCACGCCTCCCGGTCAACAACTTATGAACATACGCCTGGTGCCCGATATCCCACACCAGGAGATCGCGCGGCGTATCAAATGCGTAGTGTAGCGCCATGGTTAGCTCGACTACCCCGAGATTAGGAGCCAGGTGGCCGCCGTGAGCCGCGACCTTTTCGATAATTTCATGCCGAATCTCTTCGGCCAGTTGGCGCATCTGCACGTACGTGAGCTCGCGCAATTGCTCAGGGCTATCGATCATATCGAGAATCCTCGCCAATGATTTCCTCCAGTTAGTTAGACATCCTCATAGAGGTGCCAGGCACCACTTGCGATTCTGCCAAAAAATCGCACTTCCGGGTCTTTTGTGCCAATGACCACTCAATGTAGCCAGCAGGCGCGGTTATGAGCATCGATGCCCAGAAATGAAAACCTCCTGACCCGGCATAAACAATGCTACCAGAGACAGTTGGTCTTTAAAATACGTTCTGAATGTATTATAGGAGTGTTTGCGACTCGTGCCAATACCGCGACAAAAAAATTCATGCACTTGAGGGGTTGACAACCCGTGAAGCAGCCTCTCAGGCCATTCTAACCACTTTGCAGGCATCTTGACAGAGTGTAACTTTCTTCTTATGATACCTCAGAGGTATGATCTCTGCCTGCTCTTTTATGCGAAGAGAAGGTTTTTTAAGCGTTTCGCCCACAAGGCCGGCGCGTTTTTTCTAATTGGTGAATGAAAAAACGTCTGGATAGAGGCAAACAGCCCTGGCAGAGGAGCCTTTCTGGCGACAAAACTACATGGAATAGCTGAACACTGTAGCGATGGATAAGGCCTGATGTGGCCCATGGAAAAAGGTGGAGTTATGACCAGGAAAGACAGCGAGAAAGACGCGGAGCGACCACATTACTACTCTCAATTCTGGCTGGATATCGCAGCGGGACGCAAGGTGATAGGTGGCCCTAAACCCGAAGACGCCGAGGCCGCCGAGCCCGAAGCACTCGAACCGGTTCCTCTGCGCAAAGCAGCCCGTGGCAGCGCTGAGGCTCTCAAAGAGACTCGCGCGAGCGCTGTAGCAGAACCAGAAGTTGAAGAAGAGGAGGAGTTCGAACAGGACAATACTGTCGACGAAGGCGAAATCCCGGACATTGTCTCCGAGGAAGAGAGCGACCTGGCCGCGGAAGCAGCCGAGGAAGATTATGCCGAAGAAGAGCTTGAGCCAGAAGACGAAGAGTTCTTTGAGGAAGATGAAGACGAGGAAGAAGACGAGGATTGGGGCCGGCGCGGTGGGCGCAAAAAAGCCAAACCCGTTCGCCCAACCAAGCAGCCCGTGAAAAAGCCCAAACGCGAGCCACGGCGCGGCTTTTAAGCTCCTTTAAAATAGATAGGCAGCAAGGGTGTAACCAGGACGTTGCACAACAAGACCACCAACGGAGACGAGGTCCATTGGTGGTCTTGTTACAGAAAGTTTGTTTTCAGGGATAGATGCCGCGGATCTGCGTGGCCTCCGCGACACGGGCAATCGCCAGCATGTTCGCGGCCAGGCGCAGATCGCAGCTATACTGATCGGCTTTCTCAGCAACTGCATCAAAAGCGCGATTCATAATCACTTCCAGTTTACGCGTGATCTCTTCCACTCCCCAGAAGAAACTTTGCAGATCCTGTACCCACTCGAAATAGCTCACGGTCACGCCGCCTGCATTCGCGAGTATGTCGGGTACTACTTCGATGCCACGTGCGAAGAGGATCTTATCCGCGTCAGGCGTGGTTGGCCCGTTCGCGGCCTCGGAGATGATGCGCGCCTGGATGCGTTCGGCATTAGCAACCGATATCACGCCTTCAGTGGCCGCGGGAATAAGGATGTCACAGGGAACTTCCAGCACATCCTGGGCGGAGATCTGTTCCGCCTGTGGAAAATCTGTCACGCTCCCTCGCTCCTGTTTGTAACGCAGCACCAGGGCCGGGTCAAGACCCGCGCTGTTATAAATGCCACCTCGGGTATCGCTAACAGCCACGATCTTACAGCCTTCATTCGCGAACAGGCGCGCGGCGATCGCGCCAGCATTCCCATACCCCTGGATACTCACACGCGCGCCCTTGAGAGCCAGCCCACGGCGCTGCGCGGCCTTGCGAGTGACAAAAAGCACGCCGGTCGCGGTGGCATCATTGCGACCTTCGCTGCCGCCAATCGAAAGCGGTTTGCCGGTCACGACCGCGGGAATCGAGTAGCCGCCGTGCATAGAATAGGTATCCATGATCCAGGCCATAACCTGAGGGTTGGTATTGACATCAGGAGCGGGGATATCGCTGTGAGGGCCAATAATGATCGAGATTTCGGTCGCGAAACGCCGCGTCATGCGCTCCAATTCGCCGGGACTCATCTCTTTGGGATTGCAGATTACGCCCCCCTTGGCTCCGCCAAAGGGAATGCTTACCACCGCGCACTTCCAGGTCATCCACATTGCCAGAGCCTTGACTTCATCCAACGTCACCTCCGGGCCATAGCGAATCCCCCCCTTGGCCGGACCGCGGTTGACATTGTGCTGGACGCGATAGCCTGTGAAAGTCTTGATACGCCCGCTATCGAGGCGCACAGGAAAATTCACCGCCAGTTCACGCTTGGGCTGGCACAGAATCTCGCGCATGTCTTCGGAGAGATCGAGTTTCACAGCGGCCTCTTCAAACTGTTGGACCGCCATAAGGTAGGGATTCAGGGAATGATTTTCCGCATGCATCGTCGCATGCCTCCTTTCAGTAGAGAAACGACTTGCACCCTGGTGGCATTACAAGGGGCGAGGAAAAATGGTGTCCCACTTTTATTTTACCGCAAAAGAATGCTGAAGCAAACTTTTGATCTCTGCAACAAACAAACAAAAACCCGGTGCAAAGTGGCCAGGCCGCTTTGCACCGGGTTTTTTAATCGTTTACAGGAAAAATTAAGAAGCTGAGTCTTCGTCCAATTTGGCAAGCAGCAGAGTACGCACGATATCCGCTCTGGCCTGACTGCGTGTCTGCTTCATGACCTGGCCAATCAGCGCCTGCGCGGCGTTGACTTTGCCCGAGCGGTAATCGGCGACGATCTTGGGGTTGTTGGCAATCACCTCGTTGATAATCGCCTCCAGCGTGGAGGTGTCGCTGATCGGCGGCGCGAAGCCCTTCTCCCTGACAATCTCTTCAGGCAGCTTGCCCGTGGCGAAGGATTCGTCAACGACTTCCTTGGCCTGCTTGCCGGTAATGCGGTCGTTCTCCAGTAAGTCGAGCAAATTGGCGGCGGCGGCTGGCGAAAGCGGACACTCCTGAACGGAGGCGCTGCTGGCTTTGAGCAGGCGCGCGACATCGTTGAGCACGAGATTGCTGGCGGCTCTGGCGCGCGCTTTGCGATCTCTGGTCTGCGAAACCGCGACCACCTGCTCGAAGTAGTCACCCAGCGCCTTATCTTCGGTCATTACATTAGCGTCCTGCGCCGAGATGCCATACTCGCTGGCGTAGCGCTGGCGGCGCGCATCAGGCAGTTCCGGCAGACTCGCGCGCAGTTCATCAACCCAGCTCCGGCTGATAACCAGCGGCGGCAGGTCTGGCTCGGGGAAGTAGCGATAATCGTGCGCCTCTTCTTTGCTGCGCTGCGAAACGGTAATACCCCTCGTCTCCACCCAGCCACGCGTCTCCTGGTGAATTTTGCCACCGTCGCGCAGGACCGCGATCTGGCGCTGCGCCTCGTATATCAACGCCCGCTCGACCGCGCGGAAACTGTTCATGTTTTTGATCTCGGTCTTCACGCCCAGAGCCTGCTGACCGCGCGGGCGCACCGAGATGTTTGCGTCACAGCGCAGGCTGCCCTCTTCCATACGCCCGGAAGATACCCCCAGGTAGATCAGGATCTCGCGCAGCTTCTGCATATACAGCCGCGCCTCTTCAGGATCTCGCATATCAGGCTCGCTCACAATCTCCATCAGCGGCGTGCCAGCGCGGTTAATATCCACCAGACTATAGCCATCATGATGCAGCAAGCGCGCGGTATCCTCCTCCAGGTGAACTCGCGTAATCCCGATCTTCCTGGTCTGCCCACCATGTTCAATTGTCAGATACCCATCGTGGCTGAGCGGGACATCGTACTGCGAGATCTGATACCCTTTCATCAGGTCTGGATACGGATAATTTTTGCGGTCGAATTTCGAATACTCAGGAATCGAGCAATTCAGCGCCAGGGCGGTCATAACCGTGTACGCCACCGCCTGGCGGTTAATCACCGGCAACACGCCCGGCATGCCCATGCAAACGGGACACACATGCGTATTCGGCGCCGCGTTCGCGTAATCGGTGCCACAAGTACAGAACATCTTACTGCGCGTCAACAGTTGCGAATGAACTTCAAGGCCGATCACCACCTCGAAGGCCGTGTCAACAGGAGTCTCTATAGCCATTTTTCCTACCTCATCTATGATAAATCGGGCGTTTGTTCTCTCTCGTTATTGCTTGTTAGTCTAGCGGTTTCCTGTGGTTTCGTCAATGGGAAAGCCCCACCGGCGCAAATGAGAAATAGCAGGTTGGCAATTCGAGCAAAATGGAGTATACTATTCCATAACTAAGAGCGACAACGAGCGACGTTGCTATGGCTGGAGGCACGTCATCGTGTTTTTTTCAAGGGAAATTGGACGGTGTGTCTGTCTGCCTGTGCGCAAACGCCACGGGTAAGCGGGTAGGAGAACTAAGAAGAATGTCCTTGATTAACAGGTTTAAACGCGAGATCAACTGCAAAATTGTCTATTATGGTATTGGTCTCTGCGGCAAAACGACGAATCTGCATTATATTCATAAGGCAGTGAATCCCAACGACGTAGGAAAAATGGTCTCCATTGATACAGAGACGGAACGCACCCTGTATTTCGACCTGCTCCCACTTGACCTTGGTAAGGTCTATGGGTATCAGATTCGTTTTCAACTCTATACAGTACCAGGGCAGGTACTCTATCAACAAACCCGCATCGCCGTTTTGCGCAATGCCGACTGCGTGGTCTTTGTGGCCGATTCACAGGCCAGCAAACTCAAAGAAAACCTGGAAAGCTGGAACGAACTCCAGGAACAGTTACGGCGCATGGGCAAAAATGTCGCGGAGTTCCCCCTGGTGATGCAGTGGAATAAACGCGATCTGAAAGAAGATATCCTGCCCATCTCCGTTCTCGAACAATACCTGAACCCCTATCGCGTCCCGAGCTTTGAGTCGGTCGCGGTAACCGGTCGCGGAGTGATAGAAACGCTCAAGACCTCGATTAATACGACATTGAAAAGCCTTGATCCAATTTAAAAAGAGGCCGCTACACGGCTGAGAATAAGAAAAGCCACGGCTCGGCAGGCCGTGGCTTTTCTTATTCTCAGCCGTGTAGCGACAGAAAGGAACACCCTATAGTTCGTAGTAGCTAAAAATACTGTAGATATGTGCAAAGCTGATGATCTTCTGTATAATAGGCGAATATCAATCAACGAGTTCCGCAGCGCCCTGATCTTGCGAGGGAGCAAGGGCCAACGGGCAACATAGCAATCCTGGCAGGAGAGCAATTCTCGACACTGCACCTGCCAGGGCGAGGAATTTCCATGGAAACTATCAAAGTTATTGTCGTTGACGAACAACCATTGTTTCGCGTGGGAGTATGTACAACGCTCGAACAGATGGGCAACTGTACAATCATAGGCACGTCAACGAATACGCGGGAGATCCTGGAGATGGCGCGCACAGGTAACCCGGATGTCGCTCTGATTGATGCTGGTCTGAGCGAGGCCGATCCCCTGGAAATAGCCCGGCAGATTCGCCACCTGGCTCCGCGCGTGGCGGTGATCATTCTCACCCCCACCGAGGATGAGGAGCGCCTCTTCCAATCCATCAAAGTCGGCGCGGCAGCTTACTACCTGCGCACGATCACCCCTGAGCTGCTTGCGGACGCGGTGCGCCGCGTGAGCCAGGGCGAATATCTGATTAATGACGATGTACTCTCTAAACCACAACTGGCCAGCCGGGTGCTGAAATCGTTCCGCGAACTGGTGGTGGATGACGAGGAACCGGCCACCAAAGATCTCTATTCCCCGCTCTCCAGCCGCGAGGTGGAAATTCTTGACTATATCGCGCGCGGCAATAGCAACAAAGAGATCGCCAAATCCTTGAAGATCAGCGACCAGACCGTCAAAAACCATATCACTTCGATCTTAAAGAAACTCTCGGTCAACGACCGCACAGCCGCGGTAGTCCACGCGCTGCGATACGGCTGGATCAAGATGCAGGATGTAGTCGTTACTGCAAATCCACAGGCGAGCGAGAGAGGGCATTGACAGCTTTCTCACGACGAGAAGCAAGAGCAAGAGGAGACTTGCGCGGATAAGCAGTTATGTCCAGACGGCAAGTAATTCCTGGCCGCTGGTGGCATTGAGGAAAAGGTAGCAATCGTGAGGCGAATTGGGCGCGTGGGGATCAGCGGTAGTATCAGGGCCAGCGGCTGCAACTTTGCTATAATGGACCAGCCAGGCAGGAACGCCACTCAGGCCGCCGGGAATGGGCGTGCTCCCTTTGTAGCTGAACAACACATATGCCGTGCTTACGCCTAGGGCATGGGCCGCTGCCTGCGGCTCTAACTGATTGGCCAGAACTATAGCCTGCTGCTGACTCAACAGGGCCGTCTGGCCTGAACCAGGGGTCGCCAGACTTATCCCGGCTGCCACCAGTGGATCAACAGAGGGCTGCGCTGTGGGCTGGTTCTGTACGTTTGTAAAAGGAAAGCGAAACGACAGGCTCGCGTGCTGTTGACTCACGACCAGCCAGCCAAACCAGCCCAGCGCAGCGCAGATCAACAGCCCTCCCACCAGCGCGGACCACCAGCGCACCCCTCCTCTACGTCTGCGCCCGCGCTCCGCCACTCTGGCTCCGCGCCCTGTCTTACGTACTGCCATGCAATTCCCTATCCTTCCTTTTCTGCCCACCCCCGGGCTTCCCTGACCGTTTTCACTCTCAGACGATTTTAGTATAGTCTACAACACCACGGAAGACAACCAGCCAGAAAAGATGCCGAAAACACTGCTCAATACGATTCAATAAAGCAAAATCTGTGGATGGAGCGTAAAGATCCCCCCTTTGGCTTATCTGAAAGGTATGGGAGGCCGCACCTCCGGTGTGTTCCTGCATGTAAATTTGGCTCTCCGTTGACCTCCTTTTCTATGCAAGCTATACTGAAAACAATAGAACAAGGAAGGACATACATCTATGAAAGTCTATGGCCGCATGACGGTCTTCCCGATAATGCCAACGCGTATTAGCCGGCTCTATGAACTGGCATATAACCTGTGGTGGAGCTGGCACCCGGAGGCGCGCACGCTCTATAAAGATCTGGACCCCGCGCTGTGGGAAAACGTGGGACACAGCCCGGTGCGCTTTCTGAGCGAGGTCGAGCCAGCACTGCTGGAACGGGTCGCCGAAGATGCCGGCTATCTCCAGCGCTATGACGAGGTGCTGGCAGCCTTCGATCGCTATATGCATCCCCGCCCGGAAGAGACCTGGTTCTCACGCACCTATCCCGAGTTGAGAGAGCGCCCGATTGCGTATTTCTCTGCGGAATTTGGCCTGCACGAGGCGCTGCCGATATACTCTGGCGGCCTGGGTATTCTCTCTGGCGACCACTGTAAAGAGGCAAGCGATCTGGATCTGCCTTTTGTCGGCGTGGGCTTTCTCTATCCCCAGGGCTATTTTAGCCAGCGTGTCACCCGCGAAGGCGTACAGGAGGCCTTCTACGACAAACTGCATTTCTCAGAGGTACCAGTGATTCCAGCAGTCGGCCCGGACGGCAATGAGGTGATGATCAGCGTAGATCTGCCGGGGCGCAAAATTCATGCCAAGGTCTGGAAGTTGCAGACCGGACGTGTGTCACTGTATTTAATGGACACAGATGTGGCCCCAAACGCGCCCGCTGACCGCGAACTGTCAGCACGCCTGTATGGCGGCGATCGCGAGATGCGCATTTCGCAGGAGATTGTACTGGGCATCGGCGGAGTTCGCGCCCTGCGCGCGCTGGGTATCAATCCCGCCGCCTGGCACCTGAACGAAGGGCACGCGGCCTTCCTCAGTCTGGAACGCTGCCGCGAACTGGTGGCGCAGGGATTGTCTTTCCGCGAGGCCAGCGAGGCAGTGGCGGCCAATTCGCTCTTTACCACGCACACCCCCGTGCCAGCCGGCAACGATAGCTTCTCTTATGATCTGATGGACCGCTACTTTAGCAGCTACTGGGGCCAGTTGGGACTGACACGCGATCAGTTCTTGAATGTGGCCCGCGAAGATCAGGGCTGGGGACCAACCTATAGCATGACGGTCCTGGCGCTGCGCCTGACCGGACAGCACAACGGCGTGAGCGCTCTCCACGGCGATGTCTCGCGCCGCATGTGGCAGTTCCTCTGGCCTGGCCTGGACGCGGACGAGGTGCCAATCGATTCGATCACGAATGGCGTCCACTGCCCTACCTGGATTGCGCCAGAAATGGATGCCCTTTTTAAACGCTATCTGCACGAGGATTGGGCCGAGCACGCCGACGAGCAGGAGATGTGGGAAAAAGTGTACGATATCCCCGATGCAGAACTCTGGCAGGTCCACCTCCAGCGTAAGCAGGCCTTGATCACCTACGCCCGCGAACGTCTGAGTTCCCATCACCTGCGCCTGGGCGAAGGCACGCAACAGATCAGCGAGTTTGGGCATATGCTCGACGAAAATGCACTGATCATCGGCTTCGCGCGCCGCTTCGCAACCTATAAACGCGCGGCGCTGATCTTCCGCGATCTCCAGCGCCTCCAGAAACTGCTGGGCGATCCACAGCGTCCGGTTGAGATTGTCTTCGCGGGCAAGGCCCACCCGGCAGACCAGCCCGGCAAAGCGCTGATCGAACAGGTCTATCAATTCTCACGCGGCGCGGCCTTCCGCGGCAAAGTGGTCTTTCTGGAAGACTATGACATCGACATGGCCCGCTACCTGGTCTCCGGCTCGGATATCTGGCTGAACAATCCTATTCGCCCCCACGAGGCCAGCGGCACCAGCGGACAAAAGGCCGCGCTCAATGGCCTGCCCAACTGTAGCATTCTGGATGGCTGGTGGGACGAGGGCTACAATGGCAAAAACGGCTGGGCTATCGGCGAGGAACGTGAATATCATGACCAGAACGCGCAGGATGAAGCAGACAGCCTCTCTCTCTATACTCTGCTGGAAAACGAGATCGTCCCGGCGTACTTTGAACGCGGTCCAGACGGCCTGCCACATCGCTGGCTTGGCATCATGAAAGAAGCCATCCTTACCTGCGCGCCCGCGTTTAGCATGCGCCGTATGGTCAAAGAATACACCACGCGCTTCTACGTACCGGAGATTCAGCAGACCCGGCAAATTGAGCAGAAGCACTTCGAGAAAGCGCGCGTCCTGGCAGCCTGGAAAAACAAGGTGCAACAGGCCTGGCCAACCCTGGAACTCTACGCCGATGGCCGCCGCGACGGCCAGCTCAGCCTGGGCGAAGGCATCAACGTGCTGGCCTGGGTCAAAGTCCAGAAGCTAGCCCCCGAGGACTTGAATGTCGAACTGGTCTACGGAGAAGAAAAAGATGAGCAGGTAACATCCCCTCAAAAGCTCTCCATGCACTACGTGCGCCAGGAACAGGACGGCTCGTATCGCTACGAACTGCGCCTGCAACCCGAAGCCAGCGGCAGCATCGCCTATGGTGTGCGCGTCCTGCCCGCCCATCCTGAACTGACCGGCAAACACGACCTCGGCCTTATACGCTGGGCCTGAATACAGATAAACAGAGAAAAAGCGAGAGAGACAGGTTCTATACCTCTCCCTCTCGCTTTTTGCCTTTCACCCATTCAAGAGCGCTCAAGTGGAGAAACAACCTGATGAACATCCAGGAAAAACGTCATGCAAGTCTCAATATGTTGCGCAATCTCTTCTTTTGTAGGGCAGGCTCAGCGCCTAAGCGAACTCGCTCTATGATCTGCCCCTGTAATAAAGCCAGAAAAGCGCGCTGAGAAATGAGGTACGCTTTTGCGCGCAGACCGCCAGTACCTCTGCTCGTTCGTGTTATATAACAGCGCGCAAAAGCGATATCCTCTATGAAAGAGACGAAAACGAGGACATACTTATGAAGTCACAGTGGTTGAGTTGGGCAAAACAGCTACAAACCATGGCACAAACCGGCCTGACCTACTCCAAAGATCCCTATGATATCGCCCGCTACGAAGCCATCCGCGAGATGGCCCTGGAAATGATGGCTCTGAACACCGGGACAGATATCGGGCTTGTACGCGATCTCTTTCGGGGAGAGCAGGGACACGCCACCCCCAAGGTAGATGTTAGAGCCGCGATCTTTCAAGACAACACCATCCTGCTCGTCAAAGAGCGCTCAGACGGCGGCTGGACCCTGCCCGGCGGCTGGGCCGACGTTGGTGAATCTCCCAGTGCAGCAATCATCCGCGAAGTGTTTGAAGAATCCGGCTACCAGGTCCAGGCTACCCGACTGCTCGCCATCTATGACCGCGAAAAACACGACCATCCCCCACACGCCAACTACATCTACAAAATCTTCTTCGAGTGCCAGATCACCGGGGGAGCCGCGACCACAAGCATAGAAACCGACGGCGTGGCCTTCTTCGCGCGCGAAAACCTGCCGCCGCTCTCGCTCACCCGCGTCCTCCCCGCGCAAATCCAGCGCCTTTTCGAACTGCACGACCAGCCAACAGCGGCGGCGGATTTCGATTGAGAAATTACCGGCTTATTTCCAGGTTTTTGCCAGGACACGCAGCCAGTTCTCGTTGCCAATTTTGCGCAGGGACGCGTCGTCGTAACCATGGGCGCGCAGGGCATCCAAAAATTTGGGAACTCCCGTAGCATCCTTAATCTCGGCGGGAATGGTGGTGCCGTCGAAATCAGTGCCCAGCGCCACACCGTCGATGCCCAGGTGATCGACAAGGTGGTCGATGTGCTGGATAAGCACTTCCAGCGGCGTGTTGATATCGCGCCCGGCGTCCGCGCGCAGATCGTTGACGCCAAAGTTCAGCCCGACCAGCCCGCCAGACTCCTTGATGGCATCCAGTTGTTTATTAGTCAGGTTGCGCGTCGAGCGGCAGAGTTCATGGACGTTGGAGTGCGTGGCAACCAGTGGCGCGTCCGACAGACGGGCGATATCCCAGAAGCCTTTTTCGTTCAGATGCGAGAGGTCGAGCATAATTCCCAGGCGGTTGCAGGCCTTGATCAGTTCTTTGCCCAGATCTGTCAGGCCAGGGCCGGTGTCCGGCGAAAGCGGGAAGCCAAAGGGTACGCCATGGGCAAAGATAGTGGGGCGGCTCCAGACTGGACCCAATGAACGCAAGCCAGCTCGATAGTAGATCTCAAGCATGTTGAAATCAGGATCGATGGCCTCAGCGCCCTCGAAATGCAAAATAGCGGCGTGCACGCCCGTATCGAGGCAGGTTTTGAGTTCAAACACGTTGCGCACGACCTTGAGTTGGCCCTGCGAGCGCTCCTCCAGGCGAAAAAGCAAAGCTGCCGCAGCCGCTGCAGTACGCGCTGCATAGGTGTACTCCAGAGGATCAGCCAGGCGCACTGTATAGCCGGTTTCGCTGACCTTGAGGGCTGGCACGGGATTGGAAGGCAAGGATGGATCTGGCGGTACAAAAACAGCGAAGAAACCGCCCGCGACTCCTCCCTCCTGCGCGCGCGGCAGGTCGATATGCCCGATCTCACTGCGCTCAAAAAAATCACGCCCACACCCGCGCTCAGGCATAGAAAGGCTCAACAACGTGTCCTGATGGCCAACAATGACCGGAATAGTAGTACCCATGCTCAATATCTTCTTTCTAGAAATGCATCCATATTGATCTCTAGTGTTCAGTATAACACAGCTATGCCGCAAGCAGGGTCTGCCCCAGGCAGAAAGAAGCGACTCATGTTTTGCAAAGCGAATAGCAAGGCGATGCCTTGCCATCAGCTTGCTTCACGATACCCCGGTTTTCTTTGTCAACATTCATGCCATCAGCTTGCTCTTTTCCGCAAAAACCATTCCTCTCTCAGCTTTTTATCATCTCACAACCATACGTTACCACTCCATTCGGCACTCTTGCTGATAAAACATCCATAGACAAACCTCTACATTTTATGGCACACTAAGGGTGAGCGGCATAGTTGCGTGGGTAATGGCGAACCTCCATATTGATTACAAACCATCTTATGTAAAAATATGATTAAGCCAGCAGACACGCTGCGCTCCTGAAATCAGGATTTACCTTCTTTATCTACCTTGTACTCATTTCATCGTGTTTTCATCAAGGACAGGCTATGGTACGCACAATTTATTCTCCCCGTCTGATCTTTTTTACACTGGGTCTGACCTATATCGCGACAGGGATCATCGGCACGCTCCCCAGCGCTTCACTGATCCGGCTGGCAAGCAATACCCATGTTTCGCTGGAAGTAGCGGGCGGGATCTTTACGGTTTCGGCCTTTGGTTTCCTGCTGGGCGCGGTCTGCGCGGGAACTCTGACCAGATTTGTGAAACCGCGGTATCTGCTCGCTGCTGGACTGTTTCTGCTGGCAGGTGGTTCACTGATCACAGCCATGACAGACTCTTTCCCGGTTCTGCTGCTCAGCCAGGGCTGCAAGGGTCTGGGCTTTGGTTTTATCGATATCGCGCTGAATACTATCGCTACGCTGGCCTTCCAGGCGGCGCTGAGCGAAAAGCTCAATACGATCCACGGTATGTATGGCCTGGGCGCACTGATTGGTCCGCTGATCCTGGCTTTTGCTCTCCAGTTTTTCGATAATTTGCCCCTGGCGTTTATTGTGGGCGCGGTTATCGCGTCGATTACCATTGTGCTGCTCCTGACTCAACCTGTGCCTGATTTGCCACGCCAGACGCCAGAAGAGCGCGAGAAGACGCATGGAGGGCGCGAACTGGCCGCGCTGCTGGCTCAGGGCTTGCTATGGTTGATGGTACTGCAAATCGGTATTTACGCCTGCGCGGAAATCGGCTTTGGCAACTGGATTGTCACGGCGGTGAGCGCAAGCGCGCACATCAGCCTGGCCCTGGCAGCACCCGTGGCCACGGCCTTCTTTATTGGTCTGACCGCTGGCCGGCTGGGCGGTGGACAGTTGCTCAAACGCGGCTGGTTGAGCGAGGCGCGCCTGCTTTCGATAGCTCTATTAGGCGGTGCGGCCTGCGGTACACTGGTGGCTATCTTCCCCGCTCAACCGTTGGTATCTTATGGAGCAAGTGCACTGGTGGGTTGCTTTTACGGTCCGCTCTTTCCCAGCATCATGGCAATCGCGTCGCGACGTTTCGTCCACGTGATCGGCACGGTGAGTACAATCATGATGATCGGTACGGGAGCGACCTCGATGGTGGTTCCAGCCGCTATGGGCCTGCTGATCCCGGTCATCGGTATTAACTGGGTCATGGCTATTCCTACCGCCTGCTGTCTGCTCGTGCTCGTGCCGCTGGCGCTGGCTAACCGCTCCCAACGCGCTACCCTGCTCACTTCTGACGCGCGTGCAGCGCAGCCAGAGATAGAGCCAGTAAAGGCAAACTAAAGCAAAAGAACCCGCGAGATCGCTCTGTGTGAACCTCTCCTCCGCTCTGCCTGGCAATGTTCTCGCCTCTAGCCCTGGCCAACCATGTGCAACGGACGACGTTGCAATCGAGAACAGGGCAGCATACAATAGCGTTAGCAGCAGAAACAACAAGCGTGCTATAATACTATGCTGACAGGAAAAACGAATGAAAGCAGTACAATTCAGCCATCCTGGCGGGCCAGAGGTCCTACAGGTCGCCGAGGTAGCAGATCCCATTCCAACGCCGGAAGATGTGCTGGTCGATGTCAGGGCCACGACGGTCAATCGCCTGGACCTCTTCCAGCGCGATGGTAGCCGGCCTGTCCCAACGTTGCCCTTCACGCCGGGCTTAGAGGCCGCGGGCGTGGTCGTAGCGGACAGCCAGGGATTTCGCGCGGGCGAGCGCGTAATAACCACCTGGGCCTCCAGTGCCCGCGGGGGCGGTGGTTACGCGAACCGCATCGCCGCGCGCGCCCATGATCTTGTGCGTATACCCGACGGGGTGAGCTTCGAGGACGCCGCGGCGGTCGGGCTAACCGCTTCAACCGCCTGGACGGGTCTGTTCGACATTGGCCAGTTGCACGAAAATGAGCGCGTGCTGATCTGGGCCGCGACCAGCGGCGTGGGTTCAATCGCCGTTCAACTGGCCAAACAAGCCGGAGCATGGGTGCTAGCCGTCAGCGGCAGTTCGGAGAAAGAGAAAGCTCTGCACCAGTTGGGCGCGGATATGGTGGTAAACTACAAAGAGCAAAAGGTGTCCGAGGCAGCGCGCATAGTCAATGGCGTCAATCTAGTCCTGGAGCTAGTTGGTGGCACCCTGCAAGAGAGCATTGATGCATGCACCTTCGAGGGCCGCGTGGTGCTGATCGGCAACCTGGGCGGGCAAAAGGCCACAGTCGACACCCAATCCTGGCGCTTGAAACGCGTCAGCGTGCTGGGTGGCGGTCTGATGCACACCACGCCAGCCAACGAAGAACGCATCCTCCAACTGGTCGCACGGAAAATTATCCAGCCACAAATCGCGGCCATCATGCCCGTAGAACAGGCCGCTGAAGCCCATCGCAAACTCGCTAACCACGAGATCGTGGGAAAAATCGTCCTCGTCCATCAGCAATAAAGTCACCAGGAGAAACAGCCTTCTTTCCGGGCTGTTTCTCCTGGCAGCCAATCCCTTTTTACCTATTTCTCGCCTCAACTCGTGAGGAATAAACTGGACCTGGCGTTAAATCTACAAAAACATCTTCTCCAGATCGTAACTCCTGGATAAATCCACCAGCCGCTAGATACGAGATACGAGCCCTCTGGTGAATAAGCTACACTGTTAATCGCTCCCAACTGGTGGTACACTTCAACTTCCTCTAACGTTGTGATGTTCTGAAGAAGAATCTTTCCGTCATCGGAACCTGCGACAAAATACAGCCTGTTTTGCAATAAGCTCTGTTCAATGAAAAAGAAACGGGCTGGATGGGCGCAGTGCACCTATCCAGCCCGTTTCTTTTTCATTGAACAGAGCTTATTTCTGCTCTTCTTCTTCCAGCACCACCTTCTGACCTTCGGGCAGAACGCCGCTGGCGGCGGAAACGTCGAAGGAGAGAATGTTGATATGATGCTTGTGGTCGGTACCAGACCAATCCAGGAACAGCGTGCCATTGCCATAGGCCAGGCCGGCAACCCCTGTGCCAGTGGACTTCTCGTTCAGCGTGACTTTGTTCGACCAGTTCATGGCATCTGACGAGGTCAGCAGATTCAGCCTGTCATCATGGCCAATCCACGAGAGGTAGAAGAAGCCATCACCATAGATCAGGCCCGGCGTAGCAGTATGCGGACTGCTCTCGTGCAAAGTACGCTTGTTCTCAAATGTCCTGCCATCGTGGGATTCCAGCACATTGATATGATCATCGCGGCCCAGCCAGGCCAGATAAATCCGATCATCCTTCCCCGCCAAAGCTGGCCCGGCATCCTCTGTGCTCTCTTCATCAACGGTAGTCTTACCATACTCGGCCAGTTCCCCATCAGCAGCCACATTGAACGAGGTAATGTTCACATGGTTCTTGCGGTCGCGACCAGTCCAGGCCAGATACAGCCGATCGTTGACAAAAGCCAGGGCCGGTGCGGCTTTGCGGTGCGAGGTCTCGGCAATAGTGTGCTTGTTCGCCCAGTTGAGGCCATCCGGGGAAGAAATAATATTGACGCGCTCCTCGTGGTCAATCCAGGCCAGGAAAAGCAATCCTTTGCCATACGCAACCGCCGGGCGGGTGCTCTTGAGGCTGCGCTCATTCGTCAACTCGTGCTTTTCATTAAACGTCTTCCCATCTGTCGAAGACGCGACATACAGGTGCTCGTCGTTGCCCTCCCAGGCGAGATAGATAACATCTTTTCCATAAGTGATTGGCATCCGTGTTCCTCCTACAAAGTATTGATCAGCACATACTGTTCATCAATCGAAAGTGTTCTATTGCCCTCTTCAGTGAATGCAAAAACACTTGATCTCTTCAGTTTTCTTATGTATCCTTGTTCAAGGCTGGAGCGGCCTGGCTGAGACAGAATATCGATCCGCTTGAGAGGATACTGCAATACCATTGATATAACGAACAAGCAGCCTGAATTTAGCAGATATTTCTACTGATTCCGCCCGCTCCAACCGAAAAAGCAAACGGGAGAAAGCCAGAGCCTTCTCCCGTTTTTCATGACCCGGAGCTAGGGATTTATGCCAACACTGCTCTGGATATAGAGCGCCATGGGATAGTATCCGTCCGTGCTGCCAAATGGCTTGCGGTACCACCACCAGTTCCAGATGTGCTGGACGGCCAGGCCAAAGTTAAATTTGGCGTTTGGCTGCGGTAGAGTATCGCCATAGTCGAGCCAGAGCAGAGGTCCGAGGCCACCGCAGGTATCAGACGGAGGTTCGTTCGGTTTGCAGACAGGTTTATAGCCTTCGTCCCACCAACTGCGCATTTTATACTCGTGGCCAGCGTACACTTTAGCATTGGCTGTGTAATCGTCGCCGCCGGTGATGACCACGGGTGTGTTATTCTCCCAGCTTGGACAGGCTGTTGGATAATTAAAACAGAGGTTGGGATAGTCGCGCAGGTACCAGGCCAGCGGCCAGACAGCGCCCGCTGAGACGCCAATACGTATCTGGTGAGTGCCGCCAGAGAGCTTTTTATCCACCGCGTCAACCTGGGCCATCAGCGGGTTGATATCGGTGGTCGTCTGCACATAGATCATCATTTCGTGCGGGCCATTGGCGGGCTCAACATAGGCCACCTCGTACATATTATGCAGAGTTGGCACGAGCAGTAAAACAGCCATCACCACCCCGAAGAGTCCCAAACCAAACTGAGCAGCCCCGACACGCAGGCGCAGTCCGGGCACCTGGCTCTGCAATTGATCATTCGAGACAGGCGTTTGCGCGGAACGAGTCTGAGCAGAGAAGAAGCGCTCTTTGAGGAAATGATAGCAGGCCAGGACGCATGGTTCCAGGCCAATAGCCGCGAGAATCAGCATTGGCATGGTCATGAATATCATCAACCAGGGCATTTTTTCACCAGCCCAGGAATAGATGAAAAAGTCACCCAGGAACCAGTAGACCATGAAAAGGCGGAATTGATTGGGCTTCCAGATGCAGCGCACGATGCCTGCGATGGCGAAGATTACTCCGACCTGTTCGTAAAGAGGGATGAGCAGCAGATAGTAGTACCAGGGCTGGCCGCCGCGATGGACATTCTGCTGTTCCAACCAGTAATAAAGCCCTTTCCAGATACCATCTCCGATGCCACCAGCAATATTAGTGAAGACCACGCTGAAGAGCAGCAAGAAGATGGCCATACCAACAATCAGCGCAAAGAACCAGTGCGTCCAGGGCATCGTCAAGATGGTGTCAAGCAAGGGCTGCTTGCGATCAACCAGTTTCGCCAGGCCGCGGCGTCCGGGCTGGATCACTCCATAGACCTCAAGCGCGAGAATGCTGAAGACCACCAGGCCCAGGAGAATACCCAGCCAGGGCAATACCCTGATAGTTACCGACTCCAGATTGAGCAAATCTTGATCGGAGACGGCCTGGTAGTTGTTAATAAACGTGGACATGGTGTTCAACAGGGCAAAGAAAATTTTCGCTAAGATCCCCACAATCAGGAAGTAGACCAGCACAAACACCCCACCAAAGGTCCGCGGCAGATAACGTGCCGCGTCCTGGTCGGCAAGAAGCGTGCGCAGAGGCAATTTCGTCCCAACCTCCCAGAAAAGCAGAGCCCCCAGGAAACTACCAAAAATGGCAATGGTCAGGAAAGTGGCTTCACTGGTGGCATACGAGAGAGCAAAGCCCGCGGCAGCCAGCACCAGCCAGCCAATCTTGCGTGTTCGCACATAGCACGAAACAGACACGACCAGCAGAAGGGTAAAACAGGCCATATAGATGGATTCACGAGCAAAACGCGAGAAGTAGACCATGCTGGGCGCGACGGCCAGCAGGAAACAGGCCAGCCAGGCTCCCACTTTCCCCAGGCGATCTCGCAAGAAATAGGGCAGGCCAACCAGGATCGAACCCAAGACAGCGGCTGGAATACGCACCGAACTCGTATTCACCCCGTTATCTGCTCCCAACCACTGACCAATCACATAGACCAACACCACGCCCACGACCAGACCAACCGCTCCGGCTGCAACTTTTCCCCAGAGCTTACGCGGATATGGCAACAGCATCACCAACGCCGCGATCAACAGCGAGGCGACAATCCGTGCGGCAACATACGCGCTGTTCCCTGTCCCCAACCACTGACTGATCTGGTACACAAACGCAATCGCGTGGAACTGGAACGGACCATGCAGCAGGGGATCATATTGATAACAGGTATAGCCAGCCGGAGGATTATTCAAGCCGACGCACCAGCCCCAGTTTTGCAAGTTGTGCAACAACTGCAAGCTATAATACCCATGCAAACTCTCATCGTGATGCAGAGGCTTGGTGCCGAGATCCCAGAAGCGCAAGATCGCCCCTAGCAGAATCACTCCCCAGAAAGGCGCCCCGGCAATGATTTGCTGGCGCGAAATCCGCCGCGACACTGGTGGCTGTACATGGCTGACCGACGCCGGTGGCTGCTGAGATTGTTCCTTTTTCCCTGGAGCCTGGACAGAAATCGAAGATATCAGTTCAGACTCGTCCACTGCCTCCTCCACGGTTGGCCCTCCAATGGCCGCTTTTACTTTCCCATTCCCGCCAGGCGCAGCCTCCGCAACTCCATCGGACGCGGGCAGGGTATCTTCCAGAACAGCATCGGACGCGAACTGAGTGCTCTCCAGCTCTACATCCGATGATTCTCTCTCAATCTCAGCCACAGCGGCTTCTTCGGGATTCTCAGGTGTCTCGGCTGCATCGAGGGTCTGCGAAATCTCCTCAGATGCAATTCCATCGGGCTGTGTATCATAGCTTCTCAAAGGCAAACGCTCCTCATATTGCAGATGTACTCGCCAGCAGGCAGCACAGGAATCACTCTCCCTCGCCGTGCCGATTTTGCGCTAGAACGCGAAACGAAGCGTTTACAAAATCGGCAGGGCAGTACCCTCTACGGAACCTGGTAAATTGTCACACCATCTTGCTGATAAACAATTTTCATAAACGCCTGGAAACGCTGCAGGCTCACTCCAGAAGAAACATAGGTCTGCTGCTCCAGAGGCCCGACGTAGAGGTACCGGGCATTATAGCGCGCCATCAGGTTTAAGACATCCTGCGGCGACTTATCAGTATAGATCTGATTGACATCGGCTACCCGGCGGAAGAAATCGGCTGAGTTGAGGCCTCTGCTCACCCAGTTTACCCGCCATTGCCACTCGTGGCCCTGCCAGTTGATCGGCGAAGGCAAGCCGGTGAAAACGGAGATCCGGCCATAGAGGCTATATTCCCCACCTGGCGCCTCAACAATCACAGGGTCGCCCGCAATGGTGGCGTTAAGCCAGCGAATTGCCTCGTAGTCAGCAGGATCATTGTCGTGCATATAATTCAGGCCGTCCAGGCTGCTATCCTGTGTAAAACCCTGGTAACGCTGGTGAACAGCCGTCAGAGGATATACCGCGCCCATCAGTAAAAAGACCAGCAGAGCCGCAAACCAGAGCAGGCGACTCACTCCATAGGTCCAACGCGCTGAGGGCTGGAAATGCACCTGTGGACGCAGGCTCTCCAGCACGAAATAGACGCCAGCCCCTCCGGTAATCGAGAGCAGCGCCCAGGCCTGGAAGTAGAATTTGAAGACCGTATTCATGCGCGGCACCTGATCCGCGAAAACGTCGCGTAGAAAAACGACTTCGCAGAATGCGACCAGCGCGCAGGCTACCGCGCCCAGCAGCAGTGTAAAGGAGCGCTCACGCTCACGCAAATGATACAGCATCAAAATTCCGCCCACCGCGGCCAGACCACCCGCCACAACCAGCGTCTGGCTACTTTCCACAAACTTCAGCACGATCAACCCTAATACCACTGTTACCAGCAGGCCAATCACATGCGCGTCGCGCCACCTCAGACCAGTCGTGCTAAATGACTCCGGCTCCTGGGCTTGCTCCTGGCCATCCTCCTGCTCCTGCTTCTGCGCCAGGGATGGCGCGGCGCCAAGATCTTCTATCTGGATATCCAGTTCATCCTGAGACCCGCCAGCCTCGCCTACGGCGGTCTCACGCACAAGCTCGACAGTTGCCTGGCTGGTCTTCTCCTGGCCAGATTGCGCGGTAGAGGTCGCACGCGCGAGCCGCGAGGCCACAGCCTGGGTCGATAGCGACGCCTCTTGCAGAGCCCCGGAAGCTGGCGCGTTCCCCCGCGGCGCGGATGGACCGCGCGCGGCAGGCGCGAGGCGACTCGCGGGACGGGAGCGGAAGAAACTGGCCAGCAAAAACGAGAAGAAGATGAAGGCAAAAACGCCATAAATCAGCACCTCGCTGGCCAGGGGAGTGCGATCAGTCGCTTTCACCAGGCCAATCCCCTGAGCCGGTGAGACAAAATTCAGGTAGAATGGCGCGAACAGAAAAAACGAGAGCGCACCCAGAGCCGCGCAGGCTGTGAACAGATCCAGGGCAAAATCCCAGCTCAGACGCGATTCGTGCGCCTTCCACTGTTGCAGACCCAAACAGAGCAGCGCCAGCGCCAGGTAAGTGGGGTAGTCCCAACCATTCATGGCGTAGAGGCTGCCAATCAAGAGCGCTGTCATGCCAAGCGTCAGCGGCATACGCCAGCCGCGGCCAAAGGCCTGCAAACCCTGTCCCTTCTGGCCCAAAAAGAGATTAAACGCGAGAGCAATGCCCACAATAGTAAAGGCCAGTGCCAATACATGCGCGTGGAAACAGGAAAGGAGAAAGCTAAACGCGGGAAATTCGTTGATGGTATTGACAATGACGCGCGTAGAGTTAAACCAGTAACCGTCAGGCAGATCACCATGGTTTTGCCACCACGTCTGGGTCGCCGCCAGGTTGCCCAGGACTTCGCCCAGCAAAATCGCTAACACCCCAAAAGGGACCGCGCCACTCATCGCCAGCCCGGCTCTCTCCGGCGCGTTCGCCTGGTTTGTAGAGCGCTTGCGCCTCCGCTGCGCCCAACCCACAATATTGGCCGTCACCCCAAAAAGGTTGACCGCGGTCAACCCGAAAAACATCGAGATACCCGTGTTAAAGGCCACTGAAGGCGTCTGGCCCAGCAGTTTGGCCAGCACGGCGATGTTGTAATGGGCGTAGTAATAATAATTGATCGGCTGTCCTGCATACCACATATCGTTCGGCGGAAGATGCGGGCTGCGCATGATCCCGGACAGAAAGCCCTCGTCCATGTACATCTCATAGTTGCTGATATCCGGCCCAAAAGAGCGCAACCAACCCAGCAGGTAGACCATGCCGAAGAAAATCAATTCAACACAGACGATGTAGATGAGATGAGACCGCACCAGTTGAAAAAGCGTCTTGCGCACCCGCAGAAAACCAAGCACGTTCAAGCCAAAAAGCAGCAAGAAAACACTCAGAATAAAGGGCTGGCTAAAAGGCAAAAATTGCAGGGTCATCAGCGGCAGCCAGACGCAAAAAGCCAGCACCGACAGACCAATCGCCTTGCTAAAAGCCCATCCGCGATCAGGCAGATTGTGAAACACGGTAATCGTGAGTGGCAGGAAGATGATACCCAGCGCTTCCATGATCGCCCACATCTGTATAAGTTGTAACATTCGGCACTCTCTCGCGCAAAGTTAGTATTCCCTGATTCAGAGAAATACTATAGTACAAAGCTGGATGAAACACAACGCCTTTTCGTGCGAAAAAGCTAAATATCCTACACCCCTCCATAGAAATGTAGGCCAGATTCTATTTTACTCGTTTTGCCCACTTCAACAGAATAGCGTGATGCATCTACAGCCTCAAAGATACCAAACGAAAAAAAAGGTTGAGAAGTTCCCCTTTCTCAATTTGTATTTTTCGCCAGGACGCGTATACTTGGGGGTGTTGGTTTGTTGGCGGTAAAGCAGGCGTTTCAGCGCCTGATTGTGGGGTGGTGGTATGAAAAAAAAGCGGTTCTTTGAGCGAACTCTTCCTCTGTATCTCTCTGGCCTGTTCCTCTTGATTATGCTGGCGACGGTTTTTACCCAGGCAAAAAATGCCGCTCTGACAACAGATGAGGCCATGCATGCCAGCTATGGGCGCGCGACGCTCGCGTGGTATGTGACGTTGGGCAAAGATCACCATTTTCTGAATTATCCCCCAGAAGCGTATGAACCACAGCACGGGGCTGTTTTCGACGCTGTGGTGGCGGCGGTTCAGTGGATCTGGCGGGATCAGTGGCCAGTCGAGGCTGTGTTGATTGGCCTGACCGGCGTGCTGAGCGTAGTTGCCATCGGTCTGTGCGGCCTTGAACTGGGTGGCTGGTGGTTCGCTCTGCTGGCTGCTCTCAGCCTGTGGCTCTATCCACGCTTCTTCGGCGCGATCTTGAACAATCCGAAAGATATTCCTTTTACTATGGCCAATACTTTTGTCCTCTGGTCCGTGCTTCTCTTGCTCAAACAATGGGGAGAGGGGAACAAGTACACGCGCAATAGCCTGCTGGTCGCGTTCTTCCTGGGAATCGCCATCGCCATTCGCGTCAATGCCGTGGTCTGGTACGCGATTCTGGCCTTGCTGCTGATTGGCTGGTGGCTGCTGAACTGGCCTATGGCGCGCAAAGAAGGCAAGCTGAAACGCGCGCTCCAACAGCAGGGGACCGCCGCCGGTGCGATCGGCGGGGGCTCCTTCCTGTGTATGATGCTCCTATGGCCATATATCTTGCTCAATCCAATTGCCAACTTCTACGACGCCCTGGTAGTTATCGCGAAATACCCCTGGAATGGCTCGGTCCTGTTTGAGGGTAAGATGCAACTGGCGATCAACCTTCCGCGCAATTACGCGCCGGTCTGGTTGGTAATTGGCTCACCGCCGGTTCTCCTGGCCTGCGCGACGCTCGGCCTGTTCGTTCTGGCCGGCCTGTACCTGCGCAAACGCGCCCTGGATCTGCCTATGACCCTGGTAGTGCTGGCCTTTGCCGTTCCCTTGAGCATCATTATCGGTCTGCATTCCGTGCTCTACAACGGTTTACGCCAGTTCATCTTCCTGGTTCCACCCTTGACCCTCCTGGCGGTCTATGGGATGAAGCGCGCTCTGACCTTTCTCTGGCAGCGCAAATATACCGCTTTACTGCTGTTCTTTGTCTTTTTTCTCGCGGGCAGCTACGCGTGGACCATCAAGGATATGGTGGATGTGCATCCTTATGAGTACGCCTATTTCAGCCCGCTCGTCGGGGGTATCGCGGGTGCCGAGGGGAAATATGAAGTCGATTACTGGAATACCTGCCAGCGGGCGGCAAGCACCTGGCTCAGTTCGCATTACCGGGAATATGGCGCCAGCAAGTACCCTACCATCCAGGACAAACCTATCAAATTCCAGTACCTGACCTTCCTGCCCGGCAGCTTCCAGGCGACCCAGAACAACCCGGATTTCCTGATCGACATTCCACCCTTTGCCTCCGCTCAGGATCTCCCCTCGTACCACCTGATCCACACGGAGAGCATCCAGCACGTGCCCCTATGCCGGGTGTACGCCAACAACGCGCTCCATTAACAACTGGTGGCTATCGGCTCATCCACACTGTAAGCGCGCATAGCGCGCCGCTCTGCCGCGTCCATGTCAGTGCAACGCTCACATGAACAGGCTACGACATACGTTGCCTGTTATGCTCAAGACTGGCGAAGAGCATCTTACCTCATCATTTGGATAAGGCAAGGTGCTCCTCGTTTTTATTTTTTGCCAACAACGCGATGAAGCTTGACAAAATTGGTGCGCGCCTGGCTGGCAATAGGCAGCCCGCCCATAATGACCACGTGTTCGCCTGGTTGAATGACATCAGCGTCGATCAAGCGCTGGCCAACAACCTCCATCAGCGAGTCGGTAGTGCCCTGCATCTCGATGCAGTCAGGCCAGACACCCCACCAGAGGGCCAGTTGACGATAGACGCGCTCGGAGGGCGTATAGGCCAGAATGGGAGTGCGCGGGCGATCTTTCGAGATCAGGCGAGCGGAGTTACCAGAACGGGTGAAGACGACGATGGCCTTGACGCTGGCCTCCTCCGAAAGCGCGCGCGCTGCATGGCTGACCGCGTGCTCCTGGGAGAGTCGCTGACACTGAGGCCGCTGCGCGGTGCGGTCGCCAGCCTCGGTTTCGCAGGCGATGCGCACCATCATCTGTACCGCTTCAATCGGATATGCCCCGGAGGCGGTTTCAGCGCTCAACATCACCGAGTCAGTACCATCGAGAATGGCGTTCGAGACATCATTGACTTCCGCGCGCGTGGGACGTGGGTTGACCACCATTGATTCGAGCATCTGCGTGGCGGTGATTACTGGCATCCCCAGCTCGTTACACTTGGCGATAATGTGTTTCTGGATCAGCGGCACTTTCTCCGGCGGCATCTCGACACCCAGGTCTCCGCGCGCGATCATGACGCCATCCACCACGTCAAGGATTTCATCCAGGCGCGCCACCGCCTCTGGCTTCTCCAGCTTAACGATCAACGGCACTTCGGTCTGCGCGTGTTTACCGCTGATGCCCAGTTCTTCCTGATACTGGTGCATCAAGCGCCTGGCTTCGCGCACGTCTTCCGCCTTGCGCACAAAGCTCAGCGCGACATAATCGACACCATGCTCGATGCCGAAACGCAGATCAGCGCGATCCTTTTCGGTCAAAGCCGGCGCGCTGACCGCCACGCCCGGCAGATTGATCCCCTTGTGTTCCTTGAGCAGTCCGCCATTCACTACCAGGCAGTGAACATCAGTGCCGTTGGTATCTCCCACGCGCAGTTCCATCAGACCGTCATCGAGCAATATACGATCGCCCGGCCTGACATCCTGTGGCAGTTGCTGATACGTGGTAGGAATGGTCTGCGAATCGCCCGCGACCGGGCGCGTGGTAATCGTCACCCAGGTATCGGAAATCAGCTTGATTGGCTGGCCATCTTTTAAGTCCCCCACGCGAATCTTTGGCCCCTGTAGATCCTGGAGAATCGCCACCGCCTGACCCAGGCGGCGAGAAATAGAGCGAATACGCTCGATGACTGTCGCATGCTCCTCTTGCTTGCCATGCGAAAAATTGAGGCGCGCGACATTCATGCCTGCCCGCATAAGTTGTTCGAGGTGTTCCTCGCTACTTGTGGCAGGACCAATAGTACAGACAATTTTGGTACGACGCATAAAAATGAATCCCCCGTAGAAAATGAGTGGTGGTCATGCGGAATCCGTTCCACTGAAGCGACTATGCCAGGGGACGGCCTCGTCCTTTTCCATAACATGTGATAAGAACAGGCAGAACTGGGTCTGCTTGCCACGAGTCTACCAGATGAAGCCGAAGAAAACAAGATCGTAATGTTAGCCAGCTACCTGTTTTTGCTCCTCTACCTGGAGCTTTGTGTCCTCTCTGGAGGGGTATGAGCCTGCCAGAAGCGAAAACCTTTGTCGATCAACATTCGTGAATTCGCAGTGCTTCTTTCACGGGCTGAAACTATATGCAGAATGTACATAGCTTCAGCCTGGGTGATGTACAGAGTTTCCCATAAAAATTTTGCTGTTGGCCAGAAAGATTTGAAATCAATCTCGCCTGATGCTATACTGTGGAAAGAAAGATCAGCAACGCGGCGGATACAAAGACCGTATTCCGCCGCGCCTTGTTTGCAACGAGGCAGCAGAGGATCTCTTGTAGTAATCGGCTTAGTGCAGCCGTTCAGATGGAGAAGACCATGACCACCCAAACACGCAAAGCCATCCCCGTACCCCAGGTTGAGCCTCGTCAACCTCTCCCAAAACAGAATCTGCGCATACCCGGCCCGACTGAGGTGCCCGA
This sequence comes from Ktedonobacteraceae bacterium, assembly GCA_036384215.1. Taxonomy (GTDB): domain Bacteria; phylum Chloroflexota; class Ktedonobacteria; order Ktedonobacterales; family Ktedonobacteraceae; genus Paraktedonobacter. The sequence continues at coordinate 2,843 of DASVMX010000464.1, read as the reverse complement.
GGTAATCCTGGCTGAGTTGGCCAAACCTATGATTAACCATCGCGGGCCAGAATTCGCGGCCATCATGCGCCGCGTGACAGCTCGCCTGCAATATTTCTTCCAGACGTCTTCGCCCGTGATGACCTTCCCGGCCTCCGGCACTGGTGGTCAGGAAGCGGCTGTCGCGAACTGCTTCTCGACCGGCGACCATGTGATTGCGATTTCCATCGGTAATTTTGGCGACCGCCTGGCAACCATTGCCACAAAATTTGGCCTGGATGTGACAAAGATTTCGTTCCCCTGGGGAGAGGCCGCTGACCCCAATGTGATCGAGGAAAAACTGAAGGCGAGCAAGCCCTATAAAGGTGTGCTGGTCACCCATAACGAGACCTCGACGGGTGTAACCAACGATATTGAGACGCTGAGCAAGGTGATCCGCGCGCACAACCCCGACGCGCTGATTGTGGTCGACGCGGTCAGTTCAATGGGCTGCGTGCCGCTGGAGATGGACCCCTGGGATCTGGACGTGGTTTTCACTGGCTCGCAGAAAGGTTGGATGACTCCTCCTGGCCTGATGATGATCGCCGCCAGCCCGCGCGCTCTGGAAGCCAATAAAAAGGCGAATCTGCCCCGCTTCTACTTCGACTGGGGCCTCTCGCTCAAAAATCTGGAGAAGTGGCAGCACCCGACCACCCCGCCGCTCTCGCTGTTCTATGCCCTGGACCTGGCTCTGGAGCTGATGCTGGCAGAGGGCCGCGAGGCGATCTTCGCGCGTCACCTGGAGATGGGCGACTATGTGCGCAACCGCGCCAAAGCCTTCGGCCTGGATCTGCTCGCCAATCATCCCTACGCTTCTAATACCATCACGGCCATTCGCGTGCCCGCGGGTGTTCCCGATAAGCAGGTGCTCAAAGCCCTGCGCGAAGAGGATCGGATCGTGCTGGCCAATGGCCAGGGTCAGTTGGAAGGCCAGATCTTCCGCGTTGGCCATCTCGGTGCCTTCAAGCGGGAAGATGTGATTACCGCCGTTGAGCGCCTGGAAGCGCGTCTTGTAGAGTTTGGCTATCAGCGGTAGAGAGAGGACTGGACTCCAATGGGAGCAGATGAGCAACACAACGCCCCCGAGGTAATTGTAGCACCAAAGATCCTCATTGCCGATGAAATCGCGCAAGAAGGTCTCGACCTCCTGCGCAGCGAGCTGCCGGAGGCACAAATTGACGTTCGCACTGGCCTGAAGCCGGATCAACTGCGCTCGATTATCGGCGAGTACTCGGCCCTGATCGTGCGTAGTGCGACCCAGGTCACGACCGATATCCTGGCCGAGGCCGGACAGTTGAAAATCGTCGGGCGCGCTGGTGTGGGCGTGGACAACATTGACACGGAGGCGGCGACCAATCGCGGCATTATGGTGGTCAATTCGCCCACCGGCAATATTGTGGCCGCGGCTGAACACACAATCGCCATGCTGATGGCCCTGGCGCGCCGCGTGCCCGAGGCAAGCAGTAGCATGAAGGGAGGAAAATGGGAGAAGAGCCGCTTCATGGGCGTTGAAGTGCGCAACAAGACCCTCGGTGTGATCGGCCTGGGCAAGGTCGGCGCCGAGGTCACCAAACGCGCGCAGGGGCTGGAGATGCAAGTTATCGCCTTTGACCCCTATGTCTCCCCCGAACAGGCGCGCAAGCTGGGCGTGACCATGCTGACCCTCGACGAGGTGCTCCAGCAGGCCGATTTTATCACCCTGCACACGTCACTGACCAGCGGTCCCAACAGCACACGCGGGCTGATCAGCGTGCGCGAACTGGCTCTGATGAAGCCGGCAGCACGTCTGATCAACGTCGCGCGCGGTGGCCTGATCGACGAAGAGGCTCTGCTACACGCGCTGAATGAGAACCGTCTTGCTGGTGTGGCCCTGGACGTTTTCAGCCAGGAGCCGATCAAGGATAATGAGGTTCTCAAACTGCTGTTGAGCAACGAGCGTGTAATCGCGACTCCTCACCTGGGAGGCTCGACGGAAGAAGCGCAGGTGGGCGTGGCTACCGACGTGGCTGAGCAGGTGGTCTCGGTGCTGCGCGGCGGCTTCCCACGCGCCGCGGTCAACGCGCCGTTGATTCTGCCTGAAACCCTCAAGTTCTTGCAGCCCTACACGCAACTGGTTGAGAAAATGGGCCGCCTCTATACACAGCTCCAGCCGGGCCCGCTGAGCCGTATCGAGCTGTCCTGTAGCGGCGATATCGCCAACTACGACCTGCGCCCGCTCAAGGCCGCGCTGATCAAGGGGCTGCTGGAATCGGTCTCGGACGCGCATGTCAACATGATTAACGCCCCCGCGCTGGCCAAACAGTGGGGACTGGAAATCATCGAGCAAAAGTCGTCCACTCCGGCTGAGTTCGCTAACCTGATCACCTTGCGCGTACTCGACAGCAACGGCTATACCTCGTCATTCGCGGGCAAACCCGGCTCCGGTGACGAGCATATCGACGTGCTGAGCGGCTCGGTCATGCATGGCGCGCCGCGCATTGTGCAGATCGGGCGCTACTGGACCGAGTTTGTACCGGAAGGCTATATTCTCTTCTGCCGTAACTACGATCAGCCCGGCATGATCGGACGCGTTGGCACTGTGCTCGGCAAAGCCAATGTAAACATTCGCCACATGGATGTTGGCCCCAGCGAGCGCGTGCCCCACGCCCGCGATCCCCAACAGCCGCGCAATACCGCGCTGATGCTCGTCTCCGTCGACGACCCCATCCCCGATTGGGCGCTCGCAGAGATCGGCGAGGCCGGTGACATCTTCGGCCTGACCCTGGTTAAACTTTAAATAGTCACAGAAGAGGAGAGCGACACATATACAGGCCAGTGGCCTGTAT
>DASVMX010000463.1:0-1917 GCA_036384215.1 Ktedonobacteraceae bacterium | reverse complement strand
CATATTTCCCTGACCTGGAGATTGGATGAAGAGACAGGATGCGGCAAAAATTGGAAATTTTTGCCGCATCCTGTCTCTTCATCCAATCTCCAGGTCAGGGAAATATGCAAGCAAGCAAAATTTTTTCTGAGGACTACAATGAAAGTATCTAGAAGAGCAGATTCATAAGTACGACGCGATCTGTCTGAACAATCTGGAGGGATGATTGGAGATTGTGCTATGTTTCGCGATGCCACAGAGAAAGACCACCAGGATCATCGCAACCTGCAAGCGTTCACCTCTTTATTGACGCTGGTGGAGGCGCTGTCGACGATTACTGAGCAAACAGAACACGCGCACACTGGGGGAGAAAATGTGCCTCCGATCACGCTGGCGGAAGCGGGCCAGGCATTCGCGGACATTACCCAGCAGGTGCTGGAGTGCAAATATGTAGGGGTTTTCGTACTCGATCCCCCCGATGAATGCCAGCGCCTGCTGGCCTGTAGCGGCCTGGGCCCGAAAGAAGCGGTATCGCTGCGCGATGATACCACTGGCGTCCCCCTGGCGGCGTATGTGAACCAGACAATCGTCGCGCAGTTGCATACTGACCAGGTAGTCACAATCGACCTCGACAGCGAACCCTTTCTGAGTACCTCCCACACGCGAGGAGCACGCTACCGCCTGGTAGCGCCAATGATGCGGCGCGGGAAGCTGTGTGGCCTCTTCACCATAGCCAGGGCAAATCAAGAACATCGCCCCATCCAGAACGCCTATACCTCGCAAGAAAAAGCTCTCGCCAGAGGCATTGCCCGGCTGGCAACCCAGATTATCGAACGCGTGAGCCTTCTCCAGGAACGGGCCGAGTCCAGAGCTAAAGAACTGGAATTCCAGGAAACGACGCGCCGCTATGAAGATTGTCTGAGCACCGCCAGCCACGAGCTGAGAACACCGCTGACAACCATCAAGGGCAATTTACAGCTCTCCCAGCGCCGTATTGGCGCGCTAGTTCGCCATGCAGAGCAATTCCCGGAAACCCTGGCGGGTCTACAGCGTGTAGAACAGCCTATGCGCGAGGCTCTGCAAAACTTTGGCCGACTTGAGCGCATGATTAGCGAGATGCTGGACTATTCGCGCATTCAGGCGGATAAGTTTATCTTGCGTAAACAGATCTGTAACCTGGTGGATATTGCAAAACATGCCGCCGAAGATGCGCGCAAAGAGCTGGAGCCGCGGCCCATCGTGCTCAATCTGCCGCCGCAGGAAGATGTGCCAGTCTATGGAGATAAAGACCGCATTGGCGATGTGATCCACAACTATCTGACCAACGCGCACAAATATTCTCCGACAGGGCACCCAATCGAGATCAACCTGTCTGTTGAGAAAACGCTGGCCCGTGTCTCCGTGCGCGACGAAGGGACTGGCATTCCACTTGAAGCTCAAGAACACATCTGGAAGCGCTTCTATCGCGCTCCCGGCGTTGAAGTGCAGGAACATTCACTTTCCGATTCCAACCTGGGACTGGGCCTCTATCTCTGCCAGGAAATTATTGAACTGCATGACGGCCAGGTCGGCGTGCAAAGCATCCCCGGCCAGGGGTCCACTTTCTGGTTCACACTGGACCTGGCGGAAAGGCCCAACCTTTCTCCTTCCTCCACGTAAATGTTATAAATATGAGTCATCCTGGATGTGATACTGTTGGTAAACTCTCTCATCTGGACTCCTCAGCACCTACGGTGCTTCGCCCAGAGTTTTAAGGATGCTGGCTGATTGGGCGGCCCGTGGCCGCCCAATCAGCCAGCATCCTTAAAAAAAAGAGCGCCGCTGCGCGGCGCTCTTTTTTTTAAGGATGCTGGCTGATTGGGCGGCCCGTGGCCGCCCAATCAGCCAGCATCCTTAAAACTCTGGGCGAAGCACCGTAGGTGCTGAGGAGTCCAGCTG
>DASVMX010000462.1:0-10557 GCA_036384215.1 Ktedonobacteraceae bacterium | reverse complement strand
GAGGCAAGCTCCCTTTGTATGGATGAGATGGGATGGCGCGGGCTGTTCCACAGCCCGCTCCATCCCATCTCATCCATACAAAGGGAGCTTGCCTCCCGTTTTGTTTATCATGGCTGGTTAACGTCCGACGCGTTTCAAAGAGATCACCACGCGACGCGCATCACCTTCGCCGATGCTCTCAGTGCTGATATCTTTGCTATCTGCCAGCGCGATATGGACAATGCGCCGCTCGTGCGGAGGCATGGCCTCAAGCGCGATAGAACGCCGATAGTTGCGTACCTGTTGTGCCACGCGCTGAGCCAGCGAGCGCAGGTTCTCCTCGCGGCGCTCGCGATAGTTCTCCGCGTCCACGATAATGCGCATGCGGTGCTTGGTACGATGGCTGACAATCAGGCTGACCAGGAGCTGAAGCGCTGCCAGGGTCTCGCCGCGCCGCCCGATCAGCAGGCCCAGGTTCTCGTTCATCCCCTGAATGTTCAGCGTCAGCGGACTCTGCGCACGCACCTGGATGCTCGCGCGGATGTTCATGTATTGCAAAATATGCCGCAGAACATCCACCGTGACATCGATATCCTCAGTGCTGGGATTCTCGACCTCCTGCATCTCACCTTCCGCCACGGTGATCTGCCCAATCTCACTTATGGCCTGGGTCAGTGGCAGAGCGGGCTGGTAGGATGCAGGCTCGTATTCCCCTACGAACTCCTCTTCCTCGTCCTCGTATTCCTCGTCCTCGTCCTCGAACTCTTCGTCCTCGAACTCTTCGTCCTCCTCACCTTCATCCAGTTCCTCGTCCTCGTACAGCTCTTCGTCATCGGGGCCAAGAAGCGCGTCGGCCATCTCAGGAGTGATCACGGCGCTGCTACGCGGTGGAAGGACAGTGACGCGGATGCGGGCTTCCTTGCCGCCAATCCCAAACGCGCCGCCGCGCGCAGGCTCCTGCAAAATCGTGACATCTACCTCGTCGCGACGTTTATGCAAACGCACCAATGCCTGCAACAGAGCATCATCAACACTTTTGCCACTTACCTCAATGCTTTCCACGGTTTTGTTGCCTCCATGTATTTCTTACCCCTGGCAAGCCGTAAGCTGCCGGGACCGGACATCCTATGTTTAGCTACGCGATGCATTGCGTTTCGGAACATTGCCACGACGCCGCGCTGACGCGCTCTGAGGCCGCCGCCGCCGCGTCGATGATCCATTCGAGCCTGAGTAGCCGGTGCCCGCGGGCCGTGTGTTCTTTTCGTTCACAACCTCCGCGCTGGAATCGACCACCCGGTCAATTGAAGCCCGTTCCCGGCGCGTCTCGCTCGTCGATGCCTTCAGATCCTCTTTCGGCTTGTCAGCGCTCGTGCCACCGAGAAAACTGGGCAGAGAGAACAGCGAGCCCCAACCGGTCACAAAGTACTGCTGCACCATGCTGAAGACCGACGTAGTTGTCCAGTACAGCGCCAGGCCAGCCGGGAAACTCCAGGCTATGAAACCCGTGACAATTGGCATGATAAAGGACATGATCTGCATCTGCTGCGTCATCATGTCAGACTGCGAACTTTTCGCGGCGCCACTGGTCGCGCGCTGCTGGGCCGCGCGGGCCTGAGACATACGCAACTGGACAAACGTCGCCAGAGCGGCCAGCACCGGCAGGATATGCGTCGGGTCCGGCTGAGCCAGCGAGATATGCCAACCAGCATTGATAAAAGTGAACCAGCGCAGATTAAAATCCGGGACCGCCTGGAACTTCGGCAGAAACGGATAGATGAGATTGTTAATATCAGCAAGTTTGATCGTTCCGTTTGTCAGTACCTGCCTCATGGCCCCGTACATGCCATACAGAATTGGCAACTGAACCAGCAGAGGCAGACAACCCGCCAGGGGATTAATCCCGTATTCCTTATACAGCCTCTGCATTTCAGCGGATTGTTCGCGCGGGTCCGTATATTTCTTGCGAATATCAGCCATCAGCGGCTGAATCGCCTGGGTAGCCTTGGTCGAACGAAGTTGTTTAAGCGTCAGAGGGAAGAGACACAGCCGGACAACCAGCGTCAGTACGATAATGGATAGACCAAAATCGCCAAAGACGCGATCCAGGAGCATCAGAACATTAAAGATGGGAAAAGTAAAGATGATATTGAAAAAGTAACCTATCTCACCCACGAGAGCTTTCCTACCTTCCTCAATCTAGTCAGCCGAGCCGTTCTGGGACCGGATCGTAGAGATCGCCGTGATAGAAAGGATGACAACGACCGATGCGTTTCGCGGCCATCCAACCACCGCGGAAAAAGCCAAAACGTTGTATGGCCTCATACCCATACTGTGAGCATGAGGGAGTAAACCGACACGATGAGGGTAGAACGACCGACAGCGTGTGTTGATAAAGACGAATGAGAAAAAGAGCGACGTATTTCACTGCCGTGTCCCTCGGTCCTACTAACTCTTCACATCCTGTTGCTGTGCCGGGACGAGCAAACGCGCCCGGCGCAGTAACTCGGGAATGTCCTGTTCAAGCGTGTGCAAGTCAGCGCTAAGCGCGCTCTGGCGCACGGTCAGCACAAGATCCCAGCCGGGGGCTAGCTCCGGCAGGAAGGGCCTGAGCGCCTCACCAAGGAGGCGTTTCAGGCGATTTCGCTCGACCGCGTGCTTAGAAACGCGTTTACTCACCACGAATCCGACGCGTAGCTGCGCTACTTCGTTTGATGTCCATGCAAGGATAAGCAGCCGAGACGTGATGCTACGTCCCTGCTGCCGAACCCGCTGAAACTCACTACTTTTTCGCAGGCGTAATGCACGATTGAGTGCCACTCTATTCTAATACCAGTAATATAGCGAACTGAACTAAATGGTCAGCTTCCAGCGCCCTTTGGCGCGGCGAGCTTTTAGAACGCGGCGACCATTGCGGGTCGACATGCGTTTCATGAAACCATGTTCGCGTTTGCGCGGAATGCGCTTGGGTTGCCAGGTGCGTTTCATAAAAAACCCTGTACTCCTCCACTTAAAATTGTCTTGTCAATTATAGCGGCTAAACCTATGCGCTGTCAATCAGGCAACCCAAACCTGGGACCATCACACCATGCGAAGTCAGCACACTCTCTCATCGGTTCACTCATTTAATCGAGTCATCTCGATCTTCCGTATTATATACGGGAAAGCAAGGGTGGAGGTTCCGTTTTTAGACCAGCGGGAGGCAAGCTCCCTGTTTTGAGAAGACGAGCGAGGGGCGAGCATTTGAGGCGGTGAAACCGCCTCAAATGCTCGCCCCTCGCTCGTCTTCTCAAAACAGGGAGCTTGCCTCCCGTTTCTATGCTTCTTTGAAGCGCAGCAGCACGCGTCCCAGGCGAATTTCGTCGTTATCGTGCAGAGGCGTGGGGGTCTTGCCCGCGAGCTTCTGGCGATTGAGGAAGGTGAAGTTAGTGCTGTTCTCATCCTCCAGCAGGTACTGGCCATTATCGTAGAAGATGCGCGCGTGCAGGCGCGAGACGCCGCCATCCTCGCCGCCGTGAGGGGTGAGGTCCACGTCGGGATAGATGTTGCTGACGGCATCTTCGCGGCCAATCACGATATTATCTTTGCCGCTCAGATCGAATTCCTGGTTATCGGCCTCAACTACCAGGCGCGCGGTCAGCGCGGCGACCGGGGCGGCTACGGCGACTGCCGGGGCCGGGGCCGGGGCGCCGAGGGTGCTGCCGCAGTTGGAGCAGAATGACTCGCCTGCGGCGTTAAGGGAGCCGCACGAGGGGCAGGCCTGGCTGCCAGCGGGGGCCGGAGCCGAGGCGACGGGAGCTGGCGCGGGCGCGCTGGTGGCTACTGGCGCGCTGGCCGCCAGTGGCTCGCCGCACTCGTCGCAAAAAGCCGAGCCATCTGGATTATCGTGACCTAAAGAGCACTGTATGGACATGCTAGAACCTCCTGAACATTCACATCAATATCTTTATCTTCCCATGACCTCTAGGGAAGAATATCATCAAGCCGCTGGGTCAGTTTACGCGTTTTATTGCCGATTGACTTGACCTGTTCCTGCGAGATCTGCTGGCCCTGGTTGATCTGTTCCAGGGCAATCTGCGTCTCTTCGTCAAGCACGCGGGTGACATTTGGAGCCAGGCGCGTGGTGGCCTTGCCGGTGCGTTTGTATTCATCGAGCACCCTGGTGACCAGGCGATGGGCGTTGGCCTTTTCGGCAAAGTTCATGACGACGGCGTTGACTGCCGCGGCCTGATTGGTGTCCGGGGTAAACGTGACTTTGACATCGTCGCGCACGCTCTCGCCGACCAGGCCCGTGATCGGCACGTCATAGTTCAGCTCGGCCTGGCCGATACGAAACAGACCGGCCTGGCGCGGGTCAATCATCAGCTCAAAGAGCACCGACTGCGGCTTATCTTTCTCCAGGTCGCCCAGCGGGATAACCACCTGGCGGTCGGAGAGCACATTCGGGCCGAGGTCCGCGATAATTGGCAGAACCTTGACGGCCTTCTTGGGAGTCACGCCAGCCGGCAAGCGCAGGAGCAGCGTCGCGTTGCGGATCGCCACGTCGACCGCGCTCTGAACCTGCTGCTGGAAGAGGTTCAAGGCATCGTTCGGATTCTGGATAAACTCGGCTGGCATTCCACCGCTGAGGTGGCCAATGTTGTCCAGCAGGTCTTCATCCCAGTCAGAGCCAATGCCGAGCGGATAGATGGAGATTCCGGCGGCAGCGGCATCGCGCGAGAGCTGGCGGCAGCGATCCGAGTCGCCATAGGTCACGCCATCGGTGAGCAGGATCATGCGGTTGACCGCGTTCGGAATATTCCAGCGGCGCAGTTCGTTCAGCCCCTGGATCATGCCAAGGGACATCGTGGTACCGCCCGCGTCACGGATCTGATCGATGGCGGCTTTCATGCCCGGTTTGTCGTTACAGGGCATCGAAGGAATAATCACCTGGGATGTATCGTCAAAGATGACCACCGAAACATAGTCGGTCGGCTCCAGGCGGTCGATGACCATCTTCACCGCCTCCTTGACGTTTTTCAGTTTGGCGCCCTTCATGGAGCCAGAATGGTCGAGAACAAGGGCGAAGTTGAGCGGCATACGTACCTGTGCCATCAATTCAGTTGGTTTCAGTTCCACGAGTACATATGCAAGCTGGCTACCGCCAGTAACAGGCATGTAGTCCTTCCCGACCTGGTGCGTTAAGGTTACCTCTCCCGGCATAATCTACGCAGCTCCTTTCGTATATTGGCTGACTAAGTATATCATAAATCCGTTTTTTACGCTTCTTTGGGTGATCTTAAACAAGTTTGTTGCATCCTTTTTCACAACGCTTTCCCATCGACTTCACTTGAAGCGGGATTGTTAAGGGCGGCTGCCCTTAACCGGGGTCTGGGGTGTCCCCAGTTTCTCTCAATTTCTCTGTATGCGCCGCCTTCGGCGGCGCATACAGAGAAATGATTTGCGGGGACGCCCCGCACCCGGCAGAGGACTACAGCCCTCTGCCCTCCCGCAGCATTAGCGTACAAAGGCGACAACCGCGCTGACGTTATCCTCGCCGCCGTTGGTGTTGGCTGCGTCTATCAGGCGCGCGCAGGCGGTCTGCGGATCTGGCGCGTTGTTGAGTATGTCTTCGATCTGCGGATTGCGGATCATCTCCCACAGGCCATCCGAACAACTGAGCAGGATATCTCCGGGCAGCAGTTGCTGTTTGAAAACGTCGACCTGTACGTTGGGCTTGTCCCCCAGGCTGCGGAAGATCTGACTGCGCTGCGGATGCGTGTAGACATCGTCAGGTTCGATCAGGCCGCCCGCGACCAGTTGGCCAACCAGCGAGTGATCGGTGGTCAACTGGTAGATCTGGCCGCCGCGCACCATGTAGGTGCGGCTGTCTCCCACGTTGACGATATAGGCGTGCTCACCAACGATCATATAGCCGGTCAGGGTTGAGCCCATGTCGGTTTTGTCGCGCTGGTTCCTCTGGCAAAGCGCCACGTTAGCCTCTTCGATGGTGTTGCGCAGCAGACCTACGAGATCGTCTTCATCGAGGGCTTTGACCTCCGTGCCCTCGCGCTCGGTCTGCAAGGGCGCGCCCAGCAATTCACGCGTAACGCGTTCGGCGATGACGTTGACGGCCATGCGGCTGGCCACCTGCCCGTTATCGTGTCCTCCCAGGCCGTCAGCGACGATAAAGACGCCCGCGGGACTGGAGATCGACTCATGAACGCGCTGGAGCTGGACGACGAGCGTGCTGTCCTCGTTGGGATCGGCGCGCCGTACATTGCCGGCATCCGAGTTGCTGGCCACCAGGAGCTGCACTCCGTTCGGGAATGGGCTCTGGTTGACTGCGGGCTGCTCAACGGCGTAGGTATGGCCGCGATCCATAAAGGTATTGACAATCGCCCCCTGGAACATGTTGATCTCGCTGGCAGGGTTCGCCGACGCGGGATACTCGTGCAAGACGTATGGGGCATTGAGCATGCTGGCACCGCAATCGATACAAAACTCGTCGCCCTCGGCATTCTGCTCCGAGCCACAATTCCAGCAATGCTGGTAGCCCTCGCGGTCAACAACTTGATAGGTCCGCACTTCGGGGCTCGCGTTGAGCACCTGCGTTATCTCGTAGCGTCCAATCACCGTCTCTCCCACCGCCAACGGCGCGCTCTCGTCCCTGGATGTTTCATCCGCGGATGCGCTCGCCGTCTGTCCTGCCTCCTCGCCCGGTGTCTTATCGGACGCTGGTTGGTTGGTCATATCAGGACTTGCCTCCTTCTGTTCTGCACTCTCTTCTAACGTAGCAGCAGGCTCCTCATCAAATGAAGGCGCAGCGCCCGGCACAGACTGCTCGGGAGCGGGCATGTCGGTTATCAGGAGCGTGGGCTGATCCGCCAGTTCATAGTCAGGCGCGCCAGCGGGTACGGCTGCTTGCTCGCCACCAGGCGGAATAATCATCGTCGGCTGGTCCGCGGGATGAGCAGGGGTCCCCTCACTGCCACTGGAGGCATCGGCGGGCGCGGACTGGAGATCCGCCTCCTGCTCCTGAGTCCAGAAACGGCTGCGATACGCCAGCACCTTCTCGGGCGAGAGGATCAGCGTCGGGGCCAGGGCCGGATCGTCCTGGCCATTGGCCGGGGCGGGCGGCTCGGGCGCCTGTTCTGGCTCGGAGGGCGAGGTCGTCGCCACCGGCTGCACCCCTTCCTCGGAAGCTGGAGCCGGGCTAGCTGGCCGGATGGGCGCGGCGGGCGCGCTCGCGCTCACCTGCTCAGGTGCCTCGGCCTGTTTCACCTGTAGAGCATGTCCACAGCCTTTGCAGAATTTTGCATCTTCACGATTTGGCGCATTACACGACGGACAGAACATAGCTGCCCTCCTTCATTCTTTTTGAACACGTATCTATCCGCAATTGCATTACAATTGCTTTTGTAAACGCGTGGCTTCGCTGTTATTCGGATTAATCATCAACGCCTGGCGCACCATCTGGCGCGCTTCCGCTTTTTTGCTGCTCTTCACATAGCAGGTGGCCATGGCGCCATAGATTTCATCCGAATCGGGGTTGGCCTGCCGGGCCTGCTCCAGGGCGCTCAGCGCGAGGTTCCATTCGCGCACTTTCATATGCGCGCGACCCAGTTCATACCACCCTTCCCACATCGACGGCTCTTTCTGCGTGGCCTGGCGCAAGACGTTGATGGAGTTCTGCGCCTGGTTCATTCTGAGATAGAGCTTACCGAGCGTGGCCAGGATCAGAGCGTGGTCGGGATTGTGTTTAAGACCTTGCAGAAAGTAAGCCACGGCTTCGCGATCGTATCCCTGGTCCATCGCCACCCGCCCAAGCTGAAAGTAGACCGCGGCATCGTTCGGAGTAAGTTGCTGAACCTGCTTAAAGGCTTGATTGGCCTTGTCATAGAGTTCCAGATCATAATACGACATGCCGAGCTGGAAGTAGGAATCGATCGCGTCGGGCTTCAAGCCTACGGCGTTTTCAAACTGCTCGATTGCCAGCTTCAAGTTCTCCTGGGACTGCTTGTGATCAGCCACTTTGAGCGACTGGCCAAGCTGGCGATAGGCTCGCGCAAGGCCGTAGATCACCTCGTAGCTGGACTGTCCTCCAACCTCGGCCTGCTTGAAGTACTCAATGGCCTCGGCAAATTTCTTGTTATTCAAGCTCTGCAAGCCCAGGCGATACGCGTTCTGTGGAGTTCCAGCCTGAGCAGGGGGCGCGCCCAGCGGGCGGGCCTGGATCGGCTGGCGGTTCACTGGCCGAGCTTGAATGCTTGTGCTCTGCGCGGGACGAGCCTGGATTGGCTGGTGATTGGTCTGCGCGGGCCTGGCAGGCTGCGCCGCTCTGGCGGGCTGCGCGGGTGTCGCGACTGGTCGCGCAGTGATCGGCACGGCCCTGATGGGCTGGCGCGAAAGCGCGCTCGGCTGCGAAACAGGGCGGCTGATCAGCGGCGCGCCGGGACGATTCAACGGCGGGGGCGCGGAGCGGGCCCCCTGGTTCAACGGCTGGCCATCGCGCTTGCAGAACTTCGCCCCTGGCCGGTTGGTAAAACCGCACTTCGGGCAGACCACCCCGGCGGCCTGGACTGGCGCGGCCTGGGGTTGCACCATAATCGTACTGTTGGCCGACATCGCTGGAATCTGCACGGTCTGCGCGCCAATCACCGTGCCTGCGGGCAGGCACTGCGCCAGCGCCATACGCATCGCCTCCGCGCTCTGGAAGCGCTGCGAGGGCTCCTGTTGCATAGCCTTGATAATCACCTGCTCGACCGGGCAGACCAGGCGCCCGCCGCTTGAAACTGTGCGCAGGCGCGGGTTGCGGCTAAAAATGCTGCTTGGCGCGGGTGTCTGAATTGGCTCAGGCTCGTGATTGGTCAATAGATGGTACATCGTCGCACCCAACGAATAGATATCCGAGCGTGCGTCCGTCTGGACCAGGCGGCCAGGATTCTGCGCGGAACGCCGCTGGCCAGGAGCAGTGATTGAGCCAAGGTGCTCCGGTGAAGCATAGGAGATAGTGCCCAGATTCTCGGTATTCGTGCGCTTATTGGGGTCAAAACGGCGCGCAATGCCAAAGTCGATCAATTGCACATTATCGTCTGGCCCCACCATAATGTTACCAGGCTTGAGATCGCGTAGAATAATTGGCTGGGGCAGCGTGTGAATATACGTCAGAGCCTCGCACACCTGCATCATCCACTTCACCACCTGCTCCTCGTTTAGCGAGGCGTTAGCATCCTCCAGGACTTTCTCCAGACTCTTGCCCGGCACAAACTCCATCACAAAGTAATAGTTCCCACGCTCCTGAAAGCTCACGCCCAGCGATGGGATACGCGGATGCTTGAGATCATAAAGAAGATCAATCTCTTTATTGAAACGCTCGATGGCCGACTTACGCTCGTCCTCCGGGGTATTCGGATTGATTAACAGCTCCTTTACAGCCCAGAAACGGCCTGGTCTGTCGGTCTGCTCTACTTTATAAACAGTCCCCATCCCCCCTTCTCCAAGCACCTGCACAATCTTAAATTTTCTATCCAGAACAGTACCTATTGCGAGCGGCATACGGCAATAAACCTCACTGGCTAATGTATTTGCACAACCACGGCGCTGATATTATCCTCACCACCGTGCTCGTTCGCCAGATCTATCAACCTGTCACAAATTTTCTGCGCGTCATTCTGTGAAGTTAACGTCTGAAGTAAATCGGGCGAACGCACCATTTCCCACAGGCCATCTGAACAGAGCAACAGCTTATCACCGGCCTGTAACGTCTCGTGAAACACATCGGGATCGACATTTCTATGTCCAGCCCCAAGAGATTGATAGATCAGATTACGCTGAGGGTGAGTATAAACAGCATCGGGGTCGATCTGTTTGGTCTCCACAAGCTTCGCGACCAGCGAGTGATCTTTGGTCACAGGCCGCAGCTTGCCTTCGCGCAGCAGATAGGTGCGGCTATCTCCCACATTGGCAATGTACGCGTGCCCATCCTGCACCACTGCCATAGTCACAGTACACCCCAACCCGCGCGCGCCAGAATGCTCTTCTCCATAGCTCAGAATAGCTTTGTTCGCCTGGCGAATCGCGGCCTTCACCTGGTCCTCCACATGTTTCGAGTTGAGCGTCTCCGGCAGCTTTTTTGTTTTGCCTTTCGCGCTTTTGGGACGCAGCTCAATGGTCGAATCATCACCTGGAGCAACTTTTTGCAAAAGCACTGTCTCTTGCTCGGAAATGGGAGTCAGCTTGGTCGTCGGCTGTTCAGAGATGGGTAGCAGCAGATTTTGCAGCGCCTCGCGAATCTTGTCGACCGCGATGCGGCTGGCAACTTCCCCGGCCTGGTAGCCGCCCATACCATCGGCGACAATAAACAGGCCAGCGTCACCATCCGGTGCGAGCTGAGAACAGGCGTTATCTTCGTTTTGCTCTCGTTGTTGACCGACATCGGTCTTCGAGGCGGCAGTTATCTTGAACGGCATAACAGATCCCTCACAGAACACGTTTTAACAGTTTTTATTATGCCCAATATAGCATATATGATTCGGCATGACAAATAATCCCAGGCAACTTCAATGACCTTCAGACATTGTGTATAGAGTCCCTTCCACC
>DASVMX010000461.1:0-9078 GCA_036384215.1 Ktedonobacteraceae bacterium | reverse complement strand
CAAGGTGCTATAGACTGTTTCATGAAGATGAGGTACAGTCTCGGTGCGAAAAGGATCATCAATCCCTCGCCCCAAAGTACTCTCAACCCAAGCTTCATGATCCTGCTTCATTTGCCGGAGGCGTTCTATCGTAAACGTCTGATATTGATCGTCGATAAGTTGATGATGAACGTTGCAGAGCAAGATAAGATTTTCATATTTGTTCAAATCAGCAAGCGAGAGAGAAGCATCGCCTCTTGGTCCGTCAGAACTTTCTGCAATGATATGAGCAATCTCCCCCAAAATCACAGCTTGATCTGGGGGACTTGCTTCTGCCGTGAGTCGGCGGCGGCAGGTCGGAAATGCACATCGATCTCCTGAGCGTTGTCCGAGGAGACGTTGCTCGCGTAAAGGAACTGTCATGTTTCCTTTCCCTTTCGACAATTGCTACGTGGAGTTATAGCAAAGTGCTTCTCTCGCGTGTTCATCTACAACGAAAAAACGCGTTAATGAGAGAAAGTGCTCTTTTTATTTCAAAAACGCTTCCTAATACGACGCTATTCTCTGCGTTTTTGCTCTCATCGATGTGGCAGTATATAAACTCTTCAATTGTGGTGCATGTAGTGAAAGAATCATCAGTACAAATGGTAGACGTAATTATACAGAGAAATGTGTCCTTTGGCAAGGAAGCAACGCCTTTGATAGGGAAAATCTTTTAGTAATGTTTGATTCGCATAGAAGTTTCTCTTGTTCATCCCTTTGTTATAAGAGGAGCAAGTGCTTTTTTCTTTCTGCTTTTGCTGTGTTGCTTCGTGGGAGCGCTCTTCTCCAACCCGCTCTCTAGCGAGAAACGGTCATTGCCACCAAAAGTCGTCGGATAACCGGAAATCCCGAAAGATACATTCGCCACTTCCTCAAAACAGCGGTCCAGATTCTTCTTCTGGACCGCTGCTTTTTGCTCTCGCTGAAGTCGGAAGCTTGCTTCTCATCAGATGATCTCTCTTGCGTTTTTACGACTTCGTTTACGACTTCAGCTATCAAGTTTGGTCAAGTTTGGGAGAGTTCCGTGGAAAGCTCTGCCGTGCGGAGTGGCTTAAAAAGCGGCCCCACAGACTTCAGTAGAGGTCTGTGGGGCAAATGGTAGCGCATACGGGATTCGAACCCGTGATCTCCGCCTTGAGAGGGCGGCGTCCTAGGCCGCTAGACGAATGCGCCCTGGTGTCGCTTGGACATGGACTATCATAGCGGTTTTTGCCGGGACTGTCAAGGGGGTAAAGGGACTTTTTCTGAGCTTTTCGGCATTCCTCCCAAAATTCTTCCGCCGCTTTCCCCTGACAGGCACCTCAGGCAGGAGAAAACGATGGAGAGCAAGGCAAATTCACTGATGCATATCTGGCAACCCTCTGGTATAATAACGCCAGGGTGCTTTGGACAATGAAAGGCTGGTACTATGGCATTATCCGCTCGCTTTGAGGAGGCGCTGGTCTTTGCCAGCCGCTTGCACGCGCAGCAGGTCCGCAAGGGAGGTAAGATCCCATATGTGGCTCATCTGCTGGCGGTCGCGGCCATTGTGTTAGAAAACAATGGCAATGAAGATGAGGCAATCGCGGCCCTTTTGCATGATGCGGTCGAGGACCAGGGTGGGGATATTACACGCCAGGAGATTCGCCGCCGCTTTGGCGCGTCGGTGGTGGAGATTGTCGATGGCTGTACCGATGCTGATACCTTCCCAAAACCACCCTGGCAGGCGCGCAAACAGGCATATATCGATCATCTGGACAGTGCTCCCGCCTCGGTTTTGCTGGTTTCAGCTGCTGATAAACTGCATAACCTGCGCTCACTGCTGAAAGATTATCCGCTCGTGGGCGAACAGTTGTGGCTGCGCTTTAAAACTGGCAAAGAAGGTACCCTCTGGTATTATCGCTCATTGGTCGCGGTCTACAATGCGTGTTACCCCTCTCCGCTTACGACAGATCTGACGCGCACATTCCAGGAACTGGAAAAGCTGATCTCCAGTTCTTCACATGATCAGCCCGCAAGCACACTTGACAGATCTTGATCTCTCACATTGCGAGGAATAGTATGGAAGCACAGGAAGCATCAAACAAGTTTGATCTCACTCCCTCATTACCTCCCTTCTCTCAAACTGACACTCTTATTTCCACGCCTGCCAGGTCCGCGGAAAGCACGGAAAGCGAGGTGGCAAAAGCCGCCCAGGTCGTCAAAGTCGCCGCAGCGGATGCGAAGCACCTGCTGGTCGAGGTGGAAGAGAAACACGTCGCAGTGAAAACCGCCCTGGAGAACGCTGCGACTTTCGGGGAGTTCTGGCTCAAATTTCTGAACGACTGGACCTTTAATTTTGCCTCCGGCCTGGCCTACCACTTGCTGATGGCGCTCTTCCCCATCGTGATCGCGGTGGCCGCGGTGCTGGGCTTTATCGAGGGTGGACTCACCAATACCGCAAAAGACGAGCTGATTGCGTATATGAGCAGCATCTTTCCCTCTGTCCTTGGCAAAGATGTCCTGACTCCAGCCCTGGGCCTGCTGAGCAAAAACGCGGGCTTCCTGGGCATTATCGCCATTGTACTGGCCCTCTATAGCGGCTCGCGCCTCTTTTCCGCGATGGAAGACTGCTTTGCGATTATTTACCATACTCCCTCGCGCTCGTTCTGGCACCAGAATCTGATGGCGCTGGTCATGCTGCTGATCTTTATTCTGCTCGTCCCGGTAATGCTCCTGGCCTCTTCCATCGGCCTGGGCGGCGTCTTTGGCGGTCTAATTGCCTCGCTGATTCTCTTCCAGGCTATCTATATGATCGTGCCCAACCAGAAGATTAGCTGGCGCAAAAGCTGGCGCGGCACGCTGGTGGCCTCGCTGGCCCTGCAAGTCTATATCGCTCTCTTCCCGCTGTATATCCGCCATTTCCTGGGCAGCTACACCGGCAATACCGGCTTCGCGATTATCCTCCTGCTCTTCTTCTTTTATTTCGCGCTCATTCTCCTGATCGGGGCTGAGGTCAACGCGTTTTATGCCGAAGGCATACGCGCCAAGCCCTATAACCTCGCTGAGCTGGTTCACCAGGCAACACTCGCGATAGATAAAGCAGAGCTTCTGGTGCAGGCTCGCGCGAGGGCCATGAAGCGCGCAGCGAAAGCGAAACGGTAAATGTGTAAAGAAAGCGCCGTAGCTTGCCGCGGCGCTTTCCTTACAAAACCGGAGCACACCAACACCTGGCAGCCTGCTCGGATTAGAAATCGGGCGCCAGGCGCCGCCGTTGGGCCTGGCGAATCTGGAGGCGCTCAACTACTTCGGAGGCGCTGCCATCTTGCACCAGGCCATCGCCCAGCAAAGCCGCACCCAATGCCGCTTCGTAGCCTTCGCGCTCGGTATGAGCGTGGGGAAAAAGATAGATCTGGTAGGTGTCGCTAAGGCGCTCGACCAGCTTCTCGCCTTGTTTTCCAAGCACTACCAGATCTTCGCTATGGTGAATAGCCAGCAAACCAGCCAGATCCTGCGCCAGCCCTTCCCAGAAAGCCTCCTCCAGAGCGGGCTGGAGATCCATATGTTCCCCGGCCAGTTCCAGGCTCGCCAGATAGCCGTAGGCCACTGGCACGGCTGAACCCTGGAGGGTATTGATTCCATTGACGATCTGCCCATTGGCAATCACCAGCACGCTGGTACCGTTTTCACTGGCGTTGACGCAGAAAAAATTCATCTCTTCCCACGTTGCCTGCTGCTCGCGCATATAATGCAGCAAAGCCACGACCGCGCAAACTTCTCGGGCACTGCCCAGCGCCGGGCGCATCAGAAAACGATGCAGGGGAACTGTGGGCAAATACTCGACCGAGGGGGCACAGTAGCAGCGCGAACTCAACGCGCGCACTGCTCGCAGGGTTTCTATTACTTCTCTGAAAGCGGGAGTAGGATGGTAGCGCTGCACCAGCCGCTCAAGCTGCTCGTCGCTCAGTTCTGGCAAGGGAGCAAAAGGCGTGGCCACATCCAGAGAAACAACTATCGTCGCCGCGGGATACCGCTCCAGTTCCGCGAGCAACTCAGCCAACAACTCACTCGCGCCCTCAAACATACGGTGCTCCGTCAGCTTCCCCTGCTCAACCCGGCAGACCTGCCACTGCCCAGGAGTATAATCGATCCCAAAACTTACCGCCATATTTTCTCGCTTTTGTTTGATTTCAGGCCCAATTATATCATAATCTCATTTGACTGGTGGGTCTGCTTTATCCCGCTTCCCAAAGAGAGCGGGATAAAGCAGGCCCACCAGTCAAATTTCAAGAAAAAGCCTGAAGCGCTTGACGCATGGTAGACTCATCTGCTACACTAGATTCTGGATAACCTTCCTCCCCTACAAACCTGGAAGCTGGCAGATCTGGCTGGAATGGGTGTAAAGAGCATTTTCTCTACACATTCTCTCAGTCGAAAACGACGCTCAATTTTGGATGAGGTAACAGGAGCATGTCAGGAAAGGATCGCCCACGAACAGACCAGGCTGAACATGCGCGTTTGCAAAAGGCGCTACGCGAAAGCATTATTTTGCGCGAACTTGCAGACATTCTTAATTCTTCCCTCGATCTCGAACATATTCTCCAGGAGCTGGTAAAACGCACAACCGAGCTGTGCGAGGTCGCGCGCTGCGCGGTCTGGCTGCTGGAAGAACAGGGTGAACGCCTGCTCCCGATCACGTATTACCTGGACCCGGACGGCTCGACGCTTTCCGCCAAGAAACGCAAAGCGGTGGATACGGTCTGGTATCGCAGTCACCTTTTGCTGCATAATCCGATCATCCAACGCCTGCTGGACGCGGGCGGGATGTTACTGATCGAGGACCTGCGCGCCGAGCCTACGGTTCAGACCTTCGCGGAAACGTTCCAGGTCTCCTCGGTGCTCTTGATTGCTCTCCTGCGCGATGGGCGTCCGGTTGGTCTGATGTCTCTGGACAATCCCGACAAATCCCATCCTTTCTCACGCGAACAGCAGCAACTGGCCAGGGCCATCGGCCAGCAAGCAACGATTGCCATCCACAATGCCCGTCTCTATCGGCAGGCTCAAGAACAGCAACAGCGCGCCGATCATCTGATTGAACGCGCGCGGGCTATCTACCAGGTGGCAATGCGAGTCAATTCGGGCGAAGAACTCCCCGTAGTGCTCAGGCTGGCCACAGAGCACCTGGCACACGCGCTAAACGCCAGTGACGGCTTTGCGATGCTCCTGGAATCCGGCGAGACAGAACAACTCCAGCCGGTCGGATCGCTCAACCAGGAGGCACAGGACCACCTGGATGCAGTCGGACTCGCGCTGGACGACCTGCCCAATTTCTGGCTCGCGCTTCACACCGGCATGCCCCTGCTGGTCACCGCTGAGCTGGCGCAAGATCAGGAGATCGAGTGGTTTCGCCGTTTCAACCTGAAGCATATGCTCCTGGTTCCGCTGACAGGTAAAACTCCACATCATGGCGCCAACTGGGATCTCCCCGGCTCATCCAGAGCGCCCGCGCTCGTGGAAGAGCAGGAGCACAAAAAAACGCTGGAAATCTATTGCCCCGGCCTGCTTGTGATCCACTACACCCGCCGCCGCAAACCCACACCGGGTGAATACGCCTTCGCGCAGGATATCGCGGCCCAATGTGCACTGGCCATCGAAAAAGCACGCCTGCTGGCCGAGGCGCGTGAAGCCGCGGAACTGGCCACAGATCGCGCCAATACGCTGGACGCGGTCTTCCAGGCTATGAATGAAGGCATCACCGTCGTCACCCCGGATGAGCAGGTTTTTATCCGCAATCACGCGGTGTCCCGCTTCCTCGGCGTTCCCGTCTATTCCAGTACTTCACTTGAGACCTTCCTCCAGGAACATCCTGCCTATACCCTCGATGGGCACCTGATCCCTTTTGAAGACTTCCCGGTCGTGCGCGCACTGCGCAATAAGGCCCAGATCCGCGCAGAACGCTTCATAACCGCGCGCGCCGATGGCACTCCTCGCGCGGTTGAACTGACCGCGACCCCGCTGCGCGATCACGAGATGCAGCCTATCGGGCTGGTCTGCGCGATTCGCGACGTGACTGTCCAGGTTCAGGCCGAACAGCGCGTGCGCCAGGCGCTCGATACGTTTCTGCATATCGCGGAAGCCGTCTCTCACAGCATGGAGATTCGCGATATCCTGCACAGTTTTCTCGCGGAAACGCTCAAAACTCTCAATTGCCCACGCGGGACGGTCCATCTCTTCCAGCAGAGCTTTGAACCGTTGATCTCGCTAGGCTTCGCGCCCGGAGAAGAGGAGCTCTGGCTTAAACAGCAAGAGCTCTGGCTCAATCCACAAACCGGACAGGGGTATGGCTTCTTCACCAACCTGATGAACGGCGAGGCAACACTGATCAGCGCGGATCATTGCCCGGTGCAACCCAATCCCTTTACAAACACGCTGGTGCTGGCCGCGCCGATTAAACATAACCAGCACGTGTTGGGCCTGATCCTGCTCGACCGCTCGCCAGACTCTTCTCAAAAGCACGCGCCTCAGCGGCCAGTCAGTTTCACCAACTGGGATCTGACGATTATCGCGGGCATCGCGCAACTGGCGGGTGCCGCGCTAGAACAGGCGCGCTGGCAGCAGGAAGCCAGCGAGGCGCGCGCCAGCGAAGCGGTGATGCGCGATGCCAACGCCATGAAAAATGAATTTCTCGCCATCACCGCGCACGAATTTCGCAATCCCCTGACAGTGATCCTTGCGCGCAGCCAGAGCGCGAAACGCAGCCTGCAGCGCACGCGGAGCAGTGATTCACACCTGTCAATTGAAGAGCATCTGAATATCATAACCGCTCAGGGCAAACAGCTCAACAACATCGTCTCTACATTCCTGGATACCGCGCTCATCGATCAGGGCCAGCTCAGCCTGAAAATGGAGGGGATTGACCTGGAAAAAATCGTCCTCCAGGTCATAGAGGAGCAGGCAGTGCTGGCCGAACGCCACACCCTGCGCTGTGTAACTGACGAGGTTTCTCAAGCCTACCTGGTGATAGGCGATAGCGCGCGCCTGCACCAGGTCATCGCCAACCTGGTTGAAAACGCGGTCAAATACAGCCCGCTGGGCGGTCCCATCACTATCGGCCTGCATCGCTGCCCGGAGGCCAGTACCATAGAAGTCAGCGTGTCTGATCGGGGCATAGGCATCCCCCTGGATGCTCAGGCCCGGCTCTTTGAGCGCTTCTACCGCGTACCCCAGGTCACCGACAGCGAAGCACGCGGCGTTGGCCTGGGCCTCTATATCGTCGCCCATCTGATCAGGATGCACGGCAGCCAGATCCGCGTGGAGAGCAGTGGCCTCCCCGGAGAGGGCAGCCGGTTTCTCTTCACCCTCCCCTCACTGAATACTCCGCGCACCAATGGCTCTCCCAACGCGGGAGAGCCATCATCAAAATAGCCAGACAGCATAGGTAAAAGGAGTAGGCGCGCTCACCGGCGCGCTCATATGCAGGGTAAAACCGGCGCGCGGCTGCACTGAAACATAATGCACCACCACTGGTCCAGGATTGCCCGCCAGCATTACTGTCACTACGCTCTGCGCCGAGACGCGCTGATTTTGAATAGTGACATCCTCCTGACCTTCTTCGATCATACCGCTCCCACAGAGCAGTGAGGATGGCGCTGAACCCGGCGACGCCAGCCGTCTGACCAGGGGCTGTTCATCTTGCGCGAACTCGCGCTGCTCGGGCACATTCATATCGGTGATGGGAACATTCTCGGTCACAGGCTCCTGCGCCAGACCCGAGCGCACCGCCTGGAGCCGTATTTTTGTCGGACGCCTCCCCGGCGCGGAGGCCAGCTCGACTGTGTGCCCCCAACGCTCCTCAAGCGCCGTCCTGTGCCTTGTACCCTCCACGCGTACAACAGGCAAAGGGCGGGATTGCAGGTGCAGACGCGGCGGAATAAGCGCGGCTCCGCTCAACGACTCAGCATTCTCGTCTTCCTCTTCTAACTCATCTATCTCCGGCTTCTCTCGCGTGGTTAATTCTTCGACAGATGCGGCCAGCGCCTCGCGCGTACTCACCCTCACTCTTTCTCCCACTATTGATCCCGCTGGCCCCGCTTCCCGCTCCAGATCAGCCCGGCGGCGTGACCAACCGTGCTTTTCAAACCAGCTCATCATATTATTCTTACCTCAACAAAATCTAAGCATCTCTGCGTGCGACTTATTTGATATAAAGAGAAACATTCCCATACACTATAACATATTTGCCGCGCGGATCAGCGCAACGTAGTACATTCAGGCAAGCCAGTCAGGTACCTTCTCGTGTAGGAATATTGGGTATGGTACTCAAATTCGCTTGAAAGGTCAGCGATAACCAGTTACAATAACCTGCGGTTAGATATAGCTGGATAGGATTGTTGCAATAGTTATTCAAAATATGGTATTCAAGGTAGAGGAAAAATCGTGACACACCAGCAAATGCTCTATTTTAAAAAAACTATTGTGGATACTTTCTCCAGGTAGTCAAAAGGCTTGCGGCGTGGTATCCTTCTGAAAAGCGGGATTTTTCTTCCGCGTTGCTTCCCTGACTGTACATCGCGAGGGTAGAGAAGTCCGCCAGTTGTATCAACGTATTTCAGTTGTCGAAGGAAGGGTTTCATGAAACTCAACGGAACACACAAATTCAAAGCGAATAGCACCCGCGTTTTCAATGCCATCCTTGATCCCGCGATCCTCCAGAAGAGCATCCCCGGCTGCGAGTCGGTCACGCTGCTGGACGCCAGGCGCCTCCAGGTCAATGTCAACGTTCCGCTGCCAGGCGTAAAGGGTCTGACCGCGGTGGTGGTCGACCTGCTCCAGCGCCAGGATCCCAATCTGATCGTGCTGGGTGTGAAACGCCAGGGTCGCGGCGGTTCTGTGGACGCCACTGCCAACATCAACATCGCCGACGAGGCTGGCGGCGCGCTGCTGACCTACGACGCCAACGCCGAACTCTCCGGCGCAATCGCCGTCGCGGGCACAGTCGGCAAACCCTTTGTCACTGGCGCACTCAACTCCATCTTCGAGAATCTGGACAAAGCCCTGTCATAGGCATTATGCCTGTAAGCCCTGGTGAAAGAAGGAGGG
>DASVMX010000460.1:0-1667 GCA_036384215.1 Ktedonobacteraceae bacterium | reverse complement strand
AGGTATCGTTTGTGTATCGTTTATGATCGCACAGGAATATTTCTCCTAAAAACTGCTTGACGCTATCAGCAACAATTCTGTAGAATTCATACAGGTAAATGTTGATATCAGTTTAGGAGGGAAGCGATGCATCAGAAAAGTTCACCGTTCCCGGAGCAAATAAATGTTCGATCACAATGACGATACATTGGGTGATTTTGAAATAGAGATTTCTGACCTGGATCGAACAGGGGATTCTTCCGCGCAGAGACGCCCGCCAAAGCTTCGCTGGATGCGGCGCCAGCGCGGGGTTAGCCTGGCTGTGACGGCAGCGCTTTTTGTGCTGGTCTGCGCGCTGCTGCTGGCCAGTACTCCTGATGTACACGGGCTGGTGGCGCGTCTGGTGGCTGGACCAGGCCAGACTGCCAGTTCAAGCGGACTGCGCCTCTACCTGGAGAGTAATCCTTCGTGGGGAGAGTTTCAGCTTGACGGCGCAACGCTCGCGCACCTGCCGCTGATCGGACAGGACGCGCCCCTCAATCTCTCGCCCGGTACGCATCAGCTTCTCTGGCACGCAAACCCCTTTCGCACGCGCGCGTGTTCGCTGCTGGTGGTCAATTCCTCCACTGTCGCTGGCTCTTGCGCGCGCGACAAGGAAGTGACGATGGCGTACATTACCGGCACTTCGGCGCTGATTATCTCGTTTTTTGCCTCGCTCGACGATCTGCCTGCTTCTCAGCAAACCTCGCTTGTCCAACTTGTCCAGCAGACGCTGACAACCTATGGCGGCTCTGAGACTGTCTATCCAGGTGAAATCTATGCTGTCTCAGAGCAGGAGATTCGCGCGCATCCCTCGCTCTGCCCGCTTGTGGTGCGTATCACGCTCTGTTATGCTCGCGCCACTCAGACGCTGATAGCCAGCCTGAGCATCCAGACTGACACCAGCACCTCATCCACTGATCCCTGCCTGGTTTCGCAGTTGTGCTACCTCAATCATCTCGACTGCCGGCTCTTTTGCCCTGATCTGCCAGTCATCTTCAGCGGACAGGCGGCGGAAGGCTGGAATGTCCTGCTTCCCGCGCGCCTGCTCTGGAGCTATACCTCTCCCTCGGGCCAGGTTGTTGCCAGCGATCAGCCTGACACAGCCCTGCGCGGCGTTCCCGACTATCGGCTGCTTTCCCTGCATATCACGCGCGCTGGCCGGGGGTGGCAGATCGCCCTTTTTGCTTCCCCTGTCACGTCAAGCTATACTGATCCGCTCTGCGGCCAGGCCATCCAGGATACCACCGAGATGGTGAATACTCTCTCCAACAATGACCAGGGCATCGCCATTCTTCAGTGGTCCGATCAGCAAACGCATCTTGCCCCCGGCTGCCTGGAGATCGCCGAACCAGGTCCAGGCGCTTTCGCCACGCCAACTCCCACGCCGGACTCGCAGCACCCGCGACCCGCCTACTGCCTCTTCCGCTTCGGCGTGATCCTGGCCGCCAATTCCACTGCCCACCAGCTCTGGCCTTACCTGCCGGTTGCCGACACCTACGAACAGGGCCTGGCTCAACGCCTGTATTCTCTGTTGCCCTTTTAAAAAGGCCCACAGCGGAGGCGCCGGACCGGCGCCTCCGCTGTGCTCAGCAGCCCCGTTTGCAAAACCTGAGTCGCACCCTTCCAGGTAGGGTTGATGCGTTCTC
>DASVMX010000459.1:0-3090 GCA_036384215.1 Ktedonobacteraceae bacterium | reverse complement strand
CAAAAAACTTCTCGAATTCGTTCTGGATGGTTCAAATGACCCTTGTTTCTCTGATCGTGATCTATTATACTTTATATAATAATATTCACAATTAATATTGCAATTAAAAACTGACGGAGGTGCCTCGTATGGATCTTTCTGGCAAGCAGCTAGGCAATTACCGGGTTACACGTCTGATTGGGCATGGGGGCTTTGCCGATGTTTTTTTAGGTGAGCATATCTACCTGAAAACGCAAGCCGCGATTAAAGTGCTCCACACGCGCGTCAACCAGGATCAAAATGCTATTCACTATTTTTTGGGCGAGGCTCAGACAATCGCGCGTTTAACCCACCCCCATATTATTCGCGTGCTTGAGTTTGGCATTGAGGAGGATACGCCCTACCTGGTGATGGAGTTCGCGCCCAATGGCACGCTGCGCCAGCACTTGCCCAGGCAGGTGCCGCTCTCGGTCTTGATGGCGGTTTACTATGTCAAACAAGTTGCCAGCGCTCTACAACACGCGCACAATAACCAGTTAATCCACCGCGATGTGAAGCCAGAGAATTTCCTGTTGGGGGCGAATTACGAGGTGTTGCTGGGGGATTTCGGCATTTCGAGCCTGGCGCATTCCTCAAAGTCACTTTCGACCCAGGAGGTCGCGGGCACGATTGCCTATATGGCTCCTGAGCAGATCGAGGGCAAGCCGCGCCAGGCCAGCGATCAGTACGCGCTAGGGATTGTGATGTACGAGTGGCTAACGGGTCGTTATCCCTTTACAGGCTCGTTTATGGAGATCGCTACCCAGCATATGTTTACTCCGCCGCCTGCGCCGCGCTCGCTTGATGCAAGCATTCCCGAAGCGGTGGAAGAGATAATTCTCACCGCGCTAGCCAAGAAGCCAGAGGAGCGCTTCCTGGATGTTGAATCCTTCGCCCGTGCGCTGGAAAAGGCCGCGCTCTCTACACTGTCGCCGGGCGAGGCATTACTGCTGGCCGAGCAGCCAGGTTCGCCTGAGATGCGCGACTTTTTATACAAAACGTTGAGAGTCGCGACAACCACGGCGGTGCCAACCCTGCTGCCCGGAGAGGTAGCAACGCTGCCTCCTCTCCAGGTTCCGGTCCCAGTGCTTGAAACCCCCGCGCGCCTGTCCAACGAGACGCCCGCGACGCTCGCGGCTATGACGGGGAAAAGAAGCAGCCAGCCGGTTTCGCGGCGCACTTTCTTCGGCGTGCTGGCGGGCTTTACATTGGTGCTGGGCGCGGGCGCGTTCGGTTTCTGGGAACTGAGCACGCACCAGGCGAACACGAGCGCGAACACAAAGCACAACAGCGGGCGCGCTACGGCCACGAACCCGGCTCAGACAGCCGCGCCGTCTCCCACAAGCGCGCCTGATCCCACCGCCGAGCCGACGACCAACACGCAGGTCAGCCAGCCGGTAGTCTTCCAGCAAAATACGCAGGTCTACTCGGTAGCCTGGAATCACAATGGCGCGCTGGTCGCCTCTGGCGGCAATGGCGCGCAGATCCAGATCTGGAATCCATCCACCGGCCAGGTCCAGAACGCGCTCAACAGCGGCCAGGCCCATATCTATAGCCTGGCCTGGGCTCCTGATAATCGCCGGCTCGCCGCGTCCTACGGCGACGGGACCGCGGGCATCTGGGATGCCTTCCAGAACGTGTATAGCGGTCTGAACGGTCGCCAGAACAGACGGGTCAATAGCATCCACTGGTCGCCCGATGGCGGATACCTGGTTACGGCCAGCGGCGATGGCACAGTGAGCCTCTGGAGCGCCTTCGATGGCACTTTGCTCAACACGTATGGCGGACACAGCGGCTATGTGAACATCGCCGCCTGGTCACCTGACAGCAACCTGGTCGCGTCGGGTGGACAGGACAGCACACTCCAGATCTGGAATCCCACGACTATGCAGCTTAAAGCCATGGGCAGCGGCCACACCCAGGAAATCATCAGCCTGGACTGGTCACCGGATAGCCAGAGGATCGTAACCGGCAGCAAAGATGGTACGGCGAAGATCTGGGATGCCCAGACCGGCAAGCTCCTGCGCACCTACACGGGCCATGGCTCGTTTGTCGTGGCGGTCGCGTGGTCGCCGGACGGGCAGAAGATCGCGAGTGGTGGCGGCGATCATCTCAACCCGCCGACCGATACCAGCGCCCAGATCTGGAGCCCTGACACTGGCACGCGCCTGAACGCCTATCGACGCCACAGCAACGAAATCGAAAGCATCGCCTGGTCCCCCGATGGCCGCCGGGTGATCTCCGGCAGCGACGACGGGACAGCACAGGTCTGGTTCGCCTGATTAAAGCACTGGCGGACTCAGGCGCACGCGGGCGCGCACCTGCTCCAGCGAGTACTCCCAATCAAAAACCTCCTGCCACCACGTCGCCCCGGCCTCGGCAAAAGCGCCGACCGTGGCGGCGTCCCGCGCGCGATCCGTGCCGCTGGTATGGCCGTCTGACAGAATTTCAAAGGCCTCCTCGCCAAAACAACTGTACTTTCATCCTGTATATCTCTCCCTCGCTCTTTTTTGTAGATTCACTGTAGCAAGCATACGCTACCATTGTTGACAAGGACTGTCATATTCAACAGGGCTATTTACTTCTTCGCTCAAGGCTCCGCCCCGCCCCCTTTTTGTTCAGGTGTTTTTCAGGCAGGGGGTGCTTCGCACCCCCTGCCTGAAAAACACCTTTTAAATCTTTGGGGTGGGGTCTGGCTTTGATGAGGTGCGAGAAGTAAATAGCCCTGCATATTCAATCATATAGGTGAGTTCAAGGGTGTCCGGTGGTATAATAAGCAACTGTACAAGTTTCGTTCCAGGCGTGATCGTTGCAAAAAGGGGTCACGTCGCTATCGTCACTTGAGCCAGATTTACAAACGCGTTTCTAAGCAGAAGCGCAACTTGCCCGGCCAGGGCCACATACGGGCGATCCCGTGCGGTATGCGGACGTTGTGCGCCATTTAACCCACTGATCGATTCCTTTCACAGAGAGGAGAAGTTCGGAAAAGATAGCTTCTGGGTCACCCAACTTACTTAGCGGCGAAAGCCAAAGAGGAACGTAGCATGTTGAGAAAGCGGTAATTACCTGAAA
>DASVMX010000458.1:0-6348 GCA_036384215.1 Ktedonobacteraceae bacterium | reverse complement strand
CTCCGTTGTGCTGTCTGTGAACAACCGGCTGCCCGCACCTGGACCTGTTAAATCACCCACCGGGCATTGCTTTGAGGCATCCCATCGATGAACCAGTCGTTGGTAGTGATACCGGGGTAAGCCACGGTTTTGCGCGTCAGGCCACCGGGATTCTGGAAGTTCTTCACGGGATAGCCCTGTTCGGTCATGAGCATGGTCTGGTGCCAGATGGGACCGGCTCCATCGACGCCGGTGACGTTGACCATCGGTGAGTTGTCGTCGTTGCCTGCCCAGACGCCGACCGCGAAGTCGGTGGTATAGCCCACAGTCCAGTTGTCGTCGAAGTTTTGCGACGTGCCAGTTTTCACAGCCGAGGGACGAGTCATGCCGGGATTGCCCGCATAACACTGTTGCATGGTGTTGGTATAGAGAAACAACGAGCTGCACTTGCCAAACTCAAAGACACGCGAAGCGTTGTCGCTCAACACAGTCGACATTATATAGGCCACCTGGGGACTGATCACACGCGTGCCCCTGACATTGGGGCGATAGATCAGGTGCCCCGATGGGTCCAGCACCTCGCTCACCGCGTGCGGCGGCACTCGGACACCGTTGTTGCCAAACACTCCATACGCGGCGGTCTCGTCCAGCAGGTGAACCCCCAGCGAACCCAGCACCATCGTATAGTTTGGTGTACCATTATACGCAGTAATCCCCATTTTCTGCGCCGTGCTCAGCGCCGCCGGCACCCCCACCCTGGTCAACAGCTTGACCGCGGGAATGTTAAACGAGTTCTGCAAGGCGTAGCGATAGGTGATCAGGCCGTGATAACTCATATCGTAGTTATGCGGCGAATACGCTGGCAACCCGCAGCAGAGCTGGACCGAGAAAGGCCCGTCCAGCACCGGCATACCAGGGCTGAGCCCCTCTCCGAAAGCGGTGGCGTAGATAAACGGCTTGAAGGATGAACCAGGCTGGCGCAAACCCTGCGAAGCCACGTCGAATTGTCCATCTTTGGGATTGTTGGGATAGACATTGCCCAACAAAACCTTGATTGCTCCCGTGTGATAATCAATTACCACCTCCGCGGCATCAGAGAGATTGTGCGGGCGCTTCATGACTCTAATCTGCTCCTGCGCCACCTTCAAGACCTGATTTTGCAAACCCAGATCCAGCGTCGTGTGTACCACGAGGCCTGCACGCGCCAGCTCATCTACCTTGACATTGAGATCTTTCGCCAGTTCGCGCAGCGTGTAGTTAATAAAGTGCGGCGCCGACTGATTGTGGATGACCCCGCGATGCAAAAAACCTGGCTGTTGAACTTCCAACTCCGCGGCGGCAGCCTGCGCCTTTGTAATATAATCCTGCGTCACCATCTGATCCAGCACTTCCTTCTGGCGCGCGTAACTCACCTTCGGAAAGAGGAAAGGATCGTACAGAATGCCATTACGCGCCATGCCGGCCAGCAGCGAACCCTGCGCAAGGTCAAGCTGCGAGGCCCCGCTGCGCCCGGGTTCGTCGCGCAAATTAAAGTACACGAAGGCCGCGGCATCCACGCCATATGCCTGCTCGCCATAATAGGTCGTGCTCAGATACATAGTGAGAATTTGCTGCTTGGTATAATAACGCGTGGCATCCGGCGCGAGAATCATCTCCTCCAGCTTGCGCAGCGCGGTATCCTCGTGACCCACCACCGCGTTCTTGATCACCTGCTGCGTAATCGTACTACCACCCGCGACCACGTGCCCCCTGGTCAGGTCAGCAATAGCCGCGCGCACAATACCCGTAATATCGAAGCCAGCGTTTTTCCAGAAATTCTGGTCCTCAATCGCCACCTGCGCGTTAATCATATACGGCGAGATTTGAGAGAGCGGTACCGTCGTCTGCATCCCATCTTTGATCATTTGAAAAATCATTTCACCGCGATCGTCATACATCTTTAAGCTATCTTTAGGCAAGATATCGTTCAAAGTCACAATAGAAGAACCGAAACGCTGCTGCGTTGCATTTACCAGGGCCACCGCGCCGACCAGCACAGTGCTCATAACCAGAAAGATAACCAGGGCTATTACCGCCATGGGCAACAGCGTCATCTGCGTGCCAATGCGCTCCATGGCAGCGACATGTTCATTACTTCTACGCAGACTTTTGCGCTTGAGATGCCTCCTCACCCGCCAGCCCAGCCGGTGCGAGCTGCGATGGGGCGACATATAATGCACCCCACGCTTCGCCGGCTGCGACTGATCACTCAAACGCTGCGCCGCTGCCGCCCGGCTATGCTCCGGCAAAGTGGCCGGCTTGCGTTCCGGCGCCTTCTCTTCCGGCGTCATAGACGTTTCATCCGCCATCGCGCATTCCTTTCTAACCTCTTCACCTTGACTATTCCCCATTCGTTCATTGCTCGGGAAAGGAACTGCCTCGGCCCTAAAGTTCCATGAAAAAGGCCAGCATCTCTCCCTCTCCCGGTGAGATTGCTCAAACACGTGGCTTTCACTGTGTGGGAAACATGACCCTTCTCCTGCTAGTATAACAGGATTTTACCTTGAGAGTCAAAATATGCTCTTTATATCGATATATTCATTAATATATATCCAAAGAGATTGAGTTCATCCTACACCTTTCGCCCGGAGGCGTTTCGGCAGATAGGCACTGCCCCCTTGACACTACGCGTTCCTGTCAGTTATAATTTGCCTGCTTGAATATATATTCATTTGAATGAGTGGTCATTCATAGACGCAATGGAAGGAAAACAGGCGTGTTATGAGCGAAGCCCGGTTAGATGCAAGCTGAGACAGGCCTGTGGAAACGATAAGAGGAGGTGTTATGCCAGATACGCACGATCCGGTGCAGGAGTTGTTGATCGCAGCCAGGCGCAATCAGATTCTGGACGCGGCGACGCGGGTTTTCGCTGAAAAAGGCTTTCACCGCGCCACGATTAAGGAGATCGCGCGGGTCGCGGGCATTGCTGATGGGACAATCTATACGTACTTTGCCAGCAAAACCGATGTGCTGCTAGGTATTCTCAACCGCCTCAACGAGTCAACGGAGCGCGAGCAGCAGTTGAATCCAGAGCACGGGCAGGATCTGCGCGCCTTCTTCACGGCTTACCTGCGCCAGCGCATAGCGCTCTTCTGGCCCAACGCCGAGGTTTTCCAGGCGGTTCTACCTGAAATGCTGGCGAACGCGGAGCTGCGCGAACTCTACTATCAGCAGATCATTGCGCCCACCTTCGCGCTGGCTGAGCGTTACTTTGAGGCTTTAGGCGCTGCGGGACAGATACGAACAATCGACGCGCCCCTCGCCACGCGCTCGATTGCCGCGACGATCTTAGGTTTGCTCACTCTGCAACTGCTTGGCGACGAGGTGATTGCTCAGCGCTGGGAAGAGTTGCCAGAGGTGCTTGCTACTCTTTTGCTGGACGGTTTGCTGAACGGAAAGGATTCTTTGCCATCATGCTCGCAAGCAGGCAAACAGGCGTGAGCTGTATCTGTTTGCCTGGCTTCTTCTCTTTGTAAAAAGATAAAATTAGCGCAAAAGGACCAGCAGGCCCAGCAGATCGAAGCCGGCCAGGAAGAGGGCCAGACCGAGGCAGAACATCACGATGGCGCGCTTGTGCGCGCGCCAGGCGTGGCTGACGCGAGTCAGGAACGAGCGCTGCGCGGCGGGCAGAGGCAGGGGATCGGTCGCGGGTAGGGCGCTCTGCAGATTCAGGGACGTGGTCGAAAGACGGCGCAGGCGCAGGCTCACACGGGCCGCGCGCTCGCTGATGGCCTGCTCAAACGAGGTATGCCACTCTTCTTCCTGCTCACGCCGGGGCATCCGGCTCGGGCGCGGCGCGGACAGCATGGGCTCGGTCGCGAAGCTGTTCTCCACCAGCTCGCCCCGGCTTGTCCAGCGCACATTCACCCCTTCCATGGGCCTGGTCATGTAGCGATACTCCTCCAGCGACATGCCTATGAGTATCCCCTGGCGATCCGTTCTGTTATCAGTCGGGCTCTCGATTATATCGCTTGTCATGGTTGTGTACCCTCCTGATCTCTTGCTTATTCGTTCTCCTACTGTCCTATTCTTTCCTGCTCATAGCATAGCGGAAGAAGATCACCACCACATGGGTCAATTGACTCATTCCTGCCCCTATATCTACCAACCATGTTTCAGAACCCTCTCTATACTAGACTCACAACACGTATTCTTCTTAAGCCAAAAGGAGCCTGTTTCATGTCGCTGCTTGAAACTCCCATCTTGCCAGATCAGGCTGACGCGCCGCGCAATCCCGCGCGCTACCTGGACGAGATCTGGCAGGCTCATTTCGCGGATGTCCCGCGTGTTAATCTGGTAGACATCGCCTATTGCCAGCCCTGGAAGCGCCGCCTGGGTCTAATTCGGCTTTCGCTGGACAACACAACCTCGTTTATCGGCGTCAACGCGCTTTTGCAGTTGCCCAGAGTGCCAGAATATATCCTGATTATCACAATCGCGCACGAATTGACCCACTACGCGCACGGCTTTGGCTCACCGCTGCCTCGCCTTCACGAGCATCCGCACGCCAACAACGTGGTCAAACGCGAGTTGGAGAGCCGCGGCCTGAGCACAATCCTGAATCTATGCGACGAATGGATTGACAAAGAATGGTTCTCGTTTTATGATCAGGAGCGCGCATCTGGCTGGCTCAACCTGCCCGTGGACAACCGCTCGGCGCGCAAACCGCGCAAAGCTCAGATATGAAAGTTGAAATCCTGGATAGATCAGATAGTTTCATCGGAAATACCCTTGACTTGGACTGCCGCTTATGGTATAGTGATGCTAGCTCCTAAGGTACGTACCACACGATGCAAGTTGTTTGTCGGTTCCCAAACGTAAGTTGTTGTGGTGTATGCTCGTCTTAGGTTTACAGGCCAATGCCTCTTTCACCCATCAATCGAGCACTTTTGTGCATCCACGTTTTCCAAGGTGTTTCCCTGTAGAAACGGCCTTTTTATAAAACTATTTCCCGCCTTACTTCAGGTTCATCAGAGAAAGGAGAAAGGGCGTGTTACCTCTTAACAAGGCACTGCCTCGCCCTAGAACATCGTGAATATCGCCGAACTAGAAACGAAAACAATCTCGGAGCTACGCGACATCGCTCGCGACCTCGAACTCTCCGGCTACACCACCCTCAAAAAGCAAGATCTCGTCTTCCGACTCCTCCAGGCCCACACCGAACAGCAGGGAAACATTTTCAGCGCCGGTGTGTTGGAAATTGTGGAGGATGGCTTCGGTTTTCTGCGCCAGGAGCGCTTCCTGCCAGGCAACATGGATGTCTATGTCTCCCAATCACAGATCCGGCGTTTCGGATTGCGCACGGGCGATATGGTCTCCGGCCAGGTCCGACCGCCGAAGGATAATGAGAAGTACTACGGTCTGTTGAGGGTTGAAGCCATCAATGGTGTAGACCCCGAAGTAGCCAAGCGCCGCCCCCATTTCGATGTCCTTACCCCGATCTTCCCCCGCGAGATGTTCAACCTGGAGACTGGCCCCCATAACATTTCTGGCCGTATTATCAACCTTGTTGCACCCATCGGACGCGGACAGCGCGGCCTGATCGTCTCTCCGCCAAAAGCCGGCAAAACGATGCTGCTGAAGTCAATCGCGAACTCGATCACGGAAAATTATAACGACGCGCACCTGATGATCGCGCTGATCGGCGAGCGACCGGAAGAAGTCACCGATATGAAACGCTCGGTGCGCGCCGAGGTGATCAGCTCAACTTTTGACGAACCGACCGAAGCCCATACCCGCGTGGCTGAGATGGTGCTTGAACGCGCAAAACGCCTGGTAGAAGGCGGGCGCGATGTGGTGATCCTGCTGGACAGTATTACGCGTCTGAGCCGCGCCTACAACCTGGCGGTCCAGCCGAGCGGGCGCACGCTCTCCGGCGGCCTTGATCCGAGCGCGCTCTTCCCCCCCAAACGCTTCTTCGGCGCCGCCCGTAAAATCGAAGAAGGCGGCAGCCTGACGATCATCGCCACTGCCCTGGTGGATACTGGCAGCCGCATGGACGATGTGATCTACGAAGAATTTAAAGGCACCGGCAACATGGAGCTGGTTCTCAACCGCAAGCTCGCCGAGCGCCGCGTCTTCCCCGCTATCGACATCTCGCTCTCCAGCACCCGCCGCGAAGAGCTCCTGCTCGACGACAAGACCCTGCGCGCCGTGGTGGTGATGCGCCGCATGTTCTCTACTCTGGCTGACCAGCGCGGTATGGAGGCCATGGAGGCGTTGCTCCAGCAGATGTCCAAGACGGCGAACAATCTGGAATTCCTGGCCACGCTGAACAGAAACATTCTCTAAAATCTTATCCAACAAGGATCGATTTTCCTGGCGAAACAG
>DASVMX010000457.1:0-11715 GCA_036384215.1 Ktedonobacteraceae bacterium | reverse complement strand
GAAAACTCTCGATCCGCTCCCTCCCCTTTGGCAACCTTTGTCTGGAAGGATACGGCCAATCCCCAGTGAACATGCCGTCGTTCGCTTTTTGATTCTGCGGTTTCGCTTGATCGTGGAGTAACTTCCGCCTCCGTGTACTAGCTGATGACCAGGGTATACAATTCGCGCTCGCGCTTCTCCAGTAGAGGGATGATCGTGCCCTCGATGATGCGCTGAAAATGCGCTGTCTCGCGGTGGCTGAGTAGCGCGGCTTCATCCACGTACTGCTCGTAGAGCAAAAACTGGTCTGGCTTGTCCTGTGCCCGGCTGGCATGATAGAGTTTACAACCCGGCTCGTGCGCGGCTACCAGCGGCGCCATCTCCCGTAAAGCCTCCTCAACAGCATCGCCCTGTCCCGGTTTGCAAAAATAACGTGCGACAAGAACAATCATAACATTCTTCTCTCCTTCTCATGCAAGACCGCCCTCGTGGTAATCCTTTCCAGTGGCGGTTTTCTCTCCCACTATCGTACCACCTGCGCAAGATCCCCACCGCAGGCGCGGCTACGGTGCTGCCGTGGGTGTGCGTCAGAGGCACGGCTCCAGCGCGAGATCTGGTGTAAATACATTATCCTTTAATGCCTGTTGTGCTCGCGCCTTCGAGCAAGAGGCGCTGGAAGATCAGGAAGAAACCGAAAATGGGCAGCAGCGAAAGCACAGACATGGCGAAAAGCTGGCCATAAGCGGAATTGCCTGTACTGTCAATGAACGAGCGCAGCGCGACCGGTACGGTGTAAAGCGATTCATCGTTGAGAAAGATCAACTGGATAAAAAAGTCGCTCCACGTCCAGATAAAGGTAAAGATCGCCGTAGTCACCAGGGCTGGCAGCGATAGCGGCAGCAGCACGCGCCAGTAGAAGCCAAACAGGCTGCTGCCATCGATCTTCGCCGCGTCGTCCAGTTCTCTGGGAATGCCCCGGATAAACTGGATCATGAGAAAGACGAAAAACGCGTCTGTGGCCAGAAACTTGGGTACGATCATGGGCAGGAAGGTATTGATCCAGCCCAGATCCTTGAAAATGATGTATTGCGGCACAATCAGGACATGAATGGGCAGCAGAATCGATATCTGCATCAGGATAAACCAGAATGGCTTCCATTTAAAACGCAGGCGCGCGAAGGCATAGGCCGCCATCGAGCACGAGAGGATGTTTCCCAGCACCGCGCCCAGGCAGACCACCAGCGAGTTTAAAAAAAACGTGCTGAACGGCAGATCCAGCCCGTTCCAGCCATCTGTGTAATTGCTGGTAGTCCACTGCGATGAGAACAGGCTGGCGTCGCTGAAAATCAGATCCTGCGGCTTAAACGACCCGCTGATCATCCAGAGCAGCGGATAGATCATCAATACCGCGCCCGCGATAATCACCAGGTGCAGCAACAGACGCCCCACCGGCCTGCGATAGCGCCCGCGTCTGTCGGCTGTGGAGTGAGAGACAAGCGTGCTCATGCGATGATCCCTACTTTCTATCGTCCTGGTAGAAAACCCAGTAGCGCGAGGTCAAAAACGCGATCACGCTAAATGTCCCGACGGCCAGTAGAAGCACCCAGGCCAGCGCCGAGGCATAGCCCATCTCCAGATCGCCAAAGCCTCGCTGGTAAATATACAGCGTGTAAAACAGGGTAGAGTCCAGCGGTCCGCCAGTGCCGTTGCTCACAATAAAGGCCGGGGTAAAGGCCTGGAAGGCTCCAACCATCTGGAGAATGAGATTAAAGAAAATCAATGGAGTCAGCATAGGCAGGGTAATGGCAAAAAAACGCCTGGCCCAGCCCGCGCCATCAGTCGCCGCGGCCTCGTAATATTCCTGGGGAATCTGCTTCAGGCCCGCCAGAAAGATCAGCATGGGTGAACCGAATTGCCAGACTGCCAGGATCACCAGCGTGTAGAGCGCGGTGTCGGGATTCGAGATCCAACTTGTGTTCACGTGGATGCCAATGGCGTTCAGTACCCGGTTAATCAGGCCATCAGTGTCAAAAATCTGCTGCCAGAGCAACGCAATCGCCACGCTGCCACCCAGCAGAGAAGGGACATAGTAGATGGCCCGATAGAGGCCCAGCCCACGCAGTCCTCGATTGAGCAGAACCGCGACCAGCAGCGCGAAGGCCAGCTTCAGCGGCACTGAAAGCACAACGTAGATCAGCGTTGCTTTGACCGCGTGCAACCATTGCACGTCCTGCACCATCGCCAGGTAATTGCTCAACCCGATCCACTGGGGCGACCCCAGCAGATTATAGTTGGTAAAAGACAGGTAGAGCGAGCTGGCAATCGGGCCAAGAGTAAAAACCAGCAAGCCAACAAACCAGGGAAGCAGAAAGAGGTAACCGGCCAGATTCTCCTTCTTCGCCAGAGAAAGCGCCGCCCGCGTGCGTTTGCGCGCCTCCACCCTTTCCGGTGTCTGTGCTGCATTCGCCCTGGTAGGAGTAGGAAGCATAAGAGCGTTACCTCCGTTTTTCCTGATTAGCGCAGTTTTTGAGATTGATAGAACCCTAGAGCAACGCCTGCTGCGTCTGTTGAACAAAAGCCTGCGCGCCCGCGGTCTCGGAGAGCTTTTTGAAACCCACCTGCTGGGCCACCGCGCTCAATGCTTTCATCACTTTGCCCGCGCCCGGCGGGTCCAGCACTGTCTTGCCAGTGACCTGGCCGCCGCTGGTGATCGCGTTGAAATAGGCCAGCACGGTTTTATCAGTCGCGGTGAATGTCGACTGTAGGACCGTCTGCGAGGCTGGTTTGCCCGGAACCCCGCGGTCCAGGCCAATCGCGCGTATGCCCATCGGGTCATTGATCAAGAAATTAATAAACTGCGCGGCCTCTTTCGCGTGCTTTGAACTCGCCGAGATACTTAACAGCATCGAAGGCTTCAGGAACAGGCCGGGGCCGGGCCCACCTGGAACCTGCTGCAAGGCCAGGGTATGCTTGGTCAGAGCCTGGAAGCCGACAAACTGGTTCGAGTGCGTAATATCAAAGACTGCCTTACCCTTGGTCAATAACGAAGTCGCGGCCCCGCTGCCGGTCACAGAAGCCTGAACCTCGGCGGAAACGCACGCGCCAGAGTTGCGCAGACCGCTCCAGTAGCTAAACCAGGAGGCAGCGTCGTCAACAGTAAAATTGATCTTACCATCGGGAGTCCAGAGTTCCTTGCCGCGCTGGCGCACCCAGATCTCGAAGAGATCCATGTATCCGCTGGCATCGACAATGCCCGCGATCTTTTGCGCAGCCAGCGCGTGCGAGAGCTTCCCGACATACGCGCCAAACTCCTCCCAGGTCATGCTCGCGGCTGGCGCGCCCACCCCGGCCTGCTGTACCAGATTGGTATCGTAGGCCAGGCACTCGTAGTTGCCGCCCAGTGAGATCCCATAGGGCACTCCGTTATCTTCACTGGACTTCATCATGCCCTGATCAAAGTTGCTCATATCGATAGTGTTATCGCTGATATACGACGTTAAATCCAGCAAAAGATGTTGTTTATCAAAGGCCGCCAGATAGCTCATATCCATCTGAATCAGATCTGGAGCACTCCCGCCCGCGATCTGCGTGTTGAGCTTGTTGAAGTAGGTGGTAAAATCGACATACCAGGAGTTAATCACGAGGTTGGAATGCTTCTGCTGAAACGCCTGAATCGCGTTCCTGGTCAGCTTATTGCGCGACGCGTTGCCCCAAAACGACAACTGCAATGTCTCTGTACTCGCGCCTGAAGCCGCCTGCCCCCCGCAGGCCGCCAGGTCCAGCAGAGCCAGCCCGCCAAGGCCGCCAAGGCCAAGTCGCATGGCCTGCCTGCGCGTATACAACTCTTTACTCATTAACTGTGCCTCCTCATGGTTGCATAATGCACTACAGATGCCCCTACAGCGGGACAATAGGACAACAGTTCTCCACACGCCGAAGAATCCTGCTTCATCGTTCTCGTTGCGAGAGAGGGTCCACATCGGATCAGTGCATCTGGTGGAGCCTCTCCATCCAATTCCACCAGGCAACACAGGTGGATGCGAGATAGCTTATTCTCCTACAGCCTTTTCTCTTCCTTTCTGGCTTTCGCGGCGTCAATGCGACGCGTGCTCTCGCGGATCACCAGGTCGGGCAACAGGATACGCTGGTAGAGTTTCATTTCTGGATTGCCGAGGATTTCTACGAGATACCTGACAGCCATGGTGTCCTGTTGTCTGAAGTCAAAGTCGACGGTGGTCAGCGGCGGTTCTGTGAAGGCAGCCAGTTCAGCGTTATCAAAGCTCATGACCGACACGTCTTCGGGAATACGCAGGTTGCTCTCGCGCAGAGCGCGCAGGGCGCCAAGAGCCATGGTATCCGAACCGACCAGCACGGCGGTAAAGGGCTGGCGCGTTTCCAGGATCTGCTGCATAGAGGAATAGCCATTGCTAAAACTATACCTCGATTCGCACATCGGTCCGGGCTCCAGGTTGTGCTTGAGCAGGGTTTCCTTCCAGGTGATATAGCGCCACTCACCATTAATCAGATCGAGCGTAGGCGGAATCGCGGCAATCTGGCGGTGTCCCAGCCCGATCAAATACTCGACAGCCATACGCGTCGAGTAGACCTGGTCAAAGCCAACCCAGGCCAGGCGAGAGTCGGGAATATAATCGCGCCTCACCAGCGGAATGCCATTCGTTAAGGATAGCAGCTGCTCGTCGCTGATGCGCAGCGAGGGCGCGTACATCACAATGCCATCCACCAGCCGGGCCGAAGCATTCTCCAGCACCAGCGCCAGACCCTCAGCATCTGTTGTCGTCACCAGCAAATCGTACCCGGTCTCGCGCGCGGCCAGCGCCATGTTGTTGATGGAATCCGCGAAACGTCCCGCATAGACAACATCTACGACTATCAATTCTATGGTCCGGGAACGATTGGTGGTGAGCATCTGCGCGACCCTGCTGGGCACGAAGTCGAGCTCCTCCATGGCCTGTTGTACGCGCCGGCGTGTCTCCTCGGCTACGCTCTCGCTGGAGTTCAAGACCCGCGAGACGGTTTGATACGAGACGCCTGCTTCCAGGGCAACCTCGCGAATGGTGACTTTTTTCTTTTTCTGTTGGGCCATATGTGGCTCTACCTGCTCTTTACCGTTGTGTTTGTCACGCCGTTTTGTCGTTGTTTGTGTGACCGATCACATTATAGCTGATTTTTTTACGGGATGTCAAGAGGATAACACGGTCTTTTTATGGTATATTTTTCCATCCTTCCGAAAAAAGAGCCGAAAAGACTTGATTTATTGATCTGGATCATGCATATAATATATGTGATCGGTCACATGGATGTGTCCCTGGCTAGTTGAAAAGAGGATTTGTTTGAAGGAAAAAATTGTGTCAAAAAAACGCTACGCTCTTGTTGGTACGGGGTCGCGTGCTCGAATGTTTATTGACGCGCTGATTACAACCTATCGCGAAAGTGCTGAACTGGTGGCTTTGTGTGATTTGAGCCAGGTACGCATGAATTGGTATAATCAGTACCTGAGCAGCCAGGCAGCGCTGCCCGCGCTTCCGACCTATCGTGCCTCTGACTTTGAACGTATGCTTGAGGAGAGGCGACCAGATGTGGTGATTGTGACGACGATTGACGCCACGCACCATCTGTATATCACACAGGCGATGGAGTTCGGCTGCGATGTTATTACGGAAAAGCCGATGACGACCGATGTGGAGAAGATGCGAGCGATTTTTCAGACCATCGAGCGCACCGGCAGGTCGCTGCGAGTCTGCTTTAACTATCGCTATACACCTGCGTATACGCGCTTTCGCGAGCTGATCCTGCAAGGGGTGGTCGGCAGGCCGCTGCTGGTCGATTTCTCCTGGATTCTCGATACCAGCCACGGGGCTGACTATTTCCGGCGCTGGCATCGCGAGAAGGAGAATAGCGGCGGCCTGCTGGTACACAAGGCCACGCACCATTTTGACCTGGTCAACTGGTGGATCGATTCGTATCCCTCCCAGGTCTTCGCGCAGGGCGGCCTGCTTTTCTATGGCAAACAGAACGCCGAGGCGCGCGGTGAGCACTACTCGTACACACGCTACACGGACAGCCCGCAGGCGGCTCGCGATCCATTCGCGCTGGCACTGGACAAAAACCAGATCTTCCGCGAGCTGTACCTGAACGCGGAGGCCGAGACCGGCTATCTGCGTGATCGCAATGTTTTTGGCGAACCGATTACTATAGAAGATACAATGTGTGTAACGGCGCGGTATCGCAACGGCGCAATGCTCTCGTATTCGCTGGTCGCCTACTCGCCGTGGGAAGGACTGCGCGTTTCGATCACGGGCACAAAGGGCCGGATCGAAATGGACATTGTGGAGAATATCAACCACCTGCACGGCGATGGCAAGGCCTTCAAAGGAACGAGCAAGGGACCGTTTAAATCGGCCCAGATCCGCGCGTACCCGATGTTTGGCCAGTCCTACGAGGTTGATTTTCCCTTTTCACCAGAGGGCGGCCACGGCGGAGCCGATCCTTTCTTGTTGGAGCAGATCTTCGCTGCCAATCCGCCAGATGATCCCTACCAGCGCGCGGCCACGCATATCGATGGCGCGGCGGCGGCCCTGGTCGGCATTGCCGGCAACCAGGCTATGCTCACGGGCAAGATGGTTGCCATCGACGATCTCTTAACCCTACCAGAAAAGGATAGACAATGATCAGTTCAGAAAGGATGCACAAGAATGCCGCACGGACGTGACAATCGCTACTTTGCATCTGATCCAGCCCGCCGCGAGGTCGCACGCGCGCTTTACGAGCAGGTCCAGGCTCTACCCCTGGTCTGCCCGCATGGCCACGTCGATCCGCGCCTGCTGGCCGCTGAGACCTATAACTGGGGCACGCCAGTTGACCTGTTGATTATTCCCGATCACTATATCTTCCGCCTGCTCTACTCGCAGGGCATAGAACTCGAAGCGCTGGGCATCCCGCGCCGCGATGGTCAGCCGGTGGAACAGGACCACCGCAAAATCTGGCAGCTCGTCTGCGATCATTGGTACCTCTTCCGCGGTACTCCGACCAGCCTGTGGCTGCGCGACGAACTGAATGAGATCTTTGGCATCGATGAGCCATTGAACTCGGAGAATGCTCAGCGCATCTACGATTCAATCGATAAATGCCTGCGCATGCCAGCCTTCCAGCCCCGGCGGCTCTATGAGCACTTCCAGATCGAGGTGCTGGCCACCACAGACGCTGCCACCGCTTCTCTAGAAGAACACCGCCAGATCCGCGCGTCCGGCTGGTCCGGGCGCGTGATCCCGACCTTCCGCCCGGACGCTGTGGTCAATATTCAAGCGGGCTATGCCGAACAGATTCGCCTGCTCGGCCAGGCTGTAGGCAGCGAGATCACCAATTATCGCTCCTACCTGGCCGCGCTGGAGCAGCGGCGCCAGTTCTTCAAGGCCAACGGCGCTACCGCCACCGACCACGCCGCGCTGAGCGCCTGCACCGCGCGCCTGAGCGAGCAGGAGGCCGAGGCCATCTTCCAACGCGCCCTCGGCGGAGAGGCCAGCGAGGATGACGTGCGCCGCTTCACTGGCCATATGTTGATCGAAATGGCCCGCATGAGCACAGAAGATGGCCTGGTCATGCAGTTGCACATTGGCAGCTTCCGCAACTACAATCCCGCCCTCTTCGCTGCCTTCGGACCCGACATGGGCGCGGACATTCCCACCGCCGGCGAGTTCACACGCAGCCTCAAGCCGCTGCTGGATCTTTTTGGCCGCGACCCCCGCCTGACGCTGCTGCTCTTCACACTCGACGAGACCACATTCAGTCGCGAACTGGCTCCTCTGGCGGGACATTATCCCGCCCTGCGCCTGGGACCGCCCTGGTGGTTCTTCGATAGCCTGCTGGGCATGCGCCGCTTCCTCGATGCCACGGTGGAGACCGCAGGTATTCATAACCTGGCGGGCTTCAACGACGATACCCGCGCCTATCCCTCCATCCCCGCGCGCCACGACCTCTGGCGCCGCGTCTGCGCGGACTGGCTGGCTGGCCTGGTCGTCGAGGGCATCGTTGACGAAAACGACGCCCAGGAGATGAACCTGGACCTGGCCTATCGCCTGGCGAAGAAAACGTATAAACTCTAGAAAAAGTGAGTATCTTGCATGCAAGCATCGAATATGCAGCGTTTGCGGTATGTCGTGATCGGCGCGGGAGCCGGGATTTTTCATTCCCACCGCGCGGCTCTGACCCTGCCTATGGTCAACCTGGTGGCAGTGGCGGATACGAACGCGGAGAGAGGCCAGCCGGTCGCGCAGGATCTGGGTTGCGCGTTTTACCTGGACTACCGGCAGATGCTGGCGGAGACGAAACCAGAGGTCGCGGTGATCCTGACACCACCCTTTCTGCACTCCTCGATGGTCCGCGACTGCCTGGAGGCCGGCTGTCACGTGCTGACCGAGAAACCCATGGCTGTGCAGGTCGCGGAGGCCGATGAGATGATCGAGACCGCGCGGCGCTGCCAGCGCAACCTTGGCGTGGTCCT
Source organism: Ktedonobacteraceae bacterium (assembly GCA_036384215.1). Classification (GTDB taxonomy): domain Bacteria; phylum Chloroflexota; class Ktedonobacteria; order Ktedonobacterales; family Ktedonobacteraceae; genus Paraktedonobacter. The sequence goes on along the minus strand of DASVMX010000457.1, from coordinate 3,218 downwards.
CCAGCAGCGCAACCGGCCCGAAATCCAGGCAGCGCGCAAACTGCTGCGCGCGGGCTTGATCGGCGAGGTCCAGCGCGTCGAATTTACCGCCATGTGGACCCGCCCGGCCAGCTACTTCGCCATGGCCTCCTGGCGCGCCACCTGGGCCGGCGAGGGCGGCGGCGTGCTCACTAACCAGGCATCGCACAACCTGGATCTGCTCTGCTATCTACTCGGCTCACCCCGGAGGCTCTTCGCCTGGACCCGGCGCCAGCTACACCCCATCGAAACTGAGGATACTGTTCAGGCTCAGATGGAATGGACCAATGGTTCTCTGGGCTCGATCCACATCAGTACCGCGGAAGCCGACGAGCCTGAACGTATCAAAATCGCCGGCACAAAGGGTCTGCTGGAAATCGGCTATGGCAAGCTCAGCGCCCAGACCCTGGAGATGGACATTCGCGACTACGCCCGCGTTACCACTGATCCTTATGGTCACCTGGCCCGCTCGCCCTACGCAGTCACCCTGGAGCCCGGACGAGCTGACCATATACCAGTCTATCGCAGTTTCCATGAAGCCATCTTCTCGCCCACAACCGAATTCTGCGACGGCGAACAGGGCCGCGCCGAGCTGGAACTGGCCAACGCCATCATCTATTCCAACTACCACCACTGCGAAGTAGAGCTGCCCCTCGACCGTCCTGCATACGCCGGGCTGCTCGCAGACCTCCAGCGCCAGAGCCGCGAGCGCAGGGGACAGGCGTAAACAACCTTGAAAAGAGAATGGAGGAGCAATCTGTGTCTGATCAGCATCAACTCTTCAACATACAAGGCCAGACCGCGGTCGTTACCGGCGGCAGCGGTGTGTTAGGGAAGGTTATGGCGCGCGCGCTTGTAGAAGCAGGAGCGCGCGTCGCCATCCTGGGTTCGCGCCCGGAAACGGTGGAAGCAGCCGTACAGACAATAAGAAAAGATGGCAGCGAGGTCCTGGGTCTTGTGGGCGATGTCTGTAATCGCGCTTCTTTGGAAGCCGCCTTACAGCGCGTCACAGGCACGTTCGGCCCTATCGATATTCTAATCAACGGCGCTGGCGGCAATAAGCCAGCCGCGACCACCTCAGAGGGGCGCTCGTTCTTCGATCTGGATCTCCAGACAATCGAGAGTGTTTTCAGTCTGAATTTCACTGGTACCGTCCTCGCCACTCAGGTCTTTGGACGCGGCATGGTCGAGCAGGGGAAAGGATGCATCGTCAACGTCTCTTCAATGACAGCCCTGCGTCCCCTGACCAACGTTGTCGCCTATAGCGCTGCCAAAGCTGCCCTCACCAACTTCACACAATGGCTGGCAGTACATATGGCCCAGAACTACAGCGTTAACCTGCGCGTCAATGCCATTGCCCCAGGCTTTTTTCTAACAGAGCAAAACCGTTTTCTGCTCACTCAAGCAGAAACAGGAGCCCTCACGCAGCGGGGGCAGGCCATTCTGAGCCACACCCCCATGGGACGCTTCGGCTCGCCAGAAGACCTGATAGGCACGCTGCTCTGGCTGGTCAGTCCCGCCTCAGCCTTTGTCACCGGAACCGTCATCCCTGTTGACGGAGGTTTTTCAGCCTTTAGCGGCGTCTAGCAAAGGAAATCATCGCATGGAAACGGAACAACAAAAAAGCAAGGCAACAATGCGCTGGGAGGAGTTGAGCGGCGATCAGTTTGAAGCCGCGGTTGAGCTGAGCCAGGGAGTGTGCTTGCTCGCGCTTTCGGTGCTTGAGCGGCACGGGCACCATCTGCCCGTCGGAACAGATATGTTCATCGGACACGAACTCCTGGCACGCGTGGCCGAGTTGGAACCAGCGCTTCTCTTCCCGGATTATATCTTTACGCAAATCCCAGAGGCTCGCCATTGCGCGGGCACAATCAGCATCGAACCCGATCTCATGCTGCGCTTGCTCGACAATGTTTGCCGGGAAATTGCCCGCAACGGCTTGAAGAAGATTGTCCTGGTCAATTGCCACGGGGGCAATAATAGCTTCCTGCCCTTTTTCACCGAATGGCAACTATCTCAGCCACGCGACTATGTGGTTTACCTCGTCCAACCACACGCGGCAGCCTCTCAGACAACCGGTCTTCCCTGGACATCCGAGGCAAACGGCCACGCGGGCGCGGGCGAAACCAGCATGATCCTGGCCGCGCGACCCGAACTGGTTGAAATGCAACAGGTTCCAACGACTGACGAAGGCAGGACGCTCAACCGCTTGCAAGAGTTCAAAAAGCTTGGAGTGCGCACAGGGATCTGGTGGTACGCCGACTACCCCATGCACTATGCAGGGAACGCCGGCCCGGCCACAGCCGAGGCAGGAGAACGCCTCTTTGAGCAAATGGCTCAGCACGTCGCGCGCGCGGTTCGAGCTATTAAAGCCGACACTGAGACGGCACGACTCCAAAATGAGTTCTACGCCGCGTCCCAGAGGCCATCTATTCCGCGCATCTCATAAGTTCTACTGAAAGGCATCGGGCCATGTGCGTCAGAGCGAAGTCCCGGATACCTTTCAGATAAACCAGAGAAGCAGCCTTTCCACGGTCGCTGGCCCCATTCTTTTTCTCAGGGATGGGGCCAGCATTTATAGAAATCTGCATGTTAATCAGGTCGAGTGGCGAGTTCCAGCAAGGTGAGGTTTTCCATGGCTTCGGCGCGCGTGTGGCCACAGGTGTCAAGGGAAGGTTGAAAAAGCCGGCAGATGGCCGGGCGTTCAGGCTTTCCGAAGAGCGAGCAGCGATTATCGTCCGTCAACTGGACACAGCGTACACCTGCCGGCTTGCCCTGTGGCATCCCCGGAATAGCTGAGGATATTGAGATGGCGATGCAACACGCCCCACATCCGACTCTGCATTCCATGCGTCGTCCTCCTGTTGAGGTTGACCGGGAAATCAGATCACCTGAAAAAATTGTGCGTTGAGAGAGCCACTCGCGCCCGGATCTTGAGAACGAATTATGTCTCTGAAGATGTGGGGTCATCTGCGAGATAGAGCTTGCCAAAAGCGTAGATGGCCTCCAACACGTTGACCAGCGCCTCGCCCTTCTCGGTCAGATGGTATTCGACGCGCGGGGGAATCTCCGGGTAGGCGTGGCGCTGCACAATACGCGCCTCCTCCAGCATCTTCAAACGCTGCGAGAGCGTCTTCGGGCTGACATTGCCCAGGCCATCCAGCAACCCGCCAAAACGCCGCGTCCCAGACATCAAAGTA
>DASVMX010000456.1:0-9500 GCA_036384215.1 Ktedonobacteraceae bacterium | reverse complement strand
TTCCGGTTCTAAAAACGCAAACGGTAAAAAGAGCCGACCGCGAAAAATTTAAAATTTTTCTCGGTCGGCTCTTTTTACCGTTTGCGATTTTAGAACCGGAACTTGCCTCCAGGTTAATCTGCGGGATTCGCGCTCTGTTGTTTGGCAAGGGCGGGCGTGCACCACTGCTGGCGGTACTCGGGGTTGTTGCCGCGCACGACATCGAAGTAGATCCTTTGCAGGGCGCTGCCGACCGGGCCAATTTTGCCAGAACCGATGGGGCGATGATCAACCTCGATGACGGGGGCGATCTGCGCGCCAGTACCGCAGAGGATGATTTCGTCGGCATTGTAGAGCTCGGTGCGGTCGATCTGGCGCTCGCGGGTGATAATGCCCAGTTCGCGCCGGGCCAGTTCGATCACGGTATCGCGGGTGATGCCGAGGAGAATATTCTCAGAAGGGGAAGGAGTGATGAGTTCGCCGTTGATGACCAGGAAGATATTTTCCGCGCTGCCCTCGGAAACGTGGCCTTCGTTGGTGAGCATGATGGCTTCGTCGTAACCATTCTGGAGCGCCTCACTTTTGGCGAAGGCAGAATTGACATACGCGCCGGAGATCTTCGCGCGGGCGGGAATTGCGTTGTCATCCACGCGCCGCCACGAGGAGACGCCGCATCTCATACCGTTCAATTCAACATAATTCCCCTGCGGCTCGGAGGTGATGATCAGGTCGTTGCTCAGTCCATGCAACTGCACGCCCAGAATTTCCTGGCTTTTGTAGGCCACCGGGCGCAGGTAGACATCCTGGTGCTGGTCATTGCGCCGGATCAGCTCAACGCTCAGTTCGACCAGTTGCTCCGCGGTGTAGGGTAACGTCATCAGCATAACCTTGCACGAGCGGAGCAGGCGCTCGTAGTGCTCGCGAGCGCGGAAGAGGTAGACCTGCTGGTCCTGCGCGTTCCAGTAGCCGCGAATGCCCTCGAAGCAAGAGGTACCATAAGCGAATGCATGCGTGCGTACAGGAAGGACGCCGCGCTCCGCGGGGATAAATTCGCCATTCATAAAAAGTTCTTTTGCGTTCATCGTTTGTACGTAGATAGCGGAGCAGCTATCTACTTGCCTTCCTTCCTTTTTGATATCGCAGATTTCTAACAGGATTGCAAAAGGCGGCAGCCTGTTTCATCCCCCGGATGCGGCTGCCTTAATCATCCCCCGGATGCGGCTGCCCTTTGCAATTCTGCTAAAGAATTTTCTTTCCGAGAGCAGAAAGGATCAGCTCGACCGCGAGGTGGGCTGTAGCGTTTTCTCGGTCGAGGATTGGATTGACCTCGACCGCGTCCATGGAGACCAGGCGCCCGGAGGCCGCGACCATTTCCATGGCCAGGTGGGCCTCGCGATAGGTCAGGCCACCGCGGACTGGAGTGCCAACGCCAGGAGCCTCTCTGGGATCGAGCGAGTCCATATCCAGGCTGAGGTGAACCCCGTGGCTGGCCTGGCTGGCGATATCCACTGCCTCGCGCATGACATCTGACATCCCGCGCTGGTCGATGTCAGACATGGTAAAGACGTGGATCTGCTCCTCGCGCAAGAGATCCTGTTCTTCCGCGTCGAGATCCCGCGCACCTACAATCACAATGGTCTGTTTGTTGATCTTGGGAGCCCAGCCGCCGAGATGCGTCAGACTGGCCGGGCCAAGACCAGCCAGAGCTGCCAGGACCATGCCGTGGATGTTGCCTGATGGCGTGGTCTCGTTGGTATTAAAATCTCCATGGGCATCGATCCAGATCACTCCTACATCGCGGTGGACGCGTGCCACGCCGGTTATCGAACCCAGCGCGATGCTGTGGTCGCCTCCCAGAATCAGCGGAAACTCGCCAGCCTCAAAGGCAGCGCTCACCGCGTTCGCCAGGTCTTCGGATGCCCGAAGAATTGGTTCAAGGTATTTCAGATGAGAATCGCCACTGGTGGGCTGGCTTTCGGGCTGAGGAACAACAATGTTTCCAACATCATTGACAATATAGCCCAGACGCCGCAACTGGTCGTTAAGACCCGCGTAGCGAATGGCACTCGCCCCAATATCAACCCCACGCCTGTCCGCACCTAAATCCATAGGTACGCCAATCACACAAATACGCATAATATAACCTCTCCTGCTCGTCATTGAACAGTGTTCTGAACTCGTTTCTATTATAGACATTCGCGGATTACTTGTCCACAGCCTTTTTACAACGGAAGCAAGCTCCGCTGCTGCATAACGGAGCTTGCTTCCGTTGTGCCCTGGATAGAGAGATGATGGAAATAGATTACTGTTGAAATTTTGTTGTGGTTTAGATGTGATAGTTCTTTCAATTTATTCAGAAAGTGAGGCGATGTATGCGTCACCGCTGGTTTGCCGGGCGCTCAGGGCGCTTCTCCGTCCTTTTCCTTTTTCTTGGTATTGTGCTGATTATTTCGGCCTGTGGAGGCGCGCAGACCAATACTTCACAGTCTACAAAGCTGGCTGCGCAGCAAGTATTGACGTTCCCGAATGTGGGCACGCGGGATATTTCGGTGATGGACCCGGCCCAGGGACCGGATTCGAATTCGTCCCAGGCGATGGGGATGATTTATAGTGGCCTGGTACGCCTGGATCAACAGCAGAATGTGCTGGCCGACCAGGCAACCTGGACGATTTCCGCTGACCGCAAGACATACACGTTTACGCTCAAGCCAGGGCTAACCTTCTCGGATGGCACGCCGCTGAACGCGCAGACCTATGTCTATACCTTGACACGCGCACTGCTGCCCGCGGTCAATTCGCCCATCGCGAGCCTGTTTCTGGGCAATATTGTGGGCGCGGACGCGCTCAGCGGGGGTAAGACAAAGACGCTCAGCGGCGTGCAGGCTTTAAACGCGACCACGCTACAGATTACGCTGACGAAGCCGACCGAGTACTTTTTGCAGGTGCTGGGCAGCCCGGTGGCCTACGCGCTTAACCAGAAGATCATCGAGCGCTATGGGCAGACCGATTGGGTCAATCACGTCGTGGGCAACGGAGTGGGCAGCGGACCGTTTGAGGTGAAAACGTGGGAACACAATACCAGGATGGTGCTGGCGCCCAATCCGCATTATTATGGCGCGAAAACAAAACTGAATGAAGTTGACATGATTTTCGTCAACGATCCGAGCACGGCCTTCCGCTCGTACCAGGCGCACCAGTATGATTTTGTCTGGAACATCGCGGCCTCGGACCTGCCCCTGGCGCGCAAGCAGCCCGGCTACGCTATTCAGTCGCTGCTGGAAACCGATATGCTCTTTTTCGACAACACCAGAGCGCCATTCAACAACGTCGCGGTGCGCCAGGCCTTTGCCTACGCGATTAACAAGAACATCCTGGTGAAGACTGTCTTCGACAACTCGGTGGTCGCAGCTCCCACGATCATCCCGCCCGGCATGCCTGGCTATCAACCCAACTATCCAGGACTGGCCTTTGACGCGACCAAAGCAAAAGCGCTGCTCCAGTCGGTCTATCCCGACGTGAGCAAGATGCCACCTGTGACCTTCTCATTTCCCAATTCGCAGGTTTCGCCGCAGCTCTCCCAGGCGTTACAGCAGATGTGGCAGAGCGTGCTGGGGGTCCAGGTCAAGCTCCAGCCGGTGGAACTGGGCGCCTATAACACCGCCACAGCCAACCACACAATCCAGTTTGGCTTTACCCAGTGGGGCGCGGACTTCCCCGATCCCTACGACTGGCTGGCGCTGAATCTGCTCTCCACGGCTCCGAACAACAATGGCCAGTGGAGCAATCCAGAGTTCGACCAGACCATTGCCCAGGCCGAGAACGCTTCTGGCCAGGATCGGATCGCTCTCTACAACAAAGCCGAGCAGCTTGCCATCACCGGCGTCGGCTGGCTACCCATCGACCACCAGGCGCTCTCAGTCATTCTGCCCTCCTACGTCCACGGTGTCACCCTGAGCAGCACCGGCCTCTACTTCGGCGACTGGTCAGATGTGTATCTGCTGGAACATTAGAAAAAGAATAAAGATGGGAAAGTTCACCTTTGCCAGTTCTGGTAGTTCTCAAAGATTGGGGTTATCAATGTGTAGAAATATCAAGCCGCTTTTCAATTTTGAGCCGCCCGCGAGCGAGGAAGAGATTCGCCTGGCCGCGTTGCAATATGTGCGCAAGGTAAGTGGTTTCAACAAGCCCTCGAAGGCCAATGAAGCCGCCTTTCAGGCCGCGGTTGACGCGATAGCGGAGGCCTCTGGCGTCCTGCTGCGTTCGCTCCAGACGCCGGCGCCAGCGAAGGATCGCGAAGAAGAGGCCGCCAGGGCTCGCGCGCGTTCACAGCAGCGCTTTGCCAGGTAGAGCCCCTGTTTTAAAAGAGCAAGATCAGAGTGGTTTTTGCCGCTGGTTAGTAGTAGACTATAAGTTCTAAAAACGAACAAAGATCATCCTATACATAAGAAGGAGGACCACATGGAGACAGTCATTTCGAGAGATGGTACTACTATCGCGTTTGACAGAGTGGGGCAGGGGCCAGCGCTCGTCATGGTGACGGGCGCGATGGCCTCGCGAGCGCTCGCGGGATCAGCGGCATCGGCTCTGGAGCAGCATTTCACCGTGTTTGCCTACGACCGGCGTGGCCGAGGTGATAGCGGAGATACAGCGCCTTACGCGGTAGAGCGCGAGGTCGAAGACATCGAAGCGGTGATCAATAGTGCTGGCGGATCAGCTTTTGTTTTCGGACATTCCTCCGGTGCAGTGCTGGCCCTTGAAGCCGCGCGCCTGCTGCCCACGAAGGTCGCGAAACTGGCGGTATACGAGCCGCCCTTTCTCATCGATCATAGCCGCGCCCTCCTGCCGGTGGATTATGTCGCGCATCTCAACGAACTGGTCGCGTCTGGACGACGTGGCGACGCGGTTGAGTACTTCATGACGCAGGCGGTAGATATTCCACCCGAAGGGGTCACACAGGCGCGCAACTCGCCTATGTGGCCATCCCTGGAGGCCATAGCGCACACCATTGCCTATGACGGCACTATTATGGGAGATACCATGTATGGCAGCTCTGAGCCCCTGCAGAAGTGGGCCTCTGTCTCCATGCCCACGTTGGTCATGGATGGTGGAAACAGCCCCGCCTACATGCACCACGCCGCCGAAAAACTTGCCTCCATCCTTCCCAATGCCCGCCACCACCGCTGCTCCGGCCAGGACCACGGAGTCGCCGACGAAGTGCTCGCGCCCGCGTTAGCAGAGTTTTTCTTGTAAGTGCCTGGCTGGTTTTTGTCGAAAGAGATGGAGCAGACCTGTTTGCTTTCTGACAAACAGGCCTGCTCCATCTCTTTCGACAGGAATCGGGTCGCAATTTACGTCTAGCTTTTGAATTCGGTCATTTTCGGCAGATACAACTTTACCAGGCTATTCGCAATTGGGAGATAACCAACCAGCCATTTCTATTATTGTTTCATATGGATGTGTGACGGCTGTTGAGAAAACATTAGCCTGGAATATTCTCCGATTTCGAGTGAATTTGTTGATGTCTCCATTGATTTTCTTGCCTGATTTACCGCCTTCTCCAGCCAGCTTCCCAGCGTTCCCGGCTTCCAGATTCTACCGTCTCCGGTATACTCAAAAAGAATAGATCTTCAGACGACAAGCGAGGCCAGCTCCCCTCAATTTGACAGACCGGCTGGTTGCTTGTATAATTGAAGTCGAACAAAATTTCTAGTAACTAGCATGGAGGAGTGCCGGATGAGTGACCAGCAGAATAGCAATGGTCAGGCGGAACAACCACAGAATATCCGCTTGTTTAATCCAAATGAGCATTTGATGCAGATTAAGAACCGTGGTGGCTCGGCGGACTACCTGCCGGTGCAGTGGCGGTTGGTGTGGTTCAGGTCTTTGTGCCCGAATGGCACAATTGAGACGGAGATTGTCCATCTTGACCTGGACCGCGAGACGCAAGAAGAGACCTATGCCTGGAATAGCACGACGCGTCAGAGTGAAAAGGTGATCAAACGCGCTCCTGGTTTCGCGGTTTTTCGCGCGACGGTGAAGGACGGACGCGGTGGGATCGCGACCGGCACAAAGTCGGAGAAAGCGGCCAGCTTCCCGGATTATATCGAGAAGGCTGAAACTGGCGCGATTGGTCGCGCCCTGGCTGCGCTGGGGTATGGCACGCAGTTCGCTGGCGACGAGTTTGACGAGCGCCATCGCATCGTTGATGCCCCGGTTGATCGCGGGTCTTCTACACCGGCACCGGAGAGCAATGCGCCAGAGCCAAGATCTCTGGCGAACGGCAAGGGGGTTGGGCTGAATGGCAGTGCCAGAGCTGCCAGCGTCGCGCAGTCGCGGCCAGTCGAGGAGAACGATCCACAGGGACCAATCACCGAGCAGCAGCAGGCCAGTTTGCGCAAGCTCTATCAGCGCCTGGGCAAGGCCGAACCGCAGTCTCTGGACATGAACTATCTCGCGGCCAAGGAACTGATCGCGCGGCTTAGCCAGGAATACCGGGAGAGCCGCAACAAAGCCTCGTAAGGGGCGAGAAAGCAGGCGCCATGACTTTTGCACAGGTCGAATATGCTGAACAACGGATGCAGCAGCAATGGCATTACCTGGTGATGGCGGAAGAGGCCGGGGAGCCGCGGGAGGTACTTGAGCAGATGTATGATCTCTACATTCTGATGGCCGAGGCGTATAACGCCTGCCTGGAAAAGTACCAGCTCCAGCGCCAGAACAGGCGCGCGGGCAATCCCGCGCCCCGTCCCAATCCTCCCCTCCCTGGTCCAGCCTTGCCACGCCAGGGCAAGCAGCAGGACGCGAAACTGGCTTCATGATATACCCCTGTAATGCGATCAGGCGACCCCGGAGGCCGCCTTTTTTGCGCCTTGCTCGTTCCTACAATATGAGTTGTACCCAATTTTTGAGCAGGCAGTTCTTGCCTGAAATGTTGGACCCACCCTTAAGAAAAAAGAAGGGTGGGTCCAACGCGCGGTGGAAAGACGGGCATTGGCCTGGGGTTCTATAGCGCAGCGATAAAGTTGTTGAGCTCGCTTGCCACCTGGTCAGGGGCGTCGAAGAGCACGAAATGGCCTGCATTGGGGATTACCACCAGTTGCGACGCGGGAATTTCGCGGTGCAGGCGCTCGGCGTATTTCAGTGGATTCTGCTGGTCCTGCGCGCCCCAAATGATCAGGGTAGGTATAGTCAGCGCCTTGAGGTCAGACGAGACGGAGTTGACGTAGTACGGTACGAGCAGGCGTACGTGCTGGTAGAGGACCTCTTTGCCCAGGTGGCTGTTCCATGGCTCGACATACTGATCGAGCACTTTGGCGAAGGCGCGCGTATTCACGACCGCGTTGGGCACATTGGCGCGCAGATCTTTTTCCAGCTCGGCGTGATCGACGGTATTGGGCAGCTCGGGGTCCTGGCTCTTTTTCATATCCGCCAGAGGCCAGTTGGGGGCGAAGGCGTGGTCGTAGCAGATAGTATCGATCAGCACCAGGGATACCACCCGGCTGGCGCTGAGGCGCGTGGCCAGGATCTGTGCCACACTGCCGCCCATGCCGTGTCCAACCAGCACAATGTTGGTCAGATTCAATTGCTCTAAGAATAGAGCCAGGGCCTCAGCATGGCCCCACACCGATGTATCAGCCGGCCAGGGGTGATCGGACTGGCCATAGCCAAGCAAGTCAATCGCGTACACCGCGCGTTTCAAACCCGCCAGTTGTTGCTGGATGCCATCCCAGCTAAAGGCTCCGCACAGCAAATCGTGCAGCAGGACAATCGCGCCATCGGTGCCATACGCGGCTCCCTGGACCACATAGCTCAGATTATAATGAATAACACGCGCAGACCGACGCTCAAGGCCAGCGGCTGTCTCTTTTGAACTTTGTTGCAACATAATACCTCTCTTTGCCCGGCTGGAACGCGGAGCAAATACGCACGAATATAATCTTTATGCTAAAGTATAGCACGGATTTTGGAGTGCAAACCAGATCTCTCTCATGACCCTGCAAGCAGCAGAGGGGCTGTGATGGCTCGTCGGCGAAACATCACAGCCCCTCCTGTTGGTGAGCAAACTTAGCCGCGATTATAAAGCGAGGGCACGTTGTAGAAGGCGCTGAAGCCAGCGTAACGTGCGGCGTTTTCCAGCTCTTCTTCGATTACGAGCAGGCGGTTATACTTGGCGACGCGCTCGCTGCGGGCGGGTGCGCCGGTTTTGATCTGGCCTGCATTGGTGGCGACGACGAGATCGGCGATGGTGGTGTCTTCGGTTTCGCCGGAACGGTGCGAGACCACGGCGGTGAAGGAGGCGCGTTTGGCCATCTCGATGGCTTCGAGCGTCTCAGTCAGTGTGCCGATCTGGTTGAGTTTAATCAGAATCGAGTTGGCGGCACTCTCTTTGATGCCGCGTTTGAGGCGCGTGGTGTTGGTCACGAAGAGGTCGTCGCCGACCAGTTGGAGACGATTGCCCAGGCGTTTGCGGAACTCAACCCATCCTTCCCAGTCATCTTCGGCCAGGCCGTCTTCGATGGTGACAATCGGGTATTCGTTGAGCCAGCTTTCATAGAGGTCGATCATCTCGCTGGAGGTCAGCGTGCGACCTTCGCGGGCCAGGACATACTTGCCGTTCTCGTAGAACTCGGTTGAAGCGGGGTCCATGCCCAGGAAAATATCCTGACCGGGCTTGTAGCCTGCGGTCTCGATGGCGGCGATAATGACTTCCAGGGCATCGCGGTTGGATTTGAGCGAGGGGGCGAAGCCGCCTTCGTCGCCAACATTGGTGCTCAGCTTGCGGTCGTGCAGCACCTTTTTCAGACCCTGGTAGACCTCGGCACCCCAGCGCAGCGCCTCGCGGAAAGTCGGCGCGCCAATCGGCAGGATCATGTATTCCTGCATATCGGTCGAATTTTCGGCGTGTTTACCGCCGTTGAGAATATTCATCATCGGCACAGGCAGCGTGCGCGCTGAGACACCGCCGAGATAGCGGTAGAGCGGCAATTGCTGAGCATTGGCAGCCGCGCGGGCGGCGGCCAGCGAGACGCCCAGAATGGCGTTCGCGCCCAGCGAGCCTTTGTTCGGGGTGCCGTCCAGCTCGATCATCACATCGTCCAGCGTCACCTGATCAGCGGCATCCAGCCCGACGATGGCCTCGCGGATCGACTCGTTGACGTTCTGGACAGCCGTGAGCACGCCCTTGCCGCCATAGCGCTTCTTGTCGCCGTCGCGCAATTCGACCGCTTCGTGCGCGCCCGTGGACGCCCCCGAAGGCACAGCCGCAACCCCGCGCTCGCCACCCATCAGCAGGATTTCAACTTCGACGGTCGGATTGCCCCGCGAGTCGAGAATCTCGCGCGCGATGACATCCTCAATTGTTGTGATTCCATTTACATTGCTTGACATTGGAAAAACCTCCACTATTCAGTGCTTTCGCCGCATCATTGTACTGCGCTTCTTCTTATCGAGCAAGCCTTTTTGTTATTTTAAGAACAGAGAGGGCCGATTTATCGTGTCCTGTCCCCGATATATCGGAACAG
>DASVMX010000455.1:0-3235 GCA_036384215.1 Ktedonobacteraceae bacterium | reverse complement strand
ACCCCGAATGCCTCGCCTTCTGGCTACTTCTACAGTGATACAAGCATCAACGACTTCAGCCTGACCCATTTCGACGGCGCGGGATGTGCGAATAATGATGATCTTGAGATCCTGCCCATCACCAGCTCTCTAGGCTCCTCGCCAGGCTCGAACTGGACAAGCTACGCGGCCAGTTATACCAAGAGCAGCGAGAGCGCCTCGCCGGGCTACTATAAAACGGTCCTGAGCAACTCCAATACAACGGTCGAGCTTACTGCAACCACCCGCACCGGCATGGCAAAGTTCACCTACCCCAGCACAACTCAGGCCACGGTGCTGATTAACAGCAGCCGCAGCGCGACTGGCAGCCGCAATGGCTCTATCAGCGTGAGTGGCAGCCAGATTACCGGCAGTGAGACCGCCGGGGGCTTCTGCGGCTCCTCGAAAACCTTTGTGATCTACTACGCTATCCAGTTCGACCAGACCCCCACCAATCACGGTACGTGGCTTGGTTCGACCATCTCGTCTGGTTCGAGCAGCACCAGTGGCACCAACTCCGGCGCGTATGTCACGTTCAATACCACCTCCAACGCGGTGGTGCAAATGAAGGTGGCACTCTCCTACGTGAGCATCGCCAATGCTCAGCAAAACCTCTCGACTGAAAACTCCGCCTGGTCCTTCTCGACGGTGCAAAGCAATGCCAGTACCGCCTGGAATACAATGCTCAATCGCGTTCAGGTCAGCGGCGGCACCTCGGACGACTTCACCAAGTTTTATACTGCCCTCTACCATGTCTTGCAAAGCCCGAACGTTGCCAGCGATACAAATGGACAATACATGGGCTTTGACAACTCTGTTCATACCGCCAGTAGCGGCCTGACCATCTACCAGAACTATTCCGGCTGGGACATCTACCGCTCCTGGGCGGCCCTGGTGGCTCTGATCGCTCCCGATGTGATGAATAACATCGTTGAATCGATGGTCCTCGACGGACAGCAGGGCGGTGAGATTCCCAAATGGTCGCAGGAGACCAATGAAGACTTTATTATGACCGGCGATCCCGGCCCCATCGTCGTTGCCAGCGCCTACGCGTTCGGGGCCCGCGGTTTCGACACGGCGACAGCTCTCTCACTCATGAATAATGTGGGCACGAATACCAGCGCAACAACGCAGGGCAGCCCGATCCGCGGCAACCTGGGCACGTATCTGAACCTGCACTATATCCCTGGCAACTCCTCGGATTCCCTGGAATACTCAGCCTCGGACTTCGCTATTGCCCAGTACGCTCAGGCGATGGGCAATACAAGCATGTACAACACATTCATGAATCACGCGCAATGGTGGATCAATGTCTTCAATACAGACACCAGCTACATCACTCCGCGCAACAGCAATGGCACCTGGGCGACGCCGCTGGACCCCACGAGCAATTCCGGCTTTACAGAAGGGAACGCGGCTCAGTATACCTGGATGGTGACTTACGGCCTGTCAAGCCTGTTTAACCTGATGGGTGGTACTCAGACAGCGGTTCAGCGCCTCGATCACCTCTTCACCCAGTACAACGCTGGACTGTCGCTGCCTTACTTCTATATTGGCAACGAGCCAGAGTTCGCCACCCCCTGGGCCTATACCTTCGCGGGCGCGCCCTGGGGAACCCAGCTCAACGCGCGCAATATCATGACGCAGATCTATACCACCGGGGCAGGTGGTCTGCCAGGCAATGACGACCTGGGCGCGACCTCGGCCTGGTATGTCTGGTCGGCTCTGGGCCTGTATCCCGCCACTCCTGGCGCGGATACGCTGGTGCTGCACGGTCCCGAGTTCACCGCGGAGACGATCCAGCTCGCCAACAGCAAGATCCTGCAAATCAATGGCAGCGGCGCCGCGGACAGCGCGCCCTACGTGCAGAGTCTGACGGTCAATGGCAGCGCGACAACCAGAAGCTGGTTGCATTACAGCGACATAGCCAACGGCGCCACGCTGAACTTTGGCATGGGGACCAGCCCGAACACCGCCTGGGGCTCCAATGCGTCTGACATCCCGCCTTCGTTCAACGATGGCTTTACGCCCCCGGCTCCGGCGCCCAACCTGGGTACCAACCTGGCGCTGCACAAAACAACCACGTCGTCCGCCATCTGCGCGTCGAGCGAGACCTCCTCCAACGCGGTTGATGGTGTCCTGAAAAATAATAGCAAGTGGTGCTCGTCAAGCAGTCCTCTGTTTCTACAGGTGGACCTTGGCTCTAACCAGACAGTTGGGTCATTTGTCATCAAACACTCTGGCCTGGGAGGCGAAACCACCGCCTGGAATACCAGCGCGTACAATATCCAACTCAGTATAGACGGCAGTACCTGGAACACGGTCGTGAACGTCTCAGGCTCGACTGCCAGCCGGACCTATAACACGATCACGCCTCAGACTGCCCGTTATGTCAGGTTAAATGTGACAACGCCGACCAGCAATGGCAACAGCGCCACGCGCATTTACGAGTTGGAGGTCTACGCGGCAGGCAGGCAGGGTGGCAGCTCCTTCTCGACCAGCCTCGAAAGCGGCCAGCCTCAGCCGACCTGGACCAGCACGGTCGACGGTTCCGGCGGCGGGCTGAGCAACGTGGGCGGCATTTGCTGTGGATTGACCGGTCCCGAACTGGTAGTACACAGCGAGGTTGCTCATACTGGAACCTCGGCCCTGATGTATTCGGGGTTGGATAACAGCGCGACCACTTCCTTCGCGTATATGGAAGTCTTCGATGTCAGCAGTCAGAGCCTTACGGTCAACTCGAACACCACGCTCTCCTACTGGATCTATCCGCAGGGTCCCACTGACTCCACACCAGGAGCCAATCTGACCAGTGGAAGCAACAGCACCTGCGTGGCCATCGACCTGATCTTCAGCGACGGCAGCAATCTGCGCGACTCTGGCGCAACCGACCAGAATGGCGTGCGCATCCACCCGGCTTCCCAGTGTACTCACCTGACCTTAAACGCCTGGAACCACGTCACCGTGAATCTGGGCGCTTTCGTCAATGGCAAAACCATTGTACGCGTCAATATCGGCTACGACCAACCCGCCAACACCGGCGGCTATCGCGGCTATATTGATGATATCAACATTGGCTAGCCATGTGTCTCTTCTCAGCAGGAACAGGGCGATGTTCGCCAGCGCCCTGTTCCTGGTTCCCAAATAGATAGTGCTGGCGAACCCCTCGCGCCGCGGCGCGGCGCTCTTGTCTGAAAGGATGTGGCTGGTTGGGGTG
>DASVMX010000454.1:0-9099 GCA_036384215.1 Ktedonobacteraceae bacterium | reverse complement strand
GTAGCAGACCATTAGTCTGCTACCCACCCGCTATGCAGTTCCAACGCTCGTCTCCATTGACAGCAATTGGCCTGCTCTTCACCCGCCATACAGTTCCAACGCTCGTCTCCGTTGAGAACCGTTGGTCTGCTATCCAGTTCCAATGCTCGTCTCCATTGACGGCAGTTAAAATGTTGGGGTGTATCCACGCATCATTTCGTTGTCTTCGTGGTCGAGAATGTGACAATGCCAGACATAGCCGGGTCCAGCGGTAGGATCGAACGTGTACAGGTTTTGACCTGGTCTGACCGCGCCGATCTGGGTATCGATGGGGGCCCAGCGAATGGCAATGCGGGTAACTTCACCGGGGTACATCTTTAGAGTATCCTTCCAGCCGGCCTCATTGGCGTCAGGCAGGATAATCTTGCCCTGGAGAAATGGACTTAGCGCCGGGATGCCGCCAATCGCGCCGTCGGCGTTGGGAGTGAGATAGGACCGTGGCGGACCATATCCAGGAATATACACACCAGGATCGTAATGTACGAGGCCCAATGTCCCATCGGATGTCAGGCCCTCAAAAGTTCCCCCTGGGAACTTTGAGTCATACAAGGGCCTGTAATTGTCGACATCAAAATTCTGACGGTTAATGACCTGGAACTGAATCAGGTGTATATGGATTGGGTGCGCGTCCATGGTCAGGTTAGCGATTTCCCAGACCTCAGTTGCGCCAACTCGCGGCTGTTCAGTGAAGAAGTACGGCTGTCCCATCGAAGCGGGCACTGAACCAGGAATGGGAGTCGTGGTTCCGTCGTGAACGCCAGTCCACTTTGAATTGTTGATCAGAACCTCAAGAGGGCCACCTGGCCCCTCCGCTTCGACGAGGGCTAGCTGACGCGTCACCGACGGTCTCACACCTGTGCCCAGTGTGCCATTTGTTGGGTTAGCCAGGCGCACAATGACTGGCTCCTGATTCTGTCTTCCACGCAGCGGTGCACCGCTGGCGGGATTGTAGGTTGTATCCTGGCTGGAGAGCGGGAGGTTCACCCGGAACTGCATAATCACGCCATTGGTAGCTGGATCGGGCGCGTCGCCGCTTGGGAAGGGGGCAACAGCACTGTTCGTCAGTGTGAAATTGTGTCCAGCGTGCCCGGCAAAATCAATGATAATGTCACCGCGCTCGCTCGGTGCCAGGAAAAGTTGGAGAGAGTTTGGATTATTCGGGTCGCTCAACTTGACTGGCCTGTCAAGCAAGCCGCCATCGGTGCCAATTTGCCAGAGAGCTGGACCGGGAGCCTGATTCGACGAATCCAACAGGGTCATCTGGTAGAAGCGAGCATTCGAGGCATTGAGGAAGCGGAAGCGATAGCGCCGCGGCTCCACGCTCAGGAAGGGCCAGGTTTTGCCGTTGACAACAATAGCATCGCCGAAAAACTCTGGAATCCAGAAGGGATGCGCTCCTGGATTGGGGGGAGTACCGTTGAGGCCCGTTGGATTGTCGGCGGGAGTACCATCGGGGAAGAGCAGTTGTCCATTGGTATCGAACTGCCGGTCCTGAATAATAAGCTCGATCTCCTGGTTGCCCGCCGGCAGCCTCAGAGAGTTGTCAGATCGGCCGGTATCAAACTGGTCGCGCAAAAGGTACATCGCGGCCAGCCCTGAAAAGACGTTAATGCGCGTCATACCCAGCGCGTGGTCGTGAAACCAGAGCGTTGTGGCCTGCTGGGTATTAGGATAGCGGTAGACAGCGGCATTCCCTGAGGTATGAAAGAGGGAGCTATATCCTTTGCCGTGGATGCCATCCTGTGTGAACCAGGCCTCTGGCGCACCATCGAAAGCCGAGGGAACTTCTGCGCCATGCAGGTGAACGACCGTGGGAATAGTGCCCTGGTAGGGCTGGAACGAGCCCATATGCATGCTTGAACCCGTTCCCAGAGGGTCCGCCCAGTGGATGGTCTGGTCAATAGTGAAGAGCGGTTCGAGGTGGGAATTATTCGGGAAGGGCAGATTATTGATGTAATTGATCGATGTAGCTGTGCCTCGCTGTGCCTCCACGGTGAAGCCAGGGAAGAAAGACGGCCTGCTATCCACCTTATATCCCCACACATACGTTCCCTGGTTAAAGGGCGGTACCATGGTTGAGTACATGCTGTCTGGCAGCACCTTTTGCTGAAACTCTTGCATGGCAACGTTAAAAGACGAAGAGGAGACCCTTCTGCCCACGAAGGTCGTCAGTGGTTCGACAAATTGTGGAATATCCGCGCCGGCGAGTGGAGTCTGTGGCAGCGTGACCGAGGCGAAAGCACGCCAGGTCATGGTCGGGAGAAGTACCCCCGCTCCAGCCGCGGCTCCCATCTTCAGAAATGTTCGTCGAGATGGCATATTAGTGATTCTCCTTTCATGTTAAGAGCCCTAAAAGATATGAAAAGCCCTTTATGCGCCCTGGCGCTTTCCTGGAAAGGAGAGGAGGGCGCAAGGATTTTCATATGCGTGGGTTATGAAACAGCAGGTTCGGCGAGTTGTCCTGGAGTTTCTGCCTGTTCCGCGACGGGAAGCAGATGGCGTTGTGCAGCGTGTCCCAACGAGCTTTGTGTTTTCGGCCAGCACGCCAGCGTCATTAGCAGGATCAACAGGCCCGAATTGAAGTCGGTGGCCATGCCAGTAAGGATCATGCCAAAAGCTTGCGCTGCCCACCAGATCAGGAGGCTGATCAGGATAGATAGAACGAGCAGAGGACGCGACTGAGCCGGCTTGAGCAGCATCAGACCGATACCCAGTCCCAGGAAGATCACCACAAGCGCGCTGTTCAGCGGCACTTCAAGAGCCAGGGTGAGCCTGGCTAATGGCACAAGAGCGGGGTCCACCACGAGCGTATTGAACCCTCCCAGGCCAGTCAGATCGTCAATGACCTGGGAAATGTGCCCTTGCTGCCACCAGAAAGGTTGTAACTGGAGCAGCGCCGCGAAGATCCAGAAACCAGCGAGCACTCTATGAAAATGCTCTCGCGCGAGCAGGGGGGCCGGACTGACAGTTGACGAGTTTTTGCGCGGATAGATCAGCAGCCCAAGCAGGGGATAGAGAAGGACTGCCCCCGGCGCGCCAGTCAGTGCGCTTGCCTGGCCGGTGAGCAGCATATTCATGCCTTCGCCCCCATACCAGACAATCAGCGACCACACGATGGAAAACAGGACGGTCTGCCTCACCCACAGGCCACTCAGCAGGAAAAGCCCGATCTCAGCCTGGACCACGGCAATGAGTAAATTAAAGAAGACGAGATGTTGCGTAATCGTTAGAATGATCCAATGCAGGCTGGCAGCCACGGGCGCGGGTTGAGAACTCAAGGTCGGCAGCAGGACGCTATTGATCATGTTCGTTGTGAACATTTGCGGTTGTACCTGGAACAACGCGTCAATCAGCCACAAAGTCCCGAGAGTATAGCGTAGGAATTTTTGTGAAAAGAGCATGCTGACTTCCTCCTTTCAGGAAAGCCACAAGTGACAGACGCCATGCCCCTGACAAGCGAGCTGTCCTTGTCTCCAACGCTGATGAGAAAAGAGACGGGAAAATACATGATTCTGACGATAGAATAGCAAATAGGGTGTTCAAAACACGTTCGCATTGCCAGCGGAGGATGTTAGCAACTGTTTGCAGGACTGGCGAAAGGTGCGCTGAAAGAGGCGCAGGATCATTTCAATCACTGGAGGTTATCCTGTACGAAAAGCAATTGTTCTGAGCAAAAGCCAAAAATCCTTGAAAACGCCCTTGACAAAGTGATTCTGTGGGATATAATGACAGCACCTTAGAGGAAACAGGTCGCCATCAGAGGCGGCCTGTTTTGTTGTGTGGAAGACCAGGAGAGAAGGCACGCTGGAAAAAGAAATCCGGCATGTCTTCTCTCCTGGTCTTCTTTATCGTCACAAAAAGGAGTGTCCATCATGTCTCAGAAGCATTCTTTCATCACGCTGTCCGATGAACAGGCTTTTGTCTGGTATCAGCATCATGTGCAAGTTTTGCATGGCTACGCGCTCGCGCTGGCGTTAAAAGCAGGATTCAGCCCGGCAGAGGCAGCGAGCGTGTTCGTCGAACCCCGGCACGGTAGCGTTGACCTTGCATCTCCCCCATCGCAGGCTACGGCTCGGATTATTGAGCAGCAAGCCAGGCAGGTGGTGGAGGTTCTGGCGCTCACGCATGGAGAGGAGCATATACATGTCGAGCAACAGGATAATGCCTGGCTGATTGAGGTCACGATAGACGAGCATGAGCCCCTTGAGCGTTATGGCGCGTCTCTTGAGATCCATGCTCAATGGATCGCGGAGCAATTGCGTCTGGTCTGTGAGCCGAAAGGTATACGCTGTTCCGTCTGGCTTGATCCAGAGACGCAGTCCCTGCGCCTCTCAGTGGCGTAAAGTTAAGTCGAACCTGCCATCTTTCTCATGAATAGAGCGAAGTTGCTACGCTATGCTTCAGCGAGGATTGCTACGCCGTAGCCCTCCAATGGTAATGTGTCCGCGACCTCTTGCCCGTTGAGCAGGTTGTAGTAACGCTTGCTGGTGGGTAACGTGACCTGCGCGGGGGCTGGCTGGTGGTTGAGGACGAAGAGCAAGGTTTCTCGCGAGGTCTGGCGGCTGGTGACTTCGACGCCAGAGGGGACGACGAGCGGCGGCTGGATGTGCTGTTCGGCCAGCAGGCGGGTGTAGAAGTCGTCCAGAAAGCGTGCTTCGCCTTCGCTGGCCAGGTAGTAGGCCTGGCCTGAGCCGTAGCTGTGGCGCGTGACTGCGGGGGTGCCGGCGTAGAAATCGCTGCCGTAGGTGGCAAGGACGCTGGCTCCCTCTGGGCGCACGATAGCGCACAGGCGGCCACAGATGTAGGTCTCGCCGCTGTCCGTGAAGACGATGCTGTTCTTCTGGTCGGGGTAGAGCGCGTCCAGCTCTTCGTTCCAGATGCCCAGCACCTCGCGCAATGGACCGGGATAGCCTTGCTCGCAGGCAAGGTCGTTTTCGTCTACGATCCCGCTGAAATACGTGGTCACGAATGTGCCACCCTGGCGCACAAACTCGGCCACGCGTTCGGCCACGCCTGGCTTGAGCATGTAGAGCATTGGGGCGACCAGCAGGCGGTAGCGGCTGAAATCGGAGTCGCTGAAGACAATGTCAACGGGAATGTTGCGCCGCCAGAAGGCCGCGTAATGCTGGCGCGCAACCGGAACATAGCGTTTGTCGCGCACCGGCCCGATGCTGGCATCCATAGCCCACCAGTTCTGCCAGTCAAAAAGTAGCGCCACGTCCGCACGCGTCACACCGCCCAGCGTGCGGTTTCCCAGAGTGGCCAGTTCGCGGCCTAACTGCTGGACCTCGCGGAAGACGCGTGTATCGCTGCGCCTGCTGTGTTCGATAACCGCGCCGTGCATTTTTTCGCACTCTCCACGACTGCGCCGCCACTGGAAATACATCACCGCGTCCGCCCCGTGGGCGACGGCGAGATAGCTCCACAGGCGCAGCACTCCAGGGCGTTTGAGCGCGTTATACTCCTGCCAGTTCGCGCTACTGGGCGTCTGCTCCATCAACAGAAACGGCTGGCCATCGCGCAGGCCGCGATTGAGATCGTGCAGAAAGGCGATCTCAGCGGGTGCGTCGGACGGATTGGGATAGCAGTCCCAGGAGACCACATCGACCTCTCTGGCCCAGGCGCGATAGTCCAGCTCTGGATAGGTGCCCATCATATTCGTGGTGATCGGCGTATCGGGCGAGTACTCGCGGATGGCGTCGCGTTCCAGCTTGAAACACTCCAGTTGCATCTCGCTCTGGAAGCGCCGGTAATCGACTGCCAGCGCGTGAATAGAACCCTCGCCGTTGCTGTAGGGCGGCTCGATCTGCGACCAGTCAGTGTACGTGTGGCTCCAGAAGGTGGTCCACCATTTCCGGTTCAGTTCATCTAGATTGACATAACGTTGCAGAGTAGCACCGTCGGACAACCGTGTCCAGGCATTAGAATGGCTTTTCAGGCTCTCTCCCGGCGCAATTTCCACGGAGGCACGCGCGTTGACCACTACTCGCGTGACCTGGGGCGTGCCCGCCAGCGGTATCAGGCGCAGCGCCAGGCGCTCTTTTGCTCCCTCGATAGTTACCAGGAGCTGTTCGTCGTTGAAGCGCGCGGAGACGCGTGTCAGACCGTCGGTATCGCGCAGCTCAAACGCGCCCTTGTCCAGCAGATACGCGTCCACGGTAATCTCCTCGAATGGTTCGTCAGACGTAAAAGGCTGGCTCAGTTGTGGGGATGAGCGCGTTGGCGCGCACGTAGAGAGGCAGAGCCTCCATTGGAACTTGCAGCGCGAGTGTGCGCGGTCCGCTGAGCACCTCCCGCGTCCAGAAGTCGATCCATTGACCTTCCGGCAGGTAGACAGTGCGCTCACCCCGCTCGTTGTAGATCGGCGCTACCAGCAGTTCCGCGCCAAACATATATTGCAGATCCAGCGTATACGTTATAGGATCATCCGGGAATTCCAGTAGCATTGGGCGCAGGATTGGCAGACTTGTTTCAGCGGCAATGCACGCGTAAGTATAGATGTATGGCAGCAGGCGATAGCGCAGGCGGGCGTACGAACGGAAAAGCTCCAGCGCCTGTGGACCCAACTCCCAGGGCAGGCGCGTACTATTCCCGTGGGCGCGCACCAGTGGCGAAAAGAGCCCGAACTGCGCCCAACGGATGTAGAGTTCATTGGTGGGATGGCCTGTGAAACCGCCCACGTCGTGGCTCCAGAAAGCGTGTCCGCACGCTGCCATGCTCAAGCCTCCGCGCAGCGTCGCCGCCAGGCCCGCGAACGTACAATTGACATCGCCTCCCCATTGGGCCGCGTGCCGTTGTCCACCCGCATACGTCGAACGTCCCCAGGTCAGCCCGCTCTGTCTCTTCACCTCCGCCGTTACCTCCGCCACCGCGTCGTTATAGAGCAGTGCGTAGAGGTTGTGGAAGCGCTCGCCCTTGATGCCAGCGTAATTCACCTGAACAGGCTGTACATATTTGTGTTCAGTACTCCGGCCAGCTCTATGTGGGCAATGAGATCGGCGTGAGCGTGAGCGAGGACGATGGCCGTACCTGGCAGGAGCTGCCCTGTCCACCACTGCATGACCTGCGCCTCCTGCTCGCGGGCGCTTACGCCTGGCTGGTCGAGTCCACTCCCGCGGACCACTGGCAGCCGCTGGTAAATCTGACCGCCCCGTTGGGAGCTTGCCGGTTGCTTGCCGGGCATACCTTGCTCTTCTCCTGTTACGCTGGTCTGCAAAGCTACTCGCTGGTGGATGGCACGCGCCAGGTGTTGCTGGCAGGCTCGGAGGGCCATGTCGCGCACCTGGCTCTGCGCCAGGCGGGTGCGCGCTGCCAGCTCTGGGCGGCAAAGGCCAATGCGAGTGGCCTGCAGTATAGTCCCGATGGCGGAGCAAACTGGCAAGAACTGCCCTCACCTTTTGGCATCTTACCGCTGGTCGCGCTTGAAGCCGTTGCTGATCGTCTGCTGGCCGCGACTTATGATCCACGCCAGTACCAGGTCTGTCTCTGGTATTCCATCGATGATGGCCAGACGTGGACGCGCAGCCTTGAAGCCAGCACGCGCTGGCCTCTTGTCACAACCTGCGCGCAGCCAGCCGCTGTGAGCATTGGCAATCTGCTCTTTCTTGAGCGCGCCGCAGGTCAGTGGCAGAAGATCACCGTTGGTCATGATGGCGGAGCCATCCGTCGTGTACTGAGTTCGCGGCAGGCTGGCCAGACCATTCTATATGTGCTCACTACCACCGGCATCCAGGTTTCCACAGACCTGGGTGCGAGCTGGCGGCAGGAGAACGAGGGCTTGCCTGTTGAATACGTGCTAGACATCGCGCTTGTGGGCACCAGCCTTACTATTCTGCTCACCGGTGGGCGCGTCTGGCAGCGTGAACTGCAGAGCGAATGAAGATCTTGAATTTGAAACGGCAAGCAAGCTTCGTTCGTGAGCGAAAAAAGAGAAGGAGGGAAGAACCTCATATCCATCATGGAACGGATTATTGTTCACGAAAGTGACGAGATACTTGAACTCAATGGCTTTGTGCTTCAGAGCGGCGATCAGGTAGAGATTGTTGTGCTGGGCTCATGGATCGCCGGTGGTGTTGCTCACGATCAACGTGGGTGGTATTTGCGCACCTCAGAGCACGCGGGCATTCGTTTACGAACTGGACTGGCAGCTCGCATCCTCAATCTTGCCCCGGAGCAGGTCCCCCGGCAGCCGGAGAGCCAGGTGGAGCGGAAAAAGTTTATGCGCCTGTAGGCCATCAAATTGTTGCTTTTCTCGCTTATCCGTCGCCTGGCTGGCAAGTTGTTCATCAGAGGAATCAGCAAGCCAGGAGAAGTTTTTTTCAGTGGAGCGAGTAAGATGGTAGGGAAGAAATGTTCGCACATTTTATGGAGGTGTTATGGGAAACGTTATCATCGGTGCAACTATGTCCCTGGATGGGTTTATGAATGACCGTCATGGCGCTGTGGAACGCCTGTATCCAGACTTTGAAGCGTTACGAAAAACCGAGATGTTACAGGAAGAAATTCAGACGACAGGTGCGGTGGTGATGGGCCGGCGTTCCTATGATATGGGAGAGGGAGATCTCACGGGCTATGAATATCAGGTGCCAATCTTTGTTCTGACCCATGTCGTTCCAGAAACGCCAATCAAAGGAGAGAACGAGCATTTGACGGTAACTTTTGTCACCGATGGCATTGAAAATGCTATTGAGAAGGCAAAGGTGGCCGCGGGCAACAAACATGTCATGATTGTCGGCGGCGCGCATACTGCTCAGCAATGCCTGCGCGCCGGGCTGGTTGATGAGATCCATATTGGTATTGTACCAATACTTTTAGGGCAAGGTCTGCGCTTTTTCGATCCTCTCGTCGATGAGCACCTGAAACTGGAAAGAACAAAGGTGTTTGAGTCGCCGACGAGAACTGATCTGTGGTTCCGCGTTGTCAGGTGAAAGCTTTCCTGGAGTTCCACCGCCATTTGGCTAGTGCTGGCGAACCCTCATCTGGACTCCTCAGCACCTGCGGTGCTTCGCCCAGAGCTGAAAGGATGTGGCTGGTTGGGCTGCCCATGGCAGCCCAACCAGC
>DASVMX010000453.1:0-5715 GCA_036384215.1 Ktedonobacteraceae bacterium | reverse complement strand
CAGTTCGATCTGCATCTGCTCCATGCGGTCTTTCATGTGTAGAATGG
Source organism: Ktedonobacteraceae bacterium (assembly GCA_036384215.1). GTDB lineage: Bacteria > Chloroflexota > Ktedonobacteria > Ktedonobacterales > Ktedonobacteraceae > Paraktedonobacter. The sequence goes on along the minus strand of DASVMX010000453.1, from coordinate 5,668 downwards.
CTTCGACGCCCGCCAGGTTGACGCCCAGGTCGCGCATCAGACTACGAATGTGGACCACGCGCTCGATATCGCGATCGGAGTAGAGGCGCGGGCTATGCGGGCTGTTGCCTTTGCGCGCGGGCGAAATCAGACCCAGGCGCTCGTAATGTCGCAAAGTCTGCTCATGCACTTCGGCCCGCTGCGCCGCTATGCTGATGACATACCATGCCCCATTGCCTGTGTCGGCCACTATTCCTCTCCTTTCCCTCTCAACAAGGACTACGAGCGCACCTCAGTCCTGTCCCCTCCCCGGCTGCGCGCCAGTTGCTCAAACAGACCTTTCTCTTCGCTCGTGAGATGCATGGGCAACACGACTTTGACGCGCGCGAACAGTGTGCCATTGCCTTCACCGCGCAGGCGCGGCATACCTTTGCCGCTCAGACGGAAAAGGCGAGCATTCTGGGTCTCCGGCGGGATGGTCAGGACGAGTTTGCGTCCATCTGGCAGAGGCACAGGCACTTCGCCGCCCAGCATGGCCGTGACCAGGTCTACTTCAACATCGGTATACAGATCTTCGCCTTTGCGCTCGTACTGCGCGTCGGCTTTGACGCTGATCACCAGATAGAGATCCCCGCGCGGGCCGCCGCCAATGCCGGGCTGTCCCTCTCCGGCAACACGGATCTTGGAGCCGGTATCCACGCCAGCGGGTATCTTGACCTGAATACGTTTAATATTCGTCAGATGGCCCTGTCCGCCACAATTCGCGCAAGCGCGCCCGCTGACCTCGCCAGTGCCCCGGCAGACGGGACAAACATCGCTCGATTGGATATTGAAAGTTCTGGACCCGCCCATATAGGCTTCCTGGAGCGTTACCTCGACCGGCTGCTCGATATTATCGCCCACGCGCTTGCGAAACGCGTCCTGCCCTCGCACGCCGCCAGTTCCGCCCGTATTCGCGCGTCCAAAAAGCGCTTCAAAGAAGTCCGAGAAACCCGAATTGGCATCAAACTCCGGCGATGCTGAACGATAGGCATTGGCATATGGACGCCGGTTGAACTGTGGGCCGAACTGCTCCTGCCAGTTGGGACCCAGGGTGTCATATTTCTTGCGTTTGTCGGGATCGGAAAGCACTTCATAGGCTTCGTTGATCTCTTTAAACTTCTCCTCTGCCTTCTTGTCGCCAGGATTGACGTCGGGATGATGTTTACGAGCCAGCTTGCGAAAGGCCTTTTTAATCTCGTCGGTCGAAGCCTCTTTCGCGACGCCTAATACTTTGTAATAGTCTTTGTAATCCATTCCTGGCTCCCTCTGCGAGGCCGTCTCTCTCCGGGCGCAGCCTCACTTTTTGTAAACTAACTCCTAGCCGTTCTGGCTCTGCTGGCTTTTGTTGCCAGAACTGACCTTCACGCGCGCGGGGCGCAGGGTTTCATCACCCAGTTTATAGCCCTTGAGCACCTCTTCCACCACCGTCCCCTCTGGCTGCTCGCTCTCCACGGCCTCAATCGCGTCGTGTACGCGCGGATTAAATACCTCTCCGAGCGAAGGCACCGGACTGAGACCTTCTCCGCGCAAGACCTCGCTCAACTGCCAGAGCAGCATGCGCAGCGTGTGCTGGAGCGCCTGTTTATCCATCGTCTCCTGGTAGACCAGCCCGCGTTCAACATTATCCATGACTTCCAGGATCTTATGCAGCAGCGCCTTCTTCTCATACGCGACGCGATCCGCCGAAAGGCGCTCCTGGCGCTTGCGGAAATTGTCCATCTCAGCCCGCTCGCGCAGATATTTATTCCAATTCTCCCCTGCCTCCTGTTTCGCCTGGGACAACTGCGCCTCTAATTCAGCGATCCGCTGGGCTCCGGCTGCATCCCCTTCGTTATTTTGTATCTGCTCTTCTTGTTTCATTGGTTGATCTTGCATCTCCTGAGATTCTTCCATTATCAATTTCTCCCTGGCTCTCGTTCTCTATGGCGAGGAACTCTGTGTTTATGGAGTTTTATGATTTCTCTAGTATAAAGTTTGAGTCACTTACTGTCAAGTTTCCCTTTCAATGCCCGGTGATAGAAGACGAATATTAGCAGAAATGGCTACGCCATTTCTGCTAATATTCGTCTTCTATCACTAAATCTCTCTCTGCCCATTGTTCGCCGCGTTCGAGGAGGATGGGGGCGAAGAGGTCGGACTGGGTGACGGTGATGCGGGCGTGTTTCCAGAGTTCGAGGACGGCGAGGAAAGTGACGATGACGACGAAGCGCGAGGTTTCTCCTTCGAGAACTTCGCTGAGGTAGATAGTAGTGCGCTCGTTGAGGATTTCGCGGATTTCGGCGATGCGCTGGCTGACGCGCACGCGGGCGAGGGGCATGAGTTCTTCGCCGCTCTCTTCTTCGCGGGCGCGCAGTTCGAGCAGGCGAGTGAAGGCACGGGTGAGCGAGGCAACTTCGAGGCCGTTTAGCGTGGGCGGGGTCCAGGCGAGCTGGGCTTCAATGCCAGTGAGCTGGCTGGAGCGGCTGTGGGTCTGTAATCCCTGCTCTTCGCGCTGGCGCAGGTGGCTGGCGATCTCCTTGGCCAGTTTATATTCGACAAGGTGAGCGCGCAGCTCTTCGGCCATGGCCGCGGCGCTCTCCATCTCAGAGTTCATCTCTTCTTTTGAGGTGTGCGGCAGCAGGCTCTGCGATTTGATATAGAGCAGGCGGGTGGCGATGGAGACGAAGGCGGCCATATTGGCCAGGGGCATACTTTCGGGCTGGTCCTGCCATTGCCGCAGATACTCGATGTATTGGTCAGTCACGGCGACCAGTGAGATAGTGGTGATCTCCATCTGACGCTTTTCGATCAGGTGCAGCAGCAGGTCGAGCGGACCTTCAAAGGCGGGCAGGCGCACGACGTAGCGCGTCTGTTCGCCGGCATCGTCACTGGCAAGCGCGGTAGCTGTGCTGGTAGCGGCGCCAGCGCTTTCGCCTGTGATTGCGGTGGTTTCGTCGGCGACTTCGACACTGGCGGATGTCGCGGTGGTTTGTTCAAGCATACTCAAGAAGCCTCGTCTACAAGGTGCAACTCCGCCAATTCAGGGCTGTCGGGACGGTGATGCATACGAATATAATGGACGGCACGCGCGCTCAGACCGGCGCTGGCGGCGAGGTCCGCGCCCACCTCGGCGTGCCACCAGGCATAACTCAGCGCTCGCCGCCAGCCGGGCAAGTGTTTCACCTCGACGGGATAGGTAGTCAGGCGTGCCAGCAGTTCTGGCGCGCAACGTCTGGCCAGCACCACCACTGGCCGTGTCCAGAAAGGCACGCGCCCGCCAGCTTTACCCACGTCATGTAACAACGCCGCGGTCAGGATATCAGGCTCAGAGCGCCCGCGTGCCTGCAGACCCCGGCAGACCCGCAGCGAGTGGCGTTGATCAGCCGGGGACATACTCGCGAATAGTTCAAACGCCGCCCCTGACAAAAGCCCGGCTACCTCGGCTCGTTCTTCTTCGCTCAGCGGCTTCACAAATCCAAGCTGCTGGCGCACCTGCCTGAGACGATAAGTTAGCACGTATACAGGCTTTTGCATTAGAAAAATCACGCGTTAAAACAGGTAAGGTAGCGCCAGAGCGTGGCCCGCGACCAGTGAAAGCAGGTACAGCACTATTTCAAGAATAAAGTACGGCAGACGGAACAGGAAAAAGTCTCCCAGACGCGTCACCTGCCCTAAGAAAGGCAGAACAAACACCAGGATAATGATGATGATCGGTCCATACTGGGCCGACCTGGCGAATTTCAGTGCCTGGCGACTCGGCAGGAGCGTATAGAGAATCTGATACCCATCCAGCGGGTAGATCGGCAGAAGATTAAAGAGCCCCAGCGTCACATTCACAGTAGCAAAGACGGTCAACAACTGTGTCAGGCGATAAGGGATGCCATTCGTAAAATCAAACAAAAATGGAGGCAAAAAACGAATACCCAGAGCCACCAGCAGGCCAAGAGCCAGACTGGTGAGAATACCAGCCAACGAGACGATCAGCGTGCCGCCATTGGGACCGCCGCGCAGTTTCCAGGGATCAGTCTTGACTGGTTTGCCCCAACCAAGGACCATGGCTCCCTGAAAGGCCAGCACCACAGCGACTAATGTGCCAAGTGGATCGAGGTGGGCACGCAGGCTCAGACTCTGGCGTCCCTGAGCGCGCGTGGTAGAATCGCCCAGAAGGGTAGCGGTCAGGGCGTGAGCGTATTCATGAATAGCCACCGCCGCCAGGAAACTGGCGATGAGCATGAACGCCAGGACAACATTTATCATCTGCACTTATCCTTATATCTGGGAGATGCCCCCCATAAAACGACAGATCACCTATGACAGATCGATCTCCAGGCCTTCGTAGGCCGCGCTGGTTCGCGGAAAATGCCGGCGTGCCTCCTCCTGCAAAGCGTCGAGCTTTTCGTCATCATGGGTTGGTTCGTGGTGAAAGAGCACCAACTGCCCCACGTGGGCCTCGCTGGCCGCCTCCGTTGCCATAATGATCGAACTGTGACCAAAGCCCTGCCTGGCCGCGTTATACTCATCTGGTGTATACTGGGCGTCGTGGATCAGCAGATCCGCGCCCTCGACGAAGGCCAGAAAAGCGGGCTCGCAGCGTTCTTCCCATTCAACATCGGTCGCGAAGACCAGCTTGTGTCCGCCATACTCCACGCGATAGACCGCCGAGCCGTTCAGCGGGTGATGACTGCTCAAATGAACACTCACCTGAACCTCGCCAGCGCCAGCACGCGGCTGTTTCGCGCTCACTGCCGGCGCTTTTTTCCCATCGCGCCAGGTCAGGCGCTCCTTGCCTGTCAGGGTATGAAATGTGCGCTGCGAAGGCAAGCGATGCATATCTACAGGGAAATACGGAGGAGACATCAACGGGGTTACAAGTTCTTCCACATCACGCCCGGCCAGACGGGGAGCGAAAAACGCAATACTCGCCTCCGGCTGATACAGCGGAGCGAAAAACGGCAGACCCAGCAAATGATCGCTATGCCCATGTGTAAACAGCAGCGTCACATGCAAGGCCTGGCCGGCAGCGCGCCGGAGCAGATCCTCGCCAAGGCGAATAATGCCGCTACCCGCGTCCAAAACCAGAATATGCCCGCCAACCTCCACCTCCACACACGTGGTATTCCCTCCATAACGGGTCGTTTGTGGTCCCGGCGTCGGATAACTTCCACGCACCCCCCAAAAACGCACCCGAAACCCCGGCGTCTCGCTCATCATACTAATCTCCTACCAATCCCTGGGAAAAACTGGGCGTCTATTGCCTGTTATTATAACGTGCCAGCCCACTATTGAAAAGGGCACCCCAGAACACCCTGCTTTACTTAACGCCAGAGAAACCACATTCTCCTCTCGAAAAACTTCTCCCGCGCCGGTTTCAGGCCATATCTGCTTACTTACTCTACTGTAAAAACCGTTTTCTCGTTTCAAGACCAGCCAAAACTTTCGTCTCTGCTTCCTCAGTGCCTGCGACGCTGAGGAAGCTTGTATAGATATTGATTCTCTCTATTCGAACTCTGCAAAAATATCTCCAATCATAGAAAAGCTTCCTTCGCCAGCGTTATTCCTAATGAGGGAGCATCAAGCGGCCACACCTCCGATGCAGGGCTGTTGCAACAGCCCTGCATCGGAGGTGTGGCCGCTTGATGCTCCCTCATTAGGAATAACGCTGGCGAAG
>DASVMX010000452.1:0-2185 GCA_036384215.1 Ktedonobacteraceae bacterium | reverse complement strand
ATGGATCTGATCGAAGATCGACAGGTGAGAGCCGGTCTGAGCATTGTAGTCCATCATAATCAGGACGCCCGCGGGACCGCCGCCGCTGCCAGAACTGCCGCTGCGGTTTGTGGAGTGGATGGTGTCCATGTTGATGTTTTTGGCGAACCCTCCGCGCTGGCTGTTGGACTTGATATACAGGTCCGCCCAGACGCCCGCGCCCTGGCTTGAGAGATTGTAACAATAGACATTCTGAATGCCGCCAGTCATCTCACTGCCAAGAGCGATCATGCCGCGGTTGCTATCAAACTTGCTATTCATGATCACCAGGTTCTGGCAGGGGATATTAATCCGACGCCCGTCAGCGTCGCGCCCCGACTTAATGGCGATGGTATCGTCCATACAGGTGAAGGCGCTATTCTTAATGACCACGTGATCGCACGATTCAGGGTCGCAGCCATCGCTGTTACCCCTGGCGGGTGAAGTGACGGTCACGCTATCGACGGTCACATTTTTTGAGAGGCAGGGGTGCAGATTCCAGAACTGGGTATGTTTGATGGTCACGCCCTGGATCAATACATTGGTACAGCTATACGGTTCCACGAAGGTGACACGCAGCTTACCAACCACGTTGCGTTGCATGGGGGGCACGCCTTTCGCCACCAGGGGGTCCAGCACGCCCGCGCGATTCGAGCCCTGGTTCCAGGAAGCCGTGTTGGCGCCATCCAGGGTACCGCTGCCGGTGAGCGCGATATTGGTTTCGCCGTGGGCGTAGACCAGTGGGGAATGGTTCAGGCATTCCACACCTTCATAGCGGGTAAGCACAGGCGGGTAATTAGAGGCCGTCCCATTAAACATCAGCGTCGCGCCCGAATTGAGGTGCAGGTCGACATTGCTTTTGAGGTAGATTGCCCCGGTTGAATAGGTGCCGGAGGGTACAATCACATGGCCGCCGCCAGCCGCGTTACAGGCCGTGATTGCTTTTTTGAACGCGGCAGTATTGTCGGTTTTCCCATCACCTTTGGCTCCGTAGGTCGTGACCAGGAAATTCTTATTGGGGAAGGTGGGGATGGTCGTCGCGGCTACAATCGCGTTTGCCGCCGGCCAGGGCAGTGTGGTAGCGGCTCCGGCTGAGGTCAGCGTCTGAAATTCATGAACAACCAGGGGCGAAATGGCGAGACCGCCCGCGAGGGCAATACCGGCTTTGACCGCCTGCCGGCGCGTGAGTTGCTTTTCCATAGATTTCCTCCTTGAAATGGGTTATTCTCGTATCCTTACAAGAAGCAGGATGGTAGGCTTGTCGATCCAGTAGACACTCCATTGCCTGTTGGATCGCTGGTTTTGGATCGCTGGTTTTGCAAATGGGCTGGCTGGCCCTCCTTTCCTGAAAATACCTTCTCTCTGTCCTCAGGGAGCACTGACGCGCACAATTAATTGGGGAGAACACAGGACTTCTTCCCCGGTCTGCACCCCCTCGATGCGTTTGAGCAGCAGGCGTACCGCGTGCGCGCCTAGCAACGTTTTGGAGATGCCTACAGTCGTAAGCGCGGGTGTTACCAGGCTGGCTACTGGAATATCGTCGTAGCCCACCACGGCGAGCTGCTCAGGAACACGTATGCCCAACTCTGTACAGGCCTGGAGTGCTCCGGTGGCTACAAGGTCGTTGTAGCAGAGGAGTCCGTCCAGATCGGGATGACGGCTCAGTAATTCCCGCAAGGCCTGGTAGCCTCCCTCGCTATTGGGCGCGCAGGGCTGCAAAAGCGTTTGATCCAGTGTTTCTCCACGCTCGTGCAACATCTGCGTATAGGCGTCCAGGCGTATCTGGCAACTGTAGGTGTAGCTGGGACCAGAAAGAAAGCCGATCCGCTGGCGCCCGTTTGCGTGTAGATGCGCGAGTGCCAGGCGAGTACCCTGCGCGTAATCAACGAGCACAGAACTTGCGATATCCAGCGGCGCTTTGCGATTAATCAGCACGACAGCTTCGTATCTCCGCAAAACACGCAGCAATTGCTCGTCTGGCAGGCGCGAGCCACACACGACCAGGCCGGCGACGCGCTGGGCTTCGAGCATATTCAACACAGCCAGTTCACGCTCTGGCTGTTCATTAGTGTTGCAGAGAAAGATGGTGTAGCCGTGTTCGAGCGCGACCTCTTCCGCGCCGCGGGCAATTTCAGGGAAAAAGGGGTTCGCGATATCAGGTACCACC
>DASVMX010000451.1:0-3343 GCA_036384215.1 Ktedonobacteraceae bacterium | reverse complement strand
TATAAATTATGAATTTTTCTTATGGGTCGTTGCGTTTTACTATATAATAATAGAGAAAAAAGACGCTCCAGTGGAGCAGCGTTTTCACAGAGAGGTGACGTTATGCAGATCGAAGCATTTGTTCTCGATGGTCTGGGCCATCAGTCGTATCTTATTCGGGATGAAAAGAGAGGACAGGCCGCGGTGGTCGATCCCAGGCGCGATGGAGAGGTCTACCTGGAGGCTGCCAGCCGCTCGGGTGCCTCTGTGACGCATATTCTGGAGACGCACGTTCATAACGACTATGTGACGGGTGCGCGTGAACTGGCGGCCAGGACTGGTGCGACCATTGTAGCCAGCTCGGAGGCCCACCTGGCCTATCCACACCAGCCTGTGCGCGATGGCGAAACCTTCCGCGTCGGCGAGTTGCACTTTGAGGTTATGTCGACTCCCGGCCACACGCCAGAACACGTGAGCTATGTGCTTTTTGAGCCGGACCAGAGCACGCCCCACGCGGTTTTCAGCGGCGGCAGCATGCTGGCAGGCGGAGCCGGGCGCACCGACCTGTTGGGTCCAGGCATGACGCTGACCCTGACCCGCCAGCAGTATCACTCCCTGCGCAAAATGCTGGCCACCCTGCCTGGTCACGTCACCGTCTATCCCACTCACGGAGCCGGTTCCTTCTGTCAGGCCAACCTCGGCTCCGCGCGCCGAACAACCACCATCAGAGAAGAACTGCTGGCCAGTCCAGCCGTCCAGGCGGACAGCGAAGAGGCGTTCGTCAAACAGCAGCTCGCGGGCTATACCGCCTATCCACGCTATTACGCGCACATGCACGATATCAACCAGCGTGGACCGGCCATCCTGGGCGCGCTGGCAGATCCAGCGCCGCTTGCTCCTCACGCGGTCCAACAGCAGCTCGCCGCCAGCATCCCACTCATCGATGGGCGTAAACGCGACGACTTCGCCCGCGCCCACGTGCCTGGCTCGCTCAACATCGAACTCGACAGCTCCTTCGGCACGTATGCTGGCTGGATTCTGCCTTTTAACACTCCCCTTATGTTGCTAATCGAAGACGAAGAAGGCAGGCGCGAAGCCGTCGTACAGCTCCTGCGCATCGGCTACGAGCAGACGCGCGGCTACCTGGACGGAGGCATCGCAGGCTGGCAGGCCGCGGCTCTGCCCACCAGCAGCTTCGAGCGCATCGACCTCGATACCCTGCACCAGCGCTGGCAGGCGCGCGGTCCCCTGACCATCATCGACGTGCGCAGAGACGACGAATGGGCCAGAGGCCACATTCCCGGCTCCCTCCACTTCCACATCGGCGATCTACCCCAAGACCTCGCCAGCGTGCCCACAGATGGCCCGCTCGCGCTCATCTGCCAGAGCGGCTATCGCTCCGAAATCGCCGCCAGCATCCTCGCCGCCAGCGGACGCGAGGTCAGCGCAGTCCAGGGCGGCGTCGGCGACTGGCTCGCCCGCGGCTGGCCTTCCAGCGCCGGCGCACCTCCGGCGACGCAAGACGCCCTGCACATCCATCCTTAGTGGCGCGCTTTGAGGAGCACGGACAAGCCATCGCGGGGACGAATCGTCAGGTTACCCATCGGTTCGACTGTCTGGCCCGACGCCAGTTGGAGCCGGTAGGATTGGGCCAGCATCGCAAGCACGAGCTGTCCTTCCATCAGAGCAAAGCTATTGCCGATGCACAGGTGCGGCCCCCCTCCAAAGGGAAAATACGCTTCGCGCACTCCCTGAGCCTGGTGATCGGGAGAGAAGCGCTCGGGATCAAAGACCTCCGGCTGCTCCCAGTAGGCAGGATCATGGTGGGCCGCGTAGATATTCGTCCAGACGATATGCCTGGCAGGAATGCGATATCCGCGAATCGTCTCGTCCGCGCGCGTGCGCCGAACCAGCGCAAAGCTGGAGGGATAGAGCCGCAGCGTTTCGTCCAGAACCATGCGCGTATAGACCAGCCGGGACAGGTGCTCGACGGTAGGAGGCTCACCCTGGAGAACCGTCTCGACTTCTTCAAAGAGACGATGCTGACTTTCAGGGTGCGCGGCAAGCAGAGAGCAGGCCCAGGTCAGGGTATTGGCCGTCGTCTCGTGGCCTGCGAAAAGCAGAGCCATAATCTCATCGCGCAATTGCTGATCGCTCATGCCCTGTCCCTCTTCATCCTGTGCCAGAAGCAGCATCGAAAGCAGATCACCCATATCTGTGCGCTGCTCGCGGCGTTGACGTACCAGGTCGTGCACCAGGGTGTCGAGGGTCCGTAAAGCCGCTCGAATCCGGCGATTGCGCGGGGTCGGCATACCCAGCGGTGGAAATGGGAAGAAGACGTACTCAGCCAGGGCATGTACCATCGTCTGAAAAGCTCGCCCCACAGGGTTGTGCTCATCGCTGAGATCGAGTCCAAAGAGCGTCAGACCAGCAATGCACAAGGTCAGGCGCATCATCTCCTGGTGCAAATTCAGGGGTTCATCATGGTTGGAGCGGCTCTCCCAGCGTTGAAACAGAGCCGTAATGGCAGCGGTCATCTGCGTTGCCAGGCTGGTAATGCGCTGCCGGTGAAAGGCAGGCTGCATCAAACGCCGCTGTTGTCGCCACAGCGCCCCATCAGAGAGAGACAAACCATTGCCCAGAAAAGGGCGCAGCGGCTGGAAAAGAAATACCTTGCGATCATAATTCAGGTGTTGCTTTTGCAGAATCTGTCTGATGCCATCGGGGTGGGAAACCACATAGGTCGTGCGGGAAAGCAAGCGAACGCGGGCCACATCCCCGTAATCACGAGCCAGGCTTATGTAGAAGTTGAGCGCGTCATGCTGCAATTCACGCACGTGTCCCAACAACAGATGCCCTCGTGGCCCGCATGGAGTTCGCGGACCAGGTACAGCGGTGGAAGTGGATGCATGTAGTAGTGTCATGTTGCTGGCTCCTTCCCTGAGAGCGCCGAATAATCGCAATCCATGGACAAAGCACGCACAATAGCACATCGGTATTGTACCGCATACAACAGAAAAAGCAACACAGCCCTAACACAAGCGCATCACCAGAAAGCCACTGGCCAAAAAGAAGTGGAAATTGACGATATTCGCTCAAAGGCCTATACTACAGTTCAAAAAGATCCGCCTCCGGTGGCCAGTAGGAGTGAGAAAGCTGTGTTATTTGAAGAATTTGCGAAAGAACAGGTCCATAGCCCTGTCCGCACGCAGTACCTGAATATCAAACGCCAGAATCCCGATGCCATCCTCTTTTTTCGTATGGGCGATTTTTATGAGATGTTTGACGAAGACGCTGAAATCGTGGCACGCGAACTGGAGCTGGCGCTGACGCGGCGCGATTTCGGGCGCGGCGAGAAGGCGCC
>DASVMX010000450.1:0-4881 GCA_036384215.1 Ktedonobacteraceae bacterium | reverse complement strand
CACGGGCACCTTGCCCCACATTCCCAACAATCATAAAAATAAGCGAGGGCTTGAAAGTCTTTCGCGGTTGAACTATAATGCGAATAGAACGTTTCCCTTGCTTATCTTGGCACAACAGGAGGTAGAGAAGACCGTGCCGTTTACCACAGAAGAGAAAGCGGAGCTCATTGCTGATGCCCGCGTTCACGAAACCGACACCGGCTCGCCCGAAGTCCAGGTTTCCATTTTGACTCATCGAATTAATCAGCTCACAGACCATCTGAGGGTGCATAAACACGATCGGCATTCCCATCGCGGTTTGATGCAGATGGTCGGACAGCGCCGCCGGCTCCTTGCTTATTTGAGCAAGAAAAGCCCCGAGCGCTATCGCGCTTTGCTTGCCAAACTGGGCTTGCGCCATTAATTAGATGGTTGTGTTGGGTGCGGTCGGCGCATTTCTGGCCAGCGCCGCATTTCTGGCCGACCGCGGCTCCACTTTTTCTCCCACCGTAGCAGACGATTTGCTGTGTTGAAGAGAGATAGCGACAATTCACAAAAAGAAACCCGCGAGTTCCCCGCACACTCGATGTACGCGATCTAGAGACGTTGGAATGCACATGAATGGGGATTGACAAGACAATCCCAAAACTGATCAGGTTTACCCCTGTGGAAGATATACAGGGGGTTATTACAGGCGTAGCCACTCACGAGTGATAACAAGAACATGCCAGGATTTCAAGTACATACGCTGTAGAATGAAGAGAAGAGATAGACCGAAATAAGTATATCCAGGGGCGTGACAGATCAGATTGGAGCAGACTGGATAAGCTATTGACAAAGCAGGAGAAGCAGGGGACGTTAGTTGTTAGAGAAGAAGATTAGACCCCTTGAGACAAGGCTGATAGAGCAACGAGAGGCCTCCAAAGAGGCTCGTGCACGTACTCCAGGGGATAATCTAGTAGTCGGAGGAACTATGATTCACCGTCAAGAAGCTGTTATCGGTGGCCGCGTAATGAGTATTGAGACAGGTCGTGTGGCGGAACAGGCCAACGGCGCTGTCCTGGTGCGCTACGGCGATACGGTATTGCTGGCCACTGTCGTTGGCAGCGACGAGCCTCGCGAAGGCATTGATTTTTTTCCGTTAACTGTAGATGTTGAAGAACGCATGTATGCCGCCGGTAAAATTCCAGGCGGGTTTATCAAACGCGAAGGCCGCGCGACTGAGCACGCGATCCTGGCCTGTCGCCTCGCTGACCGCCCTCTCCGCCCCCTTTTCCCCAAGGGCTACCGCAATGATGTCCAGGTTGTGATTACAGTGCTTTCGGCTGACCAGGAGAACGATTCGGACCTGCTGGGCATCGTTGGCGCATCCGCGGCACTGAGCATTTCTAATCTCCCCTTCGCTGGCCCGGTGGGCGCGGTACGCGTGGGCCATGTCGATGGCCAGTTGGTGATTAATCCCGTGGAGTCGCAGATGGGAGAGTCGCGCCTGGACCTGGCAATCGCCGGTACAGCGGACGCGGTGATGATGGTTGAGGCCGGAGCCAAAGAACTGCCTGAAGATGTGATGCTGGAGGCCGTGCGTTTTGGCCAGGAAGCGCTGCAAGACATCATCAAGATGCAGGAGAAGCTGGTACAGGCGGTGAACGTTGTCAAGCGCCCGTTTACGCCCCCTCCCGCGGACGAGGATCTGCGCGCGAAAGTGGCGGAGTTTGTGCTGCCGCGCTTTGAGGCGGCGGTGAACAGCCAGAATAAGGCTGAGCGCGCGGCTGCGCTGAGCACGGTGCAGGATGATCTGGTGAGCACGCTGGGCGAGCAGTACCCGGAGCGTTTGAAGGATATCATCTCCTTCTACGAGAAGGAGCTGAAAGCTTATGTGCGCAATAATATCCTCGACCATGGTATTCGCGTCGATGGGCGCGACCTCCAGACGATTCGTCCTGTTTCGTGTGAAGTTGGCCTGCTGCCGCGCACGCATGGCTCGGCAATCTTTACCCGCGGTCAGACACAGGTTCTGAGCGTGATTACGCTGGGCTCGCCCGGCGATGAGCAGATTCTGGATGGCCTGGGCGCGAGCGAGAACAAGCGCTTTATGCACCATTACAACTTCCCGCCCTTCTCGACTGGCGAGAGCAAGCCGATGCGCGGTCCTGGCCGGCGTGAGATCGGTCACGGCGCGCTGGCCGAGCGCGCGATTGCGGCGGTGATCCCTTCGCAGGATGAGTTCCCCTACACTATCCGCGCGGTCTCCGATGTGCTTTCCTCGAACGGTTCGAGCTCGATGGGCTCGGTCTGCGGCACCACGCTATCTCTGATGGACGCGGGCGTGCCGATTCACGCGCCGGTCGCCGGTGTGGCCATGGGCCTGATCACCGGTGAGGGTGAACGCGCGGGCAAATGGGCTGTGTTGAGCGACATCCAGGGCATTGAGGACGCGCTCGGCGACATGGACTTCAAGGTCGCCGGAACCGCGGACGGCGTGACGGCCCTCCAGATGGATATCAAGGTCAAAGGCATCACCTATGAGATCATGGCAAGGGCGCTGGAACAGGCGCGCGAGGGCCGCATGTATATCATGGAGAAGATGCTTGACACCATCGACGCGCCGCGCGAGGAACTGTCCGAGTTCGCGCCGCGTATCCAGACCGTCAAGATCAACCCCGACAAGATCGGCGCGGTGATTGGCCCGGGCGGCAAGATGATCCGCAAGATTCAAGAAGAGAGTGGCGCGAAAATCGACATCGAAGACGACGGCTCGGTGCACATCTCCGCAACTTCCGGCGAGGCGATGCAGATCGCAATCGACGCTGTGCGCGCGCTGACCGAAGAGGTCGAGGTTGGCCGCATCTACACCGGCACGGTGCGCCGCCTGGTGGACTTCGGCGCGTTCGTAGAGATCCTGCCCGGCAAAGAAGGCCTGGTGCGTACCTCGCAACTGGCCGATTACCAGGTAATGCGCCCCGAAGACGTGGTTTCGGTTGGCGATGAAATTACTGTGATGGTGATTGAAGTTGACCAGCAGGGCCGCGTCAACCTTTCGCGCCGCGCCGCGCTGAGCGGCGAACTGCCGAGCGCGGCTGAATTGGAGAGTGATCGCGGTGGCCGCGGTGGCATGGGTGGTGGCCGCGGTGGCATGGGTGGTGGCCGCGGTGGCTATGGCGACCGTGGCGCGCCTCGCCCGCGCGAAGGCTCGGTGCCTGGTCGTGGCCCTGGCGGCTACGGAGATCGTGGCGGCAGCGGTGGTGGCTATGGCGACCGTGGCGGCCAGCGCGGCGGTGGCTACGGAGATCGCGGAGGCAGCAGCGGCGGCCAGCGCAGCGGCGGCTACGGAGATCGTGGCGGCAGCGGTGGTGGCTTTGGCGGCGGCCAGCGCCGTCCCATGGGTCCTGGCGGCCAGCCCGGTCCACGCCGTGACAGCGGCTTTGGGCGTCCACCCGACCGCCGCTGGTAAAGCGCCAGTCGATAGGAGATCTATCGCAATTACCATTTCGCGTGTGAACGCGAAGAATAACGACATACAGGGGCGCTCTCTCCGAGCGCCCCTCCCTGATTAAACCTGCCTCCGCTCCTGCGCGGAGCAAGGTCGCTAATCCATCCATTGTTATTTATCTTTAATTGCCAGGCATTGTCGAAAAATGCTGAATTGGAGAGGGAACAATGTCGTCTGAAGAGGTTTTACAGGAGATAGCCCGCGAAATCTCAGGCTGCGAAAAGTGCAACCTGTGCAGGGGACGCAACAGATCCGTGCCCGGCGAAGGCAATCTGCATCCGAAAATCCTGTTCATTGGGGAAGGTCCTGGTCGCAACGAAGACATGCAAGGGCGTCCTTTCGTGGGCCAGGCCGGCCAGGTGCTGGAAGAAGCGCTGGCCAGTATCAATCTCAAACGCTCCGATGTCTTCATTACCAATGTCGTCAAATGTCGTCCCCCCGATAACCGCGATCCACTACCCGACGAAATCACTGCCTGCAACGAATATCTTGATCGCCAGATCGAAGCTCTGGACCCGCAGGTCATCGTCACTCTAGGACGTTTCTCAATGGCCAAGTTCTTTCCAGGTCAGAAGATCAGCGTGATCCACGGTCGCGCCAAGCCTGGCCGCAAACGCCTGTACATCGCCATGTATCATCCAGCAGCCGCCCTGCGTTCTGTCGCAACCATGGAACAGTTCCGCGCCGACTTCAAAAAAATCCCCTTAATTATCGCCGAAGCCGAGCGCCGCGCCGCGGCAGGCACCCTGGTCGTGCCTTCCAAACCCAAAGAAGAGCCGCCAGAACAGCTTTCATTGTTTTAAGAAAAGAACCATGAAGAGCCAGGATCGGCGGCAGCGCCGTCGATCCTGGCTCTTCATGGTTCTTTTGAAAAATTATTCCCGGGCAGCGGCCCCAATCACAAAGGCATCCACTTCGCTAATTTTGCCACGCCAGTAGGGGACTTTGACTTTGTGACCGGCGCTCATAATGGTCACGTCGCGCATGTGCAGGGCGCGGAAGACGACAGGCAGACCCTCGGGGCCAATCTCTGGCTGATAGGGAGGCGGCACCAGGGCATTGTAGAATTCTTTGAGCAGGTCGGCGGTCTCCGGCTCGCTTTCGCGGTGCAGTTCCTCGTTCAAATCGATATAAAATTGCGCGTAGCGCAGCGCACTGACCAGCACGCCAAAGACCAGCAGACCATGCATCTGGAACATGACTTCGATCTCCAGATCCTGCTTCTCCACCAGGTTAACCCACATCTGGAGCGCGACATCTTGCGCTTCGTACTCTCTCAGCCACAGATTGCGCCGTTCCACCCGCGTAATCGGGCGAAAGGGAATCTCTTCGCTGTACTGCGCGCCCTCAATCGGCTCGCCCGCTGGCCTCTGTTCTTCTCTCGGCTCGTCCGCCATCTTGCGTACTCCCTC
>DASVMX010000449.1:0-3727 GCA_036384215.1 Ktedonobacteraceae bacterium | reverse complement strand
GGGAAAACAAGCAGAATCGGTTCCCGCCACGAAAATTTGCAAATTTTCGTGGCGGGAACCGATTCTGCTTGTTTTCCCTCAGCTAATATTTCACAATGCCGTATATTTTGAAAGACGAGCCGGTGCAGGCCGAACAGCGGCTATTGATGTAGAAAATCTGACCACTCTTCAGGCCAGAGGCTACTCTGAACCAGACATAGTTGCCGGAGTATTTTACCCAGCCGGAGCAATTGGTGGTGCGCATGCCGTAACAGATCTGCATATCGACCTCGTGCCCACCAGAAGGTGGTTTGGAGGTCAGAGTAAGATAGACGTTGCCGTTACAGTAAGGAGTGACGTAGTGCGCGGTTCCACCCGCGGCATAGGTTGGGCTCAGGGTTGAGGACCAGCTGGGACTACTGCATGGATGAGGAGTCGGAGTTGGAGTTGGAGGTTTGGGCGTGGGCGTCGGCTGTGGAGCTGGCGCGGGAGTTGGCGTGGGTGCAGGCCTGGAGCCGGAGCCGGTGGTAGGCGTGGAGCCAGTAGCAGGAGTCGAGCCGGAGCCGGTGGTAGGCGTGGAGCCAGTAGCAGGAGTCGCGGTCGAGCCAGCGGCGGCTGTCTGATCCGGGTCTGTTGGGGAAACAATGATAGTGATGCCACCATTGTTTCCGCTTGTCTGTCCAGGCCACCAGCCAGAGCCAGTGCGCGGCAAGCCCGCCGCGGAGAGGTTTCTGAAGAGAAACGCGCCGCTGCCGAGCAGCACAACCAGGGCCAGCACAACAACGGCCAGGCTTTTCTGTAGCGTGGAGAAATGTCCGCGCCGCGGGATGGCTTGCCTGACTGGCAGAACTGGCAGGATGGATGGCAGAACTGGCGCCTGTTTGAGACGCAGGGCGGACTGACCCGCCAGGGCCGCGGCGGCTGGTTGGATCGTCAGAGCCATGGAGAAAGCCGCTGGCATGCTGGCGGGCCGGGTTGGCGGGAACGCGTTTCTCGCGTCACGTGCCTGCGCTCCCGCCAGACCTGGAGCCAGCCGGGTAGGAGCGTCGTCCGCCGCGACAGGTGGCTGTGTGAACAGCGCGGGCGCGTCGCTCGTCAGTTCAGGCGGTTGCATGAGCAGGGTGAGCGCGTCGCCCGTTGGGCCGGACGACTGCATAAGCAGGATGGGCGCGTCACTTGTCAGCTCGGGCGGCTGCGCGAGCGGGGTAGCTTCATCGTCTGTAAGCACAGGCGATGTCGCGGTGATAGTCAGAGCATGGTCATGCTGTGCTGCAGGGCTGGCCACGAGGTCCGGGGAAGATAGGCGCGCCGGGACGGTTGCTGCCGCGGCCAGTTCACTAACCGTAGTTGTCTCCTCGTGGCGCAGAACAAGCGTCTCCGTAGGAGTGCGCAGAATATCTTCTTTCTGTTGGTGCAGGATAAGTCTTTCCGTGGGAGCGCGCAGAATGTCTTCTTCCTCGTCCGACGTGGTCTGCTTCTCGGACAGGGCCAACACCTCCACAGGAGCAAGCCAGGTAGCGCCTTGCTCTGGTAAAGTCTCTTTTTCTGAGTGCGCAACGAATCCTTCAGCGCGAGCAGGCAGCGTGGGTGGGATCGACGGGAGGAGTGCAGGCAGCGGCTCTGGCGCGGACGTGGCGACATCGAAGGCGCGAGGTCCTGGTTGCGCGCCCGCGAGTTGGAGCGCGCTCGCGCAGGCCTGGGAAAATTCCAGAACTGACGGGAAACGCTTCTCTGGCTGCCTGGCGAGGGCGCGCTTGATAACTTTGTCGATGGACGAGTCGAGCTGGCGATTGAAATGGCTGGGAGCCGGTGGCCGGGCAGTCTGATGCTGCTGGATCAACTGGCTCAGCGGACCTTGAAAGGGGAACTGGCCGGTGAGCAGATAAAAGGCCAGCACGGCCAGCGCGTATTGATCGCTGGCTGGAACAGCCTGGCCGTCCCATTGTTCTGGCGCAATGAACATCGCCGCGCCACGTATATAAGGGCTCTGACTCAAGCCCCGACCAGATAGCGTCGCGAAAAAGTACGCCAGGCCAAAATCGGCCAGTTGGAGATCTGAAAACCCGGCATGACTTACTAAGAGGTTGGATGGCTTGAGATCCAGGTGAACAATCCCGCGCTCGTGAGCATAGTGCAGCGCCCCGGCTGTTTGCGAGATCACACTGGCGGCTTCATCGAGCGTCAGACGCGTCTGCGAGCGCTCATTCTCCGCGAGCAGGTCCGCCAGCGAGCCCGCGCGACAATAATCCATAGTAACATAAAAGTATTCTTTATTGTCGATTTTTTCATGGCCGAAGTCATCGACCGGCATAATATGGGCGTGATTGAGCTGAGCAAGCGCCTGCATCTTATTGTGGAAGAGTTTTTCCACGCGCTGAGTGACTCTGCTGTTTTCCAGCAATTCATCATCAACAGGCACGATTTTCAGCGCGACCTGGCCATTCAGGCGGATATGATGGGCCAGATAGATGATTCCCGTTCCCGCGCTAGCGAGCTGGCGCAGGAGGCGATAGTCTTGCCCGAGGAGGGAATTTGCGAGCGGCATAGAGCATTTCTCCTGGCATAGTTAAGTACAGTCTATCTGATATAATGACAATTTTGCCACACGATTCAGGACAACTCGCCAAAAATAGCCCTTTTGGGTTTCCTGATCAGGCGAGCAGATTTTTGCCCGTTACGCGTTTAGTCCAGGTGGTATGGCTGCTGTCCAGGCGCTCAGGGGTGGACACTCCTCCAGCGAGCGCGAAAGCCAGGCCTGGTCGAACAGCTCCAGCAGACGCGGGCTCAGCGTGTACAGAGTATCGCGTACAACTGGTAAGCACGGCGCCTCCTGAGTCTGGAGTTCTTCAGCTCTGAAAAGGCTCTCGGCATCCTCGGAGACGCGGGCGCGCGCGCGTGCATTCCACCAGGTAAGCATCTCGGTCAGCAGGATCGCGCCCGCGAAGCGGTCGCCTGCCGGGCACCACTGCCCGTTTGAACCCAGGAACTGGTGCTGGTAGCCAGGTGTGCCCTGGCTTTTCTGCGGCGGCGGGGGCAGTCCGGGAAGATACATATTTTCGAGATCGAGCAATTGAATCTGTTGTCTATCCGGTGATGGCACAAGATTGCTGCCCGCGAGATCGGCGTGCGCGATGCCCTGAGCCTCAAGCGCGCCGAGGACGTTGGCTGTGGCCTGGGCCAGAACGCGCGCCTGCTCATAGGTATAGGCCGAACTCAGTTGAGGATGAAACAGGAGTCCAGCCCAGCTTGGCGCGTCGACCCAGGGCATCAGGATCGCGAATTCCAACTCTGGATAGGTATTTATCAATTTTGCGTGCCTGGCCCTGGTAATACACAGGCGCTGTTCCGCCTGTAGCGCCGGCAGATTCTCATAGCGAGCCAGGGCTGTGGCGGCAGCCGCGATCTGCTTCGCGCGAAAGCCGCGCTTAAAGACCTTCAGAGCAGAGGGAACGCCGGTATCGACATCGATGATTTTATAAATAAAAGCTGTGCCTCCTTCCAGGTAAAAAACGCCATCTTTTTCACCCAGAAACGAGGGATGGGGCAGAAATTCAAAAAACGTCTCTCCTATCTGGAGAAACATGCCACAGAAAGGCAGAAATCTCTGGTGGGGCATGATGCTATCCTCCTTTCTTGCTAGAGAGTAGCACGCTTTGCGTCGTTCCGCAAGCGAATAAGTATCAGTCATCCCAAACTTTGCAAAAGTTTGTCAAAGCGCCCCACCCCCTTTTTTCTCAAGGGGTTTTGT
>DASVMX010000448.1:0-1589 GCA_036384215.1 Ktedonobacteraceae bacterium | reverse complement strand
GGAGGTGGAAGTGTTGCTGAATGAGAGAGGAGCAGAGCCATGCCCAAACAGGTCTACGCCCGAGCGGCGCAGGATGCACAGGAAGAACGCCAGGTGAGCAAACTTGCACGAAGCCTTCATGCGCCCGCTGATTGGAAGTTTTATGCCCAGATGGTGACTGAGAGCTGGGCAGGCAAGACGCCGAATGAGATCGCAGTCGAGTTGCACTGTCATCCCCAAACGGTGCGCATCCACCTGGCCCGCTTCAACGCGGAAGGGGTCAATGGGCTGGGGATGCGAGAAGGGGCGGGACGCAAGCCGCGATTGACCGAGCAGGAACGGAGTCGGATTCTCGCCCTGGCGAAACAGCCACCTCCTGGAAAGCTCGAGCGGTATGCAGAAACGCTGGAAGCCCGCGATGAAACAGGATCAGCCCAGTGGAGTCTGGACGCCCTCACCGAATCCGCTCACGCCGCAGGTATACAGGTGGAACGCAGCCAGATCCGGCGCATTTACGTACGTGAGGGCAGACGCTGGCGTCGGACCCACAGTTGGGGGAGCAGCGATGACAAAGACTTCGCCCCAAAAGGACGGCGGTCGTCACCCACTACACTGCCCCACCAGCGGGATCGACGACCATCTGCACCGACGAACTCGGACCGGTGACCCCGCGCACCTTTGCACCAGCCCCTGGCTGGTCTTCCAACGGCCATCGTATCAAGGCTCTCCTGGAGTACAGTCGCGGGAATGATAAGGTCTGGATCTACGGGGCGCTGCGCGTCCGTGACGGCAAAGAGATCACGCGCTGCGCAGCTGCGCGCAATTCCAAGAACTACATCGAGCTGCTCAAGGCTATCGAAGCCGACAATCCCAAGGGGGACATTTTCATCATTACGGACAATCTGAGCAGTCATAATAGCTTGGAGACGCGTACCTGGCTCGCGGAGCATCCGCGCCTCCAGCATGTGTTCATCCCCAAAGGAGCGTGCTGGCTCAATCTCCAGGAAGGCTGGTGGCGCCTCTTCCGTCGCGATGCTTTCGCTGGTCAGAGCTTTGCCAATGCCGATGAGATCGAGCGCGCGATGCAGGTGGCGACCAAGCAACTCAACCACCGGGCTAAGCCCTGGATTTGGGGACGGCCTCCCAGAACGCGCCGCCACCTCCATCGCCTCTTTTCTTATCGCCTTTGAGGAACGCAGCACTAGGAAGTTCGCCGAACCCAGTACCAGCGGCGGCCCGCAACGGTAGTTGTGCCAGCCAAACAGGAGGCGACGATAATCACAAACAGTGCACTGTCAGTGCTGGGCGCTGTATTGAGCCGAAAGGCGAGGAACAGCAGGAACAGGACAAGGAAACAGGGAACGAGCATCTTCAACAGTTTCATCGCTATTTCCCTTTCGCTTAAACTGGTTTATTATATAAACTAGTTTAAATATAGGAGATATTCTGGTGATTGTCAAGAGGTACATCCTGACAACCACTCATAAATCCAGAGAGGGTGCTAGAATCAAAAGAGAAACAAGGGGAGACAGAAAGGATGAGGGAGATGGAATGGAGAAGCAACTGGACGGACCCATTCCAAGCGTACCTGAAACCATTCGCGTGCTTGA
>DASVMX010000447.1:0-29082 GCA_036384215.1 Ktedonobacteraceae bacterium | reverse complement strand
GTTTGAGCAGTTCGTCGTGCTCTGTCTCGTAGGGGATGATTTTCCCCTCGGGCATGAGCAGGAGCGTATCTGGACGCAAGGCGCGCACAAACTCCACATCGTGGGTCACGGCGATGATCGTGCCATTGTAGTGGCCCAGCGACTCACCGATGATGTTGCGCGAAAGCACATCCAGGTGCGAGGTTGGCTCGTCGAGGACCAGCAGATTAGGACCATCCAGCACCATCTTGGCCAGCGCCAGGCGCGTCTTCTCGCCACCGCTCAGGGTACCAATCTGCTGGAAAACGCGCTCGCCGTTGAACATGAAACGCCCCAGTACCCCACGCACTCGCCTGGTATCCTCCGGCAAGACCGCCGTGGCTTCATTGAGCACGGTATTCTCATAATCCAGTCCCTCGTTTTCCTGCGCGTAATACCCCAGGCGCGCGCGCTCATCGATGGCCACGGTGCCTGTGCTCATAGGCAACAGACCGAGCATGGTGCGCAAAAGCGTCGTCTTGCCCACGCCGTTCAAGCCAACCAGCACCAGGCGCTGCCCGCGTTCGACCTCGAAGTTGATGTTGCGGAACAGTTCACGCGTGCCATAGCTCTTACTCAGATTCTCCGCTTTGACCACCAACTGCGCACTGGGATAGCGTACCGGGAAATCCACCTTCATCTTGCGACTCACCTGCGGAAGTTGCGGGGCGCTTGCCTCTAATTCCGCAATGCGTTTGTCCATCGCAATACGCTGGCTCACACGCGTTGCACCGTAACCGCGCAGTTTCTCAGAAGTCTTGCGCAGACGGGCAATCTCGCGATCCTGCTGCGCCTTCGTCTTTTCCATCAACGCCAGCGCATCCCCTGTCACGGTCAGGTAGTTGGTGTATGTGCCGCGATATTCCTCAAGTTTATGGGTAAACTCGTTGAGGCGCAGCACTTTATTGATGCTCTTGTCCAGCAAATCCAGATCGTGTGAAATGATCAGCAGCGCGCCGCGGTAGCGTTCGAGGAACTCCATCAGCCAGCCCGTCGCATCGACATCCAGGAAGTTTGTTGGCTCGTCGAGCAAGAGCAGATCTGGCGCCTGGAAAAGTAGTCGCACCAGGGCCAGCTTGGTTTTTTGTCCTCCGCTGAGCGTCTGAACCTGGCGATCCAGCGTGACTCCGCCAATATTCAGACCGGCGATCAATTGTTCGGTGCGGGCATCGGCCTCGTAATATCCCAGGCGATCCAGGGCATCCTGCGCAACCTCGAAGCGCTGGAGCACTTCTTCCAGATCATCGCCCGCCTCGGCGAGCTTCGCGCTCAAATCCTCGTAATCGCTCACGGCCTGATCCAGGCCTGTGCTGCTAAAGACAAACTCGCGCACGCTTGTACCCTCGGCCACTGACGTGTCATGCGCCACGTCCTGCGAGAGGTAGCCAAAGCTACGCGGATGAGCAACCTTGCCTCTATCGCCCTGCTGGAGTCCAGCGATGATTTTCAGCAGCGAGCTTTTCCCGGCTCCATTCACGCCAATCAGTCCGGCCTTCTCTCCGGGTGCGACCGTAAACGAGACATCATCCAGGATGGTGCGTGCTCCATATGCCAGGGAGATATGATTGACCTGCAACATTTGTTGTTAACCTCGATTTCTACATACGTATACGGCTTTTATACACAGTTATGCCGTTGTGCTAAGAATGTTTCACACATGAAAGGCCGGGCAAACAGAGAGAGCATTCGGGTGGTCTGTCAGGGCCAGATCTCGTGGTACTGGTAGCGGAAGGTGTCGCAGCCATCAGTGGATAAACGGGCACGAGACGATACGGCCCGGCGACACACGCCAACTGGAGGGATAAGAATAGTGCAGAAGATGCAAAAGATTAGATCAAGACCTGCTCATCGGCGATGAGCAAAGGCATTATGCATATAAGCCATTTCTTAACCCGCGTAAGCCCGGCGTGATTGCCTACGCGGGAGTGGCAATTGTGAGAAATTGCATTTCCATTGTAGCTACCAGATTCCTGTTTTGCGCTGTGATTGTGATAACAACCTCTTCGTCTAAAAGATATCACATCCGCCAGAGGCAGGTCAAGCGTATTGAAACTTATAGCAGCGCTATTTACTTCTTCGCTCAAGGCTCCGCCCCGCCCCCTTTTTGTTCAGGTGTTTTTCAGGCAGGAGGTGCTTCGCACCTCCTGCCTGAAAAACACCTTTTAAATCTTTGGGGCGGGGTCTGGCTTTGATGAGGTGCGAGAAGTAAATAGCCCTGAACTTATAGCACCTGTTGTCAGTAACAGAGCGAGGCCGGCAGCGGACACCCGCTGTCGGCCTCGCTCTGTTTTAGGGCCATCACTCTCCTCTTCGCGCTTAGCGTACAATTTTCACTGTTGTGCCAAGGGGCGCCCAGTGATAGAGAAAACTTGACGCGCTCACCGGCATGGAGATGCAACCATGCGACCCCTGCTGCCAGCCGTAGGTGGGATCGTAGTGTTTGCCATTGGTGCCGGCGCCATAGACGGTATGCCACCAGGAATCGTGAAGATAGTAGCCGCCAGCTCTCCACTCCATCGCGTACTTGATATGCGTCGGCGGATACCAGTAGGGGGATTTCCGCGGGAAAGGAGAACGGAAAATCGCCGGACTGACTTTCGAGAAGATATGGTAGGTGCCCAGCGGCGTTGGCAGTGAAGGTCGCCCGGTTAAGACCGCGGTGTCAAAAACCGGCTGCCCGTTCTGATAAGCCGTCAACCATTGTTGCGAAATACTCACAACGATAACTTTTCCCCAGCGTTGCCTGTGCATCAAACGCGAAGAACCATTTGGGCGCACAGCATGAGCACTGGCGCTGACAGGGACATTCAACAGGCTGAGAGCCAGGAGCATTCCCAGGAATAAAAGGGGCAAACCAGGATAGCAGGATGTTCTGATTGCTTTTCTCATGTACAACCTCCTTGAGTTCATAGAACAGTTCCTGGTTCAAATATAAGCAGGTCCATTACAGATAAACATCTATTCGGGAGGACGAAGGCTCTGAGAAAGCGGAAAGTGGAGATTATGCGTGTTTTCCATCCCTCTATGGCAAGAGCGGTTTTTCAGATGGTATTTTTATTCGTTCTCCGATCAGTGGGGCTCTCTGGCTTCCAAATAGATAAATATCATTGTATAGTTTCTATTTGTGGGGGTATTTTGATCGTTCGCCCGCTTCATGAGAGGAGACTGCATATATGTCCCAGATTCCAGACCTCAGTTCTTATCGTCAGTATTTTCCCGCGCTCAGCCAGACTGTGAACGGGCGTCCGGCCATCTATTTTGACAATCCTGGTGGCACGCAGGTAGCCCGCCAGGTGATTGACGGTATTGTTGCCTATCTGCAAACATCGAACGCGAACACCCATGGCGCTTTTCTGACCAGCCAGCGCACTGATGAAGTTATCGCGGCAGCACGCCAGGGCATGGCGGATTTCTTGCACGCCGCCAATCCCGCTGAAATTGTTTTTGGCCCGAATATGACCACGCTGACCTTTGCTTTCAGCCGGGCCATCGGCAAAACGCTCCAGCCAGGCGATGAGATTGTGGTGACGGTGCTCGACCATGACGCGAACGTGGCACCCTGGCTGGCCTTGCAAGAACGCGGCATAGTGATTCGCACGGTGGATGTCCATCCCGCGGATGTGACGCTGAATATGGAGGATATGCGCGCGAAAATCAACGAGCGCACAAAGCTGGTCGCGGTCGGTTATGCTTCAAACGCGGTCGGCACAATCAACGATGTCGCCACTGCTGTGCGCTGGGCGCACGAGGTCGGGGCGCTCACCTGGATCGACGCGGTGCAATTCGCGCCCCACGCTCCAATCGATGTCCAGGCGCTGGACACGGATTTTCTGGTCTGCTCGTCTTACAAATTTTTCGGTCCACACCTGGGCATTCTCTACGGCAAACAACAGCACCTGGAGCACTTCCCCGCCTACAAAGTGCGCCCGGCCCCCGCTGGTGCTCCCGACCGCTGGGAAACAGGCACACAGAATCACGAATGCCTGGCTGGCCTGGTCGGCGTGATCGATTACCTGCACCTGCTGGGCCGCGAACAGCGCGACCTTTACACAGGCGCTTTTGCGGAGTACAGTGGGCGCCAGCGCGACCTGAAAATCGCTATGCAAGCTATGGTTGATTACGAGCGTGGTCTGGCCGCGCAACTGATCGCGGGCCTGCGCGAGATTAAAGGCAGCACCGTCTACGGCATCACTGATCACGCGCGCCTCAACTGGCGCGTCCCCACGATCACCTGCAATATCGCCGGCCATACACCGCTGGAAGCAGCCCAACATCTGGGCCAGCACGGCATCTTTGCCTGGGACGGCAATTATTACGCCCTGGGCATCATGGAGCGGCTGGACCTGGAGAAAAACGGCGGCGCGCTGCGCCTGGGCATGGCTCACTATAACACAGCGGAAGAAGTGAACCAGGTCTTAAACTGTCTGGACCTGCTGTAAAAGATGCCGCTGCGCGACTCACAGGCATTACGCATCAATGGTTCCGCTGGCCGCGACGCGGCCAGCGGAACCATTGATGCGTAATGCCTGCATAGGTCATAACCTCGTTTTTCACTCCATCGCTCGCAAATGGTGGCACAGATGTCCCATTCATTGTGCTTTTTCGCCAGAAACGTGATAAAACTGTTTCATCAAATTGAAAAACCTGTCAGTGCGTTGAGCTAATCACGTACCCAAAGCCCGGCAAACAGCAAGCTTCTGCCCCTTTATAAAAAGAATGGGTAATGCTGGCAGGAAAAATGCATGCCCTGTTTTGTTAACAGGAACGTCTCTCATTTCGTATAATTAAATTGAGAGGAAAAAGGCGTTTCTCTGAAAGGCCTCTTTCCCATTGGGACACATAAATCTGGAGATTTTGCGCGAGTGTCAATCCCTCTCATGTGGGGGTATCAGGCAATGCAGTTGCCGGCGTCACTTCGCGGAATGAGGTAACAACACGTTCCGCGGAGATCAATCAAAGATGCGCCATTTTTAGTATCCTCAAACGGATCGGCATGCAGTCTCGACCAGACAGCCCGCGCCCTGGAGGCGGATACATGAAAAGGCCGAAAAGGTCAAGAGGTTTTGCACTAGGGAAGGAAAAGCATGTGGCTAATCAAAAATCACAAGAGTTTAACGACGAAAATGATGCACTAGTCATTCTGCCAGAGTCGCAAGGCTCTGACGATACTGTGGTGCTTTTGCCTGACCAGCAGAGCCAAAAAGATGCACTGGTACTCTTGCCAGATGAACAGAGCCAGGATGAAACTCTGGTGCTTTTGCCCGAAGATGAACAGGCTTCTGCCGCTCCGCATAAACAAGTAAAGCTGCCAGATGAGAAGAAGGCCCAGGACAACATCAAGAGCAAAACGCTTAAAACAGGTTGGAAAAAGCGCAGCTCGCCGCCCGACTGGCGCAAGTTGAGCATTGATTCGATTACACGCTTACCAGCCAATATCGCTCTGGTACGCAGTTTTATGCACGCGATCAACTGGAAAGAGGCTCAGGAAGAGGTTGTAGAGGGACTGGGAAATACGGTCGTAATTGTGGGTCAGGCCAATACAGGCAAGAGTACGCTCTTTAATCACCTGAAAGGTAAACAGATTTCCGAAGTTTCGTCACAGGCTGGAACAACAAAAGACCTGATTCGCACTGACTTCGGTCCCTTTACGTTGATCGATACCCCCGGACACCTGCCCGATATCATGGAAACAGGTATCGAGGAGGCGAGCCTGGTGGTCCTGCTGATTGATGGCGAAAAGGGTCTGCGCCCGGATGATCGCAATTTGCTGATGACGATCAGGGAGATGGAGAAGCCCACGATTGTGACTGTTAATAAGATCGATGCGCTGAAAAGTGCTCAGGCCGGGGATGATCTGGCCAATAACGTGGCGATGCGCCTGGGTATAACCGGGGTAATTCCTATCTCGGCACGTCAGGGTACAAACGTGGCCGAGGAGCTGGTTCCGGCCATGATCTCAGCCAGCCCCGAAGCGGCTCTGGTGATCGGACGCGAGCTGCCAGCTTATCGGCGCCAGGCTGCTCAACGCATTATCCGTAACGCCACCCTGGTCAGCCTGGCCGCTGGCCTGGAGCCGATCCCGCTGATCGATATCCCTATCCTGATCGGCACACAAGTCCGGCTGGTCCTGCGCCTGGCCGCGCTCTATGGCGAGCCAATCGATTCCGCCGAGGCGCTCAAGCACGCGCGTGAACTGGTGGTAACGATGATCGGTGGGCTAACCATGCGTTTCCTGGCTGAGCAGGCAGCGAAAGCGGTCCCCTTTGGCGGTGACATTATCGCCGGGGCCATCGCGGGCGCGGCGACCTGGTCAATTGGCGAGGTGGCCCTGGAATACTACGAAGGCGGCAAACGCCTGGATGCCGGGCGTCTGCGCTCGCTGACAAGCTCATTTTACAAGCGCTTCCGCAAACAAGAGAGCATCGATTACCTGCGCAAGAGCGAGGTTGAAGGCGACAACAAGCCCCTCGCGCTTGAGTCGGACGCGCACAAACAGGAAAAAAGGGATTGAGGTAAGAAAAATTTATGGCCTTTCCGTATAAACAGTATGAAACGCTGGACGAGCCGTTGAAGGTCTACTATCCAACGGGACGGACAGAACTGGCACGCCAGCTTTTTCAGGAGGTGAAACAGGCAAGCAAGCTGCTAGGAGATCTGCTTGGTCTGTCAATGCCAGCCCTGGAGCTGCTGGTCGTGGCACCCGCGGACTGGAAAGATGTGCCGCTGGAAGACGATGAGGTGACCGAGCCGCCAACAACCATGCTGCCCTACTGGACCGATACGACGAAAACACCAACGCTGGTCGTGCCTGAACAGATGGACGAGATTATGGGTGAGGCCTCGCCCGAAAAACGCTCGCTACTCCTGTATCACGAGCTGGCGCACGCATTTTTCGAGCACGATCAGCGTCCCTGGCCTGATGACAGCCCGCTGTGGGCCGACGAGTGGCCTCTCCAGTTCGCTGCCTTCTGGCTCTTTAAACAGATCCACGGGCAGATCGAGGATATTACGGCGGACCTGCACCAGCAGTTCGCCGCGAGCTTTGAGCCGGAAGCCGATGGCAAGACGCCGGTGACGATACGCGGCTTCGACTGGTACGAGGACACCACACCCGAAGATTACCTGGAATTTGTTTTGCTCCTGGAGAACTTCGCCGCGGACTTGCTCGCCCATTACAATGCGACGATTCTCCCGCGCTTCCTGAAACACTATCGCAGCGAAACGCCGCTGTTGAGCGACGATGTCACCAGAATGCTCGCCGAAGTGCTGGGCGAGGGCGGCGAGGAATGGCTGGAAGAGCTGGTCTACTTCTAACCTCCGCTTCTTCTCCACGCGGAAAAATGGGTAAAGGGAGTCTTATTTATGTTTCATAAAGTGGCCATTGTTGGCCTGGGATTAATAGGAGGCTCGCTGGGCCTGGCACTGCGCCAGGCTCGTATGGCCGAGCAAGTAACTGGCTACGACCTCGGGCGCGGCGTGTGCGAGCAGGCCCGCAAGGTCGGAGTCATTGATCAGGTTCACACAGCCCTGGCTGATGTAGTGCGCGGGGCCGAGTTGATTGTGCTGGCCACACCCGTAGGCGCGATGCGCGCCTTGCTACAGAGCATGGCTTCGTTTGCTTCTCCCGGCGCGGTGATTACCGATGTCGCCAGCACAAAAAGCCAGGTCATTAGCTGGGCAGAGGAATTTTTGCCCGACACTCTGACCTTTGTCGGCGGCCATCCTATGGCTGGCAAGGAGATCAGTGGTGTTGAAGCCGCCGATCCAGCTCTCTTCCGCAACCGCATCTACTGTCTGACCCCCACTGCGAAAACTTCGCCTGTGGCCCTGAATAAGGTTCTGTCGATGATTGAAACAATCGGCGCGCGCGTGCGCTTCCTGGAGCCAGCCGAGCACGATGGCCAGGTCGCTCTGGTCAGCCATCTCCCTTTCATTGCCTCGACAGCCCTGATGGCTACCGCGAGCCAGAACAGCAATTGGGGTGACGCTTCTCTGCTGGCCTCCTCTGGCTTCCGCGACGCCACCCGGCTGGCCGGGGGCAGTCCTGAGATGTACCGCGATATCTGCCTGACCAATTCCGACGCGCTGCTACGCTCACTCGACGAGTACCTGGCCATCCTGCGCACTCTGCGCGAACACATCGCCGCCCGCGACCCGCACCTGAACGAACTCTTTGCCAGTTCCCAGGAAGCGCGCCAGCAATGGCAGGCCACCTATGACTCTGAAGAAGCGTGACCCGCGTTAATAAGGAACAATAGATACATCTAACAACGGAGCACACTTTAAACACATGGGCAGCATTTCCAGCGATTTCCTGATTATCGGTGCTGGCGTAATCGGCAGCTCGCTTGCCTATCACCTGGCACGCATGGGCCAGCAGGTGCTGGTACTTGAGCGAAGGGAAGTGGCAAGCTCTCCAGTGGCCTCGTGGGCCAGCGCGGGCGGTGTGCGCCGCCAGGGACGCCACCCGGCGGAAGCGCTGCTGGCCACGGAGGCAATTGCACGCTGGCCTACGCTCTCAGAAGAACTGGACGCGGACCTGCATTACCGCCAGGGTGGGAATTTGCTGCTGGCCGAGACAGACGAAGAGGCGGCACGCCTGCAAGCTTTTGTGAATGACCAGCAAGCGATGGGCTTTAGCGACATACGCCTGTTGGACCGCCAGGCCACTCATGAAATCGCGCCAGCCCTGCATCCACGCGTTGTAGCCGCCAGCTATAGCCCT
The DNA here is from genome assembly GCA_036384215.1 of Ktedonobacteraceae bacterium. Classification (GTDB taxonomy): domain Bacteria; phylum Chloroflexota; class Ktedonobacteria; order Ktedonobacterales; family Ktedonobacteraceae; genus Paraktedonobacter. The sequence continues at coordinate 20,339 of DASVMX010000447.1, read as the reverse complement.
GCCGATGGTCAGGCCGATCCACCGCGCACCACGCGTGCCTTTGCTTCCGCGGCAGAGCGCCACGGCGCGGCGTATATGCTCCACACTACCGCGCGAAGCCTGCTCGTTGCTGGCCAGCGGGTTATCGGTGTGGAGACAGAGCGCGGCTCCATCAGGGCCGGGCACACCATCCTGGCCGCGGGCGCGTGGAGCGATGAACTGGCAGCCAGCGCAGGCCTGCGCCTGCCCATTAAAACGCTCGCCCTGCAAATGCTGCTCTCCACGCCCGCGCCCGCGCAGCTACTCCAGCCAGTCCTGGGCACATTGGGTCGCGCGCTCTCGCTCAAACAACTCTCGAACGGAGCCTTCTTCCTCGGCGGCGGCTGGCCCGGCGATCCCTCGCCTGATCGGCGCGCCTTCACCACGCGGTCCGCGAGCATTGAGGGCAACTGGCGAGACGCCTGCGCTGTCCTGCCCGCCGTCGCCCGGCAACAGATCGCGCAAGCATGGTGCGGCCTCGAGGCTGAAAGCATCGACCAGATCCCCTTCGTCGGTCCCGCGCCCAGCCTTGCCGGCCTGACCCTGGCCCTCGGCTTCTCCGGCCACGGCTTCGCCCTATCTCCCGCCATTGGCCGCACCCTCGCCCACCAGATCACTGGCCACGCCACACCCGAGCTGGACGGACTCAGTCCCGCGCGTATCGCGGAATTTTCATTGGAGCAAATCAAAGCTCTTAAAGGCAGCAATCACTCTAACAAAGCAGGTTAATCTGCTCAAAAAGATTGTCTTCTTTAGAAAAAGGGAGAAACGTGTATGACATCATCGCGCATAGCACAAACGCGCAAGCACAACCAGCGGAAAAAGCCTGGTGGCTGCTTGGTATTTCTTTTGAAACTCGCCGTCCTCATCATTTGTCTTGCTGTTTATAGTCTGGCTGGCCGCTATTACACCGCCCAACATGTGATTACCTTTGATGACGATACAGGTGCGCAACGGCTTGATATCGTCGCGGTTCCTGGAGAAACCATCACCTTGAACATCCAGTATGGCTCACCTGGCTCAGATGATCTGCAACGTTCATCGGGGATTCGACTGCTCCTCGACGGTATCCCGCAACCCTTCCAGGTGGTTGCTCCGATTCCTCGGACCCCGCTGGTGTATACGACGTGTACCGGCTTATGCAGCCGCCAGCTTGACCCAATGCCAACATTGGGTGGAGCTATCACGCTTCCTTCATCATTGCCAGGGGGTTCCGGGCAAACGGTTCTCCAGGGAAAGCTCCAGGGAACGATTGAGCGAACCACCAGTGTGACCCAGGTCAATAATCCGGTGCAGATTCATTTGGTATCGCCTCTTGAGCGGTTCTGGTCGGGAGGGCAATTCCTTTTTGATGGGGTCGCCGGAATAGGGATTCTCGCCGCGATTGCGCTGCTGGTGCTTGAAGCCCGACGCCTCCTGATCGTTTACAAAACGTCGCCGAGGGCAAAGCGATATCCATTCCGGGTATATGTCACACTGATTTGCTTTTTATCAGTAGGAGCAATTGGGCTCGCTTTTTTGGCTCAACTGGCAGTCACACACTGGCTGATCGGTGTGCCATCGCAGGGAAATAGCCCTTACCCTGGAGAAATCGACCCCCTGACCTATGGCCTCTTCGCTTTGTTCGGGGTAGATCTCGTTGTGTATATCACTCGTCTCTTTTCCGGCGAAGCGTGAGATAGCTCATCTGGACCAGGGGAACCTCGATGTGATAACGAGTCGAGGGCCGAATCAGACCCAGATCTCGCCCAAATCGTACAGCATACTCTAAAGGAGTCAGCCCATGCGAGAGCCAGCCAGTGATCTCGGGTGCGACTCAGGTTTTTGCAAACGGGGCTGCTGAGCACACCGGACCGGCGCGTCCGGTGTGCTAGACGCAGCCTCCGCCGCGAGTTAAAAGGCGCGTTCATACGCTACAACGTATCCACTTCGGTTCGATGCTTTCGATTGGCTTATCGAAGAGGCCGGTGAGGCCATCCAGGCGAAAAAGCTGCGCGAAATCTTCGGGTGTGAAGGCTTTGCGCAGGCGCGAGGCGTAGGAATTGACGAGCGCCTGGATGTAGTGGTCGACATCGTAGTCGCGGCGGTTGGCGACATCTTCGTAGACTGGCTGCCTGGCCGGCTGCGCTCCGGCCTGCCAGTTGTTGTCCAGTGGCACTTCTTCGGTCTCTTCGGGCAACCAGACATATCTGCCTCCGCGCACGCGATAGAAGCGCACGCGCTCGCCAGGATACCAGCGCTCACGCCCGGCGGCAAGCAGGGCTTCGTACTGCGGCTCTGGATGATTCACACGTGTGGCCTGATACGCCTCGGAGGTCTTGGAGAGGCGCACGCGCGCGGCAAGCTCGGAGGCGGGCAGTTCGCGCTTGCGTAGAGCATCGACTGTGTCGAGATAGCACTGGCGCAGGCCGGGGATGTCGTCCTTCATCAAAAGGCTCAGCGCCTGGCGCAAAAAGCGCTCGCCGAAGGGTTCCGCGCGGCTGGAGCGCAGAGCCACGCCGCGCACAACCAGTACATCTCCATAGGTCAGCAAGGCATAGTTTTTGACTTCGTGGCTGAACATAGCCTGGTAACGCCCCTCGTATTCCAGGCGAATACCACCCGGCAGAAGTGCGGCAATCTCGTTGACCAGTTCTTGCTCACGCGCCTCACCCCATTCTGCGGGCACCGCGAAATAGACACCATCCGTATCGGCCTCGATCAAGGCCATGCCGCGTTCGCGCAAAGCATTGACGACCTTATCGAGAATCTCGCGCCCGCGCCTTGTAACTTCGTCGGCGGCCCGGCTATCGGCGAAAAGAGCCATGGCGCCAGCCCCCATATAACCATAGGCCGAGTTAATCAGGATCTTCATAGCGGCCTGCGTGGCATTATGGTGATTGGCCTCAATAGAGTTCGCGGAAGCCACGCGCGCGGCCTCCTTGTGCGCGAGACGCAGATCGGTCAGACTCCCCAGAATGCCCAGCAACACTCCCAGTTGATCGCTGGCAGGACCAATCTGAAAGGTGCGCATCAGCGAAGGATACAGCGAGGCCACGTCAGCCTTGACCACGTGCGCGGCCACGCCCTCGGCGTAAAGATGGACCGCGCCCCCCTCATGCATACCCGATGAGCCAGGCTGCATGGCCGAGCAGGGCGGGGCCGTTTCCGCGCGCAGATAAGCACGCACCAGGATGGGCTCCAGCACTCCCATCGCGGGTCCAGCCGAGGCCAGGCGTTCGTAACGACGTGGCGCCATGCCCGCCAGCGCGAACGGTGAACCGAGCAGACGCCGGGAAAGCCCATCGACCTCGCGCACATCATCAAGGGCGTAATGGCGCACGCGCTCAGGCTCCTGGCGGTAGGTCTCGAAGATCTTTGGCCCCGAAATATAGACTCGGTCGGGCGCGGCAATCCCGAAATAGCGCGCCACGTCCTTCAGACCATAGCTGGGCATGTCACGCACCACAAAGTCGTGGCGGCGCACCGCGTCCAGCGTATCAATCAACTCGCGCCCGGGAATACTGTAGCGCGTGCGTTTGCGTGCCTCCGGGCCAACAGCCAGCGTCTCCTCGCGCTTCTCCAGAATCATCGGCCCGCCGCGCCTGCCCAGCGCCAGAGGGATACCGTGAACCTTCGCGCGCTGCTCCAAAAACGGCAGGTCAAAGCCAAAAAGGTTGTGGTTCTCGATGACATCGGGATCACGCTCCTGAATCAGCGAGCACAGTTCGCGGATCAGGCGCGGCTCGTCCTCTGGCGTCGGAGCATCTAGCACAGCACTGAACCCGCGACTATCCATAACGGCTATAAGAAATACACGCCCGCGCTGGGGATCAAGGGCTGTGGTCTCCAGGTCGAATTGCAGGCGATGGATGTCTTCGTAATTGAGGCCGCGGAAGTAGACGCGCCCGCTGAGCATGAGGTATTGTTCGACAGGACCAACGCGGTAATACTCGTTGGGCAGATCATTAATGGTGTTAACTCGCCTGCCCAGGCGCTTCGAGGCTCCTGTGGCCAGTTCCTGCTCCAACGCCCGCCCATCGCGCGCAAACAAGATATAACGGTAACTGCCCGGCGTGCCTGCTAACTCGCGATAGGTGAACATCGCGTTGCCCGCGCCAGGCGCGCGCGACGGCATTGGCGCCTCGCGCAGATGCCCGAGATCTCCCAGCGAAGTCGCCAGCAGCCAGGGCCGAAAAACCTCGCGACTACATATCACTTGCTCGCCCCTGCGCTGCCAGACCAGCGCCCGGCCAGAGCGATCCGCCCAGACTGAAACAATGCCCGGTGCTGGATTCCAGCCAAAAAGACGCTCATCATTGACGTGAGAGGGCTGCATCTCAGATAGTGAAGAAGCAGGCAGTTGCATTTTGCTCCTAACGCGAAATAGCTTATTCAAACATATATTCTAATCATACCACAGAAGACCTCCTGTTGCCAGGAACGTTCCAACGACTCAGGGCTATTTACTTCTCCCGTTTCTCCCATCCACCCACCCAGAGAGAAGAAGTTTTGCGGGGACTGGCTCCTTATTCTGAGCGGGCAAACTGCTTGATCGCCGTTTTCTTTGCCCGCTCAGAAAGGAAGCCCCATCGCTATTCGTCCCCGGGACGGCTCTCACGGCGGACCTTGCCGCCGTCTCCGGGGGAGACAACAGGCGGAGGGCCTGCCACTCTCTGCACTCCCGCTTTTTCCAGAAGTAAATAGCCCTGCCAACGGATCTTCGTTCCAGCCAGAAAAAGCGGAGACTCAGCCATCACCCAAAGTATATATCTTTATCAGGGCAATATAAGACCTCATTCCGCCTTTCTTCCCAGTTGTAAGGTATCCCGGCGGATCTCGCGTCTCACATGACCTTTCTCACAAACGTTAGCAGTCCTCGCTCGACGGCGACGGTCACAGCTGAGGCACGCGAGTCAACGCCGAGTTTGGCGTGCAGGTTTGTCAGATGGGTCTTGACGGTTGGCTCGCTGATGCCCAGCCTGGCGGAGATCTCTTTGTTGCGTGCGCCACGGGCCAGGGCCTCCAGTACGGCCTGCTCGCGCTCTGTCAGGCTCACCAGCCTCGCTGTCTCAGAAACCTGTATCATCTTCACCCTCGTCATCAGCTTCCTCCTGCTGGGTCGCTTATCCTAGCTATCAGACGAATAGAGGCTGGCTGAGTGCCGAAGACGCTTAGCCAGCCTCTATTCGTCTGATTTTTCTCTTGAAACCAGCAATCTTTACTGCCTCCCCCAAAAGTAGGGGTCTTTCTTCTCGCAGATATGCTACAGAAAAAGGATATCCCTGGCTGGCTGACAACAGAACAATATTGACATTGACCCCTACTATTTGCCATAATTTGAACAGCGCTATTTTTGCTGCATATTTGCCTCTAATCATTGCATAGCAGGATAAGAAAAAAACATGAGTACGCAACCTTTGCCCGCGAGAGAAGAAGCTGACCGCGAATTTCAAGAAGGCTATGATCGTGTGATGTGGTTTGCCCAGCGCGCCAGAAAGCAGGGCTGGCACCTGAGTGATCGCCAGCTCGTCCACGAAATCTATCAGCGCGAACGGGCCGCCCGCATTCGCGAACAAAGCTCTCTGCCGGTCTATGGCCCTGGCATTCGCTCGGCTTCCTGGAACCGTGGGCAGGCCGCAGCCCTGCGTATGCTCCTGAGAGAACAGCAGGAGAAACGCTAAAATCGCTCATCTATGCTATAATGCTTGCATCGAATTTACCTGGAAAACGAGGAAAAGAGATGGAAGCTCTTTCACCCATACAAACCTATGATGGCCCTCTGCCTGGCTCGCCAGAGCAGGTCGGGGCCATTATTGCTGAACTGCGCCGCCTGTATCCCGACGCAAAGTGCTCGCTCAACTTCTCTAATCCGCTGGAGCTGATGGTGGCAACGCAACTGGCTGCTCAGTGTACTGATATTCGCGTCAATATCGTCACAGAGAAGCTCTTCCGCAAATATCGAACGGTGGAGGACTATGCCTCGGTTAGCCAGACTGAACTGGAAGAGGATATCCGCAAAACCGGCTTTTACCGTAACAAGGCGAAAAATATTCGCGCCGCTGCCCAGAAGATTATCACGGACTTCGGCGGCGAGGTTCCGCGCACCATGCAGGGTCTGCTCAGCCTGGCCGGCGTGGCGCGCAAGACGGCCAATGTGGTGCTGGGCAATGCCTTTGGTATTGTCGAGGGCTTTACAGTTGATACGCATAACATCCGCCTCTCTAACCGCTTTGGCTGGGCTAGTGGCACGGACGCGGTGAAAATTGAGAAGGAATTAATGCGCATCATTCCCTGCGAAGACTGGTTTGATCTCTCGCACCTGTTGATCTACCACGGGCGCGCGATCTGTTCCGCTCGCAAGCCTCATTGCGAACGCTGCACCCTCACTCGGCTCTGTCCGGCGGCTCTGGTAGGGCATCCGTAGCCCTCTCGGTCGCACTTGAAACAGAGATCTCTCGCGAACCCTTGATGAGCGGCTGGATCTCGGACTGCTCAAAAAGCGCCGCGTATCCACCGCGTTCCTCGGGAGGAATCATCAGAGCAATGCGCCGCATCAGATCTTCTGTCACGAGCTTCAAGGCAACTTTACGTGAAACATCCTCTGGCACAGCGGGCACATAGGGCTCGCCGATACGTACTTCGACACGGGGCAGCCAGGCTTTGCGGCCCACGAAGACGCGCCGAGTCCCGGTATGGGCAATAGGCAAGATCGGCACACCCGCGCGCAGCGCCAGCATAGCCGCGCCGGTGTGAGCTGCCAGCATATGTCCCTGGCGCGCGACTGTACCCTCGGGAAAAATCAGTACCGCGCGGCCCTGGCGCAGATAGTCCAGCGCCCTCTCCAGAGCCACGCGATCACTCGCGCCACGCCGCACAGATATCTGCTCGGTCAGACGCGCTCCCCAGCCGATCACAGGCCAGCGGAAGGCCTCAATTTTCGCCATAAACCACAGGCGGCGCGGGAAAATAATCGCCATCAACGCCGGATCGTACCAGACCAGGTGATTGGCCACTACCAGAAGCGGTCCCTGACGGGGAATGCGCTCGCGCCCCTCAACTCGATAACGGCAGAGCAAATGAGTCAACACCCAGAAAAGCGACCGGAAAAGCGCGTACCACATATCAGACTCTCACCTGGAGCGCGCCAGCCAGAATCTCGGCCTGATAACTCCGCGCGCTCGTGGTCTCGCCATCCATCTGGATGTGAACAGGCACCAGGCTTTCGATCTGCACTTTCTTTGCCTGGAAAAAGTGAACTTCCGCGACGCTGGCGTGCTCACCTTTCTGCACAACTGGCAAAAGGCTCAGGGCACGCATAAGAGGAACATAGTGGATCGCGCAGACGTGAAACCAGCCATCAGTGTGATCGGCAGTAGGATTGATACGAAAGCCACCGCCATAGGTCGGCCCGTTGCTGACCGCGAGCAATACATAGCGATTCATATCTCTCCATTCAGTATCGTCAAGCTTGAAAGAGAGGCGCGGGCAGTGATGGTAGCCAAATAACAGTTGTTTGAGCGAGGCACTGTAGTAGAGACGCGCCCCGCTCATCAGCGGCCAGCGCTTCAGGCGATGCGCTGCCACCGCGATATCCGCGTCCAGGCCAACACTAAAGGCGTTGGCAAAGTAACGCTCGTTCACCCTGCCTGCATCCACATCTACCAATGTCCCGGCAAACGCCCGCTCCAGAGCCTCCCCTGGATCATGTGGTAAGCGCAGGGTATTCCAGGCAAAATCGTTGCCCGAGCCCGCCGCCACAATGCCAAGCGGCACGCGCCTCTCGCTGGTTAAAAGACCGTTCACTACCTCGTGCACTGAACCATCGCCGCCCACGACAATCAGCGGACACCCTGAACTGGCAGCCCTCCTGGCCAGTTCTTCCGCCTCCCCGGCGCGCGTGGTCTCAACATAGCTGGCCCCCTCTTCAGCGGCCTTCTGACGCGCCAGTGCGCGATGACGCTGCATATTACCCCGATTGGCGGCGGGGTTGAGCACAACCAATGGGCTCCCCGCGGTCAAAGATACATCCATTGTCGCCTCTCCTTCGAGATTCCCAAATGTGCTGAGATTGTACCATTTCCGCGCTACTGTGGCAATCGATTTGTCGATTACTCAACAAAATAGCGAAACGCGTATCGTCCGGCAATGCAACTATAACATGCACACAGGGAAATTTACAGGAGGGACTTGATCGCTTTCCCATTACACGTGAGCGAAAATTTGTGTTATAAGATAAAGGGGACCAGGTGAATTTTGAGTGGGCGATGAGCCCGCTCTGGCAAACGAAAGAGGGTTATCTATGGCGATCAAAGAAGGAACTCTGCTCTGGGAACCATCAGCGTCGATGAAAGAGCAAGCTAACCTCACACGGTATATGCACTGGCTCGCGCGGGAGAAGGGGCTGCATTTTAGCGATAACGAGCAGTTGTGGGCCTGGTCTGTCGAGCACCTGGAGGATTTCTGGGCTTCGTTGTGGGAGTATTTCAACATTCAAGCCTCTCGTCCCTACAGCGCAGTCCTGACCAATCCTGCCATGCCTGGCGCGCAATGGTTTACGGGCGCGCGCCTGAATTACGCCGAGCACGCGTTCCGCAACCGCACCAGCGAACGCCCGGCGCTGATCTCCCAGTCAGAGACGCGTCCCCTGAGCGAGCTTTCGTGGGATGAACTCTATCAACGCGTGGCAGCCGTGGCAGCAGCTCTGCGCTCCTGGGGTGTACAGCCTGGCGACCGCGTAGTCAATTACATGCCTAATATTCCCGAGACGGTCATTGCCTTTCTGGCAACAGCCAGCCTGGGCGCAGTCTGGTCCAGCTGCGCGCCCGAATTTGGTACGCAGAGCGTGATCGATCGCTTCCAGCAAATTGAGCCTAAAGTGCTCTTCGCGGTCGATGGTTACAGCTACGGAGGCAAATTGATCGATCGCCGCGCGATACTCGCGGAATTGCAGGACGCGTTGCCCACACTGCAAAAAACAGTGCTCCTCCCTTACGCTTACGCCGAAACAACGACGGAGCGCTACAAAAACGCGGTGCTCTGGTCCAAAATCACGCAAGGTGTGCACGAGCTGGTATGTGAGCAGGTGCCTTTTGACCATCCTCTCTGGGTCCTTTATTCCTCCGGCACCACCGGCCTGCCCAAGGCGATAGTCCAGGGCCAGGGTGGAATCTTGCTGGAGCATCTGAAACAGTTCGCACTGTCCAATGATATTCACGCCGAGGACCGTTTCTTCTGGTACAGCACCACCGGCTGGATGATGTGGAATCTGCTGGTCAGCGGCCTGCTCAATGGCAACACGATCCTGCTCTACGATGGCAGCCCGGCTTACCCCAATATCAATCGGCTCTGGGAATTCGCGGAACAGACTGGTATGACCTTCTTTGGTACCAGCGCGGGCTATATTCTTTCCTGTATGAAAGCTGGCATCGAACCCGGCCAGAACTACAACCTGAGCAAGCTGCGCGCCCTGGGCTCAACGGGCTCGCCACTGCCACCCGAAGGCTTCCAATGGGTCTACGAGCACATCCGCCCGGACATCTGGCTGGCCTCGATCAGCGGCGGCACCGATGTCTGCTCGGCCTTCCTGGGCGGCTCACCGCTTCTGCCCGTGCGCGCTGGCGAACTGCAATGCCGCGCGCTGGGCGCGAAAGTCGAGGCTTTTGACGAACAGGGCAATACGCTGGTTGATGAAATGGGCGAGCTGGTGCTCACAAAACCTATGCCTTCAATGCCTCTCTACTTCTGGAATGATCCCGATGGCAAGAAATATCTCAATAGCTACTTCGACACCTATCCAGGCATCTGGCGCCATGGTGACTGGGTCAAGATCACGTCAGCCGGCAGCGCGATTATTTATGGGCGCTCTGACTCGACCATTAATCGCAAAGGCATCCGCATGGGCAGCAGCGAGATCTACCGCGTGGTTGAAGAGTTGCCCGAAATTCTGGATAGTTTAATCATCGGTCTGGAGCGGTCTGGTGGCAACTATTACCTGCCTTTATTCGTAGTATTAAAGCCAGGCTGCGAACTGGACGATGCGCTGAAATACAAAATTCGTACAGCGCTGCGCACCAATCTGACACCGCATCACGTGCCCGATGACATTGTCGCCATCGCTGAGGTACCGCGCACGCTGAGCGGAAAAAAACTGGAGGTGCCCATCAAGAAGCTCTTTCTCGGCACGCCCCTCGAAAAGGCCGCCAGCGTCGGCGCGCTGGGCAACCCGCAGGCGCTCCAGTTTTTCCAGGAATTCGCGCGCACCCTCCAGAGCTAAACGCCGGTACGCCAGGTTTTAATTCTTGCTTAATATTCCAGCTACGCCTGGCGTGGTACAATTGGAAGAGTGCTAATCACAGCCATTCGTGCGTTTTCGCGAAGGTCAGTGAGATTGCCCAGGCAGATTGACCTGGTGGAAACATCAGCGCCTGTGGACACGCGCCGCGCTATTCACGGCGATCTTCTGTGCGAATGTACCAGGCTGTGCGCAAGTTCTCACTCAAAGGAGAGAGAAAAGACGGGCTGAGTTTGTCGGCCCGTCCATACTTTCCTATATCAGCCCTGGCCGCGCATTTCTCTGTGCGCCAGGCCGGGGACTACTCTAATGCAAGAAGCGCAGGGAGAAGCGCCGATGAAAATAGGCCTTGTCTCACCGTATGACTGGAGCTATCCGGGGGGAGTACGCGATCATGTCTGGCATCTGGCGAATGAATTTATTGCTCAGGGACACGATGTGCGCATTCTTGCCCCGGCCTCCGGTCCCCGGCGAAAAATACCCGAAAAGTATGTCTATAAAATAGGGTGGACGACACCCATTCCTGCCAATGGATCGATCGCGCGCGTCGCGGCCTTCGATCCAGCACTGGCGCTGCGCCTGCGCAGGGTGTTACAACGCGAAAATTTCGATATCCTGCACATCCACGAGCCGCTGGTGCCTGGCCTTTCTCTGGCCGCGCTCCGCAGTTCACAGACGGTCACTGTAGGCACTTTTCATGCCTCGTCGGAGGTCAGCCTGACTTCGACCTTCAACCTGGCATACGCCTCGCTTGTGCCTTTATTGCGGCCCATGCTGCGCCACCTGGATGGCCGCATCGCTGTGTCCAGCGCCACCTACGCGTTTATCACGCACTATTTTCCCGCGGATTATCGCATTATTCCCAATGGCGTTAAGCTAGATCACGCCCGCCAACCTGCCGAGCCGTTTCCACGCTTGATGGACGGCAAGCAGAATATTCTCTTTGTAGGCCGCTTTGAGAAACGCAAAGGAGCGAAGTACCTGCTGCGAGCTATCCCCGCGATCCGCGAGCGCTACCCCAATACGCGCTTTATCTTTGTGGGAGATGGACGCCTGCGCGCGGGCTTCCAACGCTTTGTCGAACGCCGGGGCTGGCATGACGTGGTCTTCACTGGCTATGTGACAAGCGAGGATAAAGCGCGCTACTTCGCCAGCGCTCATGTCTTCTGCGCGCCGGCAACTGGCGGGGAGAGCCTGGGCATTGTCTTGCTGGAAGCAATGGCCGCGGGCAAACCAATTGTGGCTTCAAATATCAGCGGCTACGCCACCGTGATTACCCACGGCATAAACGGTCTGCTCACGCCGCCACGCAGCAGCGCCGACCTGGCGAAAGCCATTGGACAACTGCTCAAGTACGAACCGCTGCGCCAGCGCCTGAGTCAGGCCGGTCGTCTGAAAGCCCAGGAATACGCGTGGCCGCACGTGGCAACTCAGGTGCTGGACTATTATGCCGAACTGATCAACGAGCAGAAACACGCGACAGGTAGAAAAATTTATGGATAGCACATCAGAACCCACTCGGACAGAAGCAACCAGTTCACCAACTGGCTATAGCCGGGCCGATATTCACATGCACACTAATCTCGGCGATGGCTGGGCCAGTCCAGCCCGCGTAATCGAGGAGGCCACACGCCGCAAACTGAACCTTATCGCGGTCACAGATCACGATCACCTGGAAGGCGCGAAACGCGTCGGGGAATTGCTCTTCAAGCAGAAACACCCGCTCCAGATGATTAGCGGGGTGGAAGTTTCCACGCGCCAGGGCCATCTCCTGGGCCTCTTTGTCAACAAAGCGCCCAGACCCGGCAGACCTGTCGAGGAGAGCATCGAGGACATTAAAGCGCAGGGCGGACTGGTGATCGTCCCTCATCCATTGGGACGCCTGGTGCCAAGCCTGAGCCGCAAAAAAATCGACGACCTGCTGAACAGGGGCTATGTCATCGATGGCATTGAGGTCTACAATCCCACGCCCGCTAATGCCTCTATGCGCGCGACTGTGCGCAGCGCCAACCAGGAATGGCACCTGGCCGAAACCGGCGGCAGTGATGCCCATTTCTGGCAACACATTGGCGCTGCCTATACCCTCTTCCCCGGCACGCAACCCGCCGATCTGCGCCAGGCCATTCTCGACCGCACGGTGCGCGCTGGCGGACAGGAGCAACCTCCTGTCCATCTCTCGCCCGCTGTCTACGTCGCGCAGTGCGCCTGGAGCTGGTTTGTCGATCCCCCGCGCCGCATCGCCCGCCGCCAGCGCGAAGCCCGCGCGGAACGCCTCGCGCAACAACAGCCTTAAGATGCGGGACTGTCATCCTGCCCATTGGCAGGCTCAACCCAGATCGACTCGAAAACCACCCACTGCTCGGGGCGTTCGCTGATGACCTGCTCCATACGCTTGATCAGCGCCGCCTCGACGGCATCTGGCCGCTGGCGTTCCTCCGCGGAGAGCGCCAGGGTCAGCCGCGAAAACGCTCCTCCAACCGCTTTACGCGAGCTATGCCAGCCGAACGCACCCACCAGCGGCGCCCCGGTACGAATCGAAAGATTCACCGGGCCAATCGGCAGGCGCGCTGGCGTGCCAAAGAAGTCTTTGACGACGCTCTCGCCTTCAACCGCGCGGTCAGCCGTGATCAAGACGATCTGATTCTTGCGCAAAGCCTGAATGATCGTCCGCATCGGCGCGCTGCCGCCCAGAGGTACGTAAGTGATCCCATTACTGTTGCGCAGCTCCAGCATCAGATTGAGCATACGCTCGTCTTTGAGCCGCTCCACAGGAATCACCACCTGATAACCGTGTGCAGCAAACCACGAGCCGATGTACTCGAAAGGGCCAAAATGCGCGGAGAAGAGAAGCGCCCCTTTGCCAAGTGCCAGAGCCTCATCCAGATAGATCTGATCATCAACAGAAATCCGCTGCAAAATCTCTTCTTGTTTCAACGAAGGCAACAGCAAGGCGTCCAGGTAATTGCTCACGCTGTTGCGAAACATCCCCCGCACCACGTGGCGCAGCTTACGCCGGTTCTCCAGCGTCGAGGTATTCTCAAGCCCCAGCACACGCGAGGCATTGTACATGGCTTGCCTGCGTGCCCGCGTAGCCACCAGCCAGGCCAGCGGCCCGGCGATATCCGGCAACAGGCGCAAAAACCAGCGCGGGAGACGCGGCACCAACCATGTTGCCCAGCGGAAGAAAAGATACATCTTGCCCTCTATTCCTGTTCGGTTTCGTCTTCTGGCCAGAATGCACGAAACATAAACCACTGCGTAGGCCACTCACGGACCATTTCTTCCAGCGCGCTATAAATGTACTGCGTCAGCCGCGCGATCTCCCGGTTGCGCTCCTCCGCTCCCTCGCAAGGCTGCGGATAGATAGGTGGAAAAGCACGCACGTAAAATTCCTGTTTCAGGCCATACCAGACAAAACCAGGAAGAATCGCCGCTCCTGCCTTGAGAGCCAGCGCGGCTGGGCCAGCGGGCACGTACGTTTTGTGGTCAAAGAAGGTTATCTCCACCCCTTTCTCTTTGCTCATTGGTCGATCGGATACAATCGCCACGACTTTATTCTGGTGGAGATCCCTCAATACCTGGCGCGGCGCGCGCTCCATTGGAATAATCTCCACCTGCTTCTCCTGGCGCTGTCCCTGCATCAGGTCGTTAAAACGCGGATCTTTAAAGGTCTCCGTAATGGCCGAAAGCGGAAAACGGCGTGCTACCAGCGCCCCGGCCACATCCCAGCTCCCGAAATGCGCCGTCGCGATCACCAACCCTTTGCCGTGCTCCAACGCCCGGCTCGCAAACTCATGCCAGCTTCCATCCCGCGTCTGATCCAGGGTGTGTGCCTCAACCTCATCCATTTTCATATGCGGAAAATAGATCAAATCCGAAGCTGTGCGCCCGTAATTGCTCCAGGCAGTAAAAGCCGCGCGCCTGACGCGAGGATCGCTCATCGGCAACCCTAGCACTTTTGACATGTTCTGCTGGGTCACCAGACGCTTCGCGCGCCACCCCAGATAACTCGCCGAACTCAAACCAGAACTGAGCGCGTACCTCACCGGGCGCGGCGTCTTACCCGCGATTGCGATCCCGGCACGCGCCAACCAGTAGAGAGATGACACAGATACCCTCCCCAAAATAAACTTTCAGGGAATATTATACGGCAATTCCTCTGCTTGTAGAAAGAACGCAGGCAAGACGGAAGACCCAGCCAGGCTTTTTCAACCCTTTACAATCCTGAAACAGCAGCGCACAGTCCCCTCGCGTTCGCAATGTTCCTCGACTGGCTCTCCAATCAGTTCAGCCAGCAGGGTCTGCGTGAGCTGGCAAACTTCTGGATGACCCGGCACGATGACCGCGAAGGGACAGCTATAACCCTGGATAACATAGGTCTCATCGCCCTCCCTCAGTTCCGCCAGGCCACCGAGTTCGTTCAGGATGGCAACTGCCTGTTGCAGGCGCGCGCTCAATTTGCCGGGAGCGATACTCCATTGCGCGGCCAGGCGCTGACCAGTACTCTCCATGATCTCTGTTATTTTCTCGGCAGATAGGCAAGTCGAGAGAACCTCCAACAATTGTTGGAGTACTGGTGCGTAGGCCTTTGGAAAGAGCTGCTCGGCCTCAGGGGTCAGGTTATAGACGACCGCGGGTTTGCCGCCGCCGCGACGGGTCCCGCCTGGACGCACAAGGGCATCCCGCTCAAGCGTTGCCAGGTGGGCGCGTACCGCGTTGTCGGTCAGATCGAGATCGTGAGCAAGCTCATCGACTGTATGGCTCGCGCGCCGCAGCAGCAGGACAATGCGCCCGCGGGTGCTCGCGAAAAAATGTTGATTCCACAACATAGAGAGTACCTTCTCCTCCATCCCTTCCAGTGTAGCAGCAAAACTCCTCTTTTGTCAAGAAAGTCAATAGTTTATTTGACTTTCTTGATTTTCTATGGTATAGAAAAGAGAGGGGTGTGGCTATGGTGGAGAAATCAGGGCATGTGGCTGTAATGAGTAGTTGTTTAAGGGGGCTCACCGTAATCTAGTTACGTTGCGGAAAATGCAAGAAGACCATTTTCCGCAATGTAACTAAGTACAATCACACAACGTTTTGGGCATGGTTCACTGCTGGGTGAGCTGCCTCATTGCCAAGAAAGTTACTTGATTGTACTTAGTGTCCCGTCAAGCTTCGTTTGACGGGTAGGAAAGTGGGGAGTGCAGAGGGGCTGGCGCCCCTCTGCGTCTCTTCTCTCTCCGCTGCCGCAGGCAGCGCATCCCTCAAACGAAGTTTGACAAAGCACTAGATTACGGTGAGCTCCACAGGCGCGAGCCAGTGAGTGCAATAAGAGTTAGATGCGCTCCAAAGAAAAGAACTATTGAGCAAGCATAAGGAGTAGAAATCTTGTTTGATCCAGATATGCAAAAGGATGACGTACTGAACCCAGATCAGGCCATGGAGTTACGCCGGCGTTTCATCTCAGGCGAGCAGATGCAGAGATTTGAGGGCTATATTGGTGAGATTTTCTCAGCCTTTGGTATGAACCTGCACACCTCTGCGACCGAGGAAACCCCCAGGCGTTTTCTCCAGGCTCTGTTTGAGGCCACAGAGGGCTACGATGGCGACCCGAAGCTTCTCACAATCTTTGATACCGAGTGCCGTGGGGAACCAGATTGCCAGCTTGGCCAGGTGATTGAGGGACCTATCCCGTTTTACTCCTTCTGCGAGCACCACGCATTCCCTTTCTTTGGTCAAGCCTACGTGGGGTATATCCCGCATGAGCATATCATTGGCATCTCCAAGCTAACACGCCTGGTACGGCTTTTCGCCAAACGTTTCGCAGTGCAAGAGCGCCTGGGTGAGCAGATTGTCAGCGCCTTTGAGATGATGCTCCAGCCACATGGCGTCGCGGTCTACCTGGAGGCACACCATCTCTGTGTCGCCATGCGCGGCGTGCGCGACACCAGCCCATTTACCCACACGTCTCTCTGGCGCGGCGAATATGCCAGGAACCCGGCCCTGCGGTCCGAGTTCCTGCTGATGAGTGGAAAAAACTGAGCGGCTTCTCCCTTTTCTTTTTGAGCCTGCCAGACTTTTTTCTCCATCAAATCTTTGATAAAGAGCAGTTAAGGTTCCCAACGGAGGCCAGTTCCGCGGCTGCATGTTCCTTATTGATTGATATGACCATATTGATTGCTGCCACCGCTCATGGATTTTTCGCGATCTCGATTGTCGCCAGAGCCGGGCTCTGCTCACTGGCAAAAAGTTCCTCGTAGGCGGCCAGGAGCTCTTTTTTGCTGTTCTCCCAGTTGAAACGCTCCACCACTCGCCGTCTGCCCTCCGCACCCATGTTGCGGCGCAGTTCCGCGCCATTGAGCAAGAGTTCAAGCTGCCGTGCAAAGTCCATGCAGTCGTTCGGCCTGGCATACAGAGCCGCTTCTCCCGCGGAAACGCGCGTCTCTGCCAGGTCAAAGGCCACCACAGGCAGACTCGCCGCCATGTAGTCCAGGACTTTGTGCAAGGTGCAAAATTCATTCAACCCGTTGAGCGGATCTGGCACAAGGCCCACATCCGCGCAGGCCAGATAGCGCACTACCTCTGACAGCCCCAACCAGCCCGTAAAATGGACGTATTCATCCAGTTCAAGGCGCTGGACAAGAGTTTGAAGCTCATCGACAACACTACCGCGCCCGATGAATACCGCTGAGACATCTTCGCGCCCATAAAGATAAATAAGTGTATGCAAAGCGTACAGCGCGTTCTCAACTCCATCCTGTCTGCCTATCATCCCGACATAGGCCAGGACATATCTCCTCCTGTTAGGGAGAAACGGCCAATCGATCTGATCCTCTCCATCGAAATCCGCCAGATCCGGCGCGTTGCGCACCACGCGAACTTTGCGCGCCGAACAACTATTCCTCTCAAGAACCCGATCTCGAAACGATTCATTTGTCACAAGCACCAGGTCAGCCAGACGACACGAGCAAAGTTCCATACTTCGCAACATACTATACGCCACTCTAGCCCAACCATGAGCCGAAAAAAGCACCTGGAAAAGCTCTGGAGCAAGATCATGCTGGTCGAACACGAACTTTTTGCCAAAACAACGATAGAACAGGGCCAGCAGAAAAAAGAGGTCCGGCGGATTCGCCACGTGAATCACGTCAAATCCGTGGCGTCTCCAGATTTTCAAACTGAGCCAGAACACCAGACAGAGCGCAAGACTATATTCAAGCAGATACCCCATCCCCCCGCGTTGAGCTTCCAACAGCTTGAAACGATACACAAAAATGCCGTCCATCTCGTCTTCGGCTTTTTGTGACGGCTGCCCAGGGCAGCGAGGAGCGATGATACTCACCTGGCATCCGGCCTCTCGCAAGGTCACTGCCTGTTTCCAAACTCGTGGATCACCCGGAATCGGCGCATTCTCAACCACAAACAATATCTTACGTTTCTCCTGCATGCATTTCCCTTCCACTTTACTATTTGTATGATTTGTTCTTAACCCGCTCAGACGCAAGACTATAGGAAAACAAAACGATGCTTGCCATCGCCTTGCTCTTTCGCTCTTTTCTCTCGCTTTTTTAGCAATGCTCATAGCATTGTTTTACAGCATTAAGGTTAAGGGCTTACGCTTCTCTTTGTGGCTCGAAGAGGCAGAGCTACGTTACAGGGCCAGCCTTTTTCTCAAACGCGGCTTTTGTGGCGATCTTTTGTGTTCAAGAGCCTGGCAATATAATTCCAGGACGCGCTCCACCACGACAGTACTTGCCAGATGGGCGCTGTCGCGCCTGCCCGTGGTGGGTTCTGTATAGCGCAGGGCATCCTCAAGCGCCTCCACGAGCTCGCCGGGGTTATGGGAACAAACAAAGCACCCGGCGGTCTGTCCAAGCACCTGTGCCACATCGCCGACATTCGTAGCAACCACGGGTATGTTACAGGCCATGGCCTCTTTCACCACGTTCGGAGCACCTTCCGCCAACGAGGTGAGAATGAGCACGTTACTGGCATTCATAGCGCGCATCACCTGTTCCTGGGGCTGGCCATACATCACAATCAGTTCCGCGTTGATCCCCCTGATCGCCAGTTGCTGGAGAGCCGAGCGAGCCAGGGCAACATTTTTCACAGGAATAGCGGGGTTATTGGCAAAAAGTACATAATATGTGTTCTGGTCCCAGCCCAGAAGCGCGCGCATCTGATCACGTGGGAGAGGATAAAAATGCGTAAAATCGATGCCATCGGGGATAACGACCACACTGGCACAGTCAGCAGCTTGCCGCATCTGTTCGGACTTAACCGTGGCCGCGTCCGAAACCCGGCAGAGCCAGCGGCTAATGCGCACAACCAGCAGTGATTTCTTGCTGTAATTCCCATTGGAGGTAATTGTGCCCAACAGGTCATCTCCCAGAAAAGCAGAGACCACTGCCGCCCGCCATTGCAAACGAGCAGCCAGGCACCACAGGCCATAATGGCCATGGACAATATCGTAACGCCCACCCAGCGTCTTCAAAAAGACCAGTAACGCCGCCCAGAGGTAGCGTAGAGGGGCTGGAGCCGGCCCCGGATGGAGGAGATCCACCGTGTGCCCTTGCTCCCGGAGCGCCTCCACAACAGGCCGAATAAAGGTACCAGCATGCGGCCTGCGCTCAGTCGGATAGATCCCGGTAACCATTAAGACACGATATCCCTGCCGCTTAACTCCCACCCCCGCATAGTGTGTCTTTCTACCCAACCATTTCCAGAGGATTTGCGCTTTGAGGAATTTACCTACCATCTTTACATATTGACCCAACTTCATACTACATATCATAAACGCACTTATCTCTATTTGTCAATAGATTACAGTATTCTATAGACAAATCCATATATTCACATCAATTAATACATTAGATTCGCCCAGGAATGGGCCTGGCTGGAGTAGCGTGTGATCGGCTGCTGCCCGCGCTGGAGAGGGATGACGCATTTTCGCTTGCGCAAAAGCGGCAAAGTCACTATACTGAACCGCAGTATAGAGTGCTTGATAGCCAGGAGAAAATATAGATGTACCGCCTGCTCGCGCTTGATTTAGATGGCACGCTCTTAAATCCCAGACCTCAGAAGATGGTTACGCCGCGCACCCGCCTGGCTCTACAGCGGGCGGTCAGCGCGGGTGTGCGCGTGGTGATTGCGACAGGACAGAGTCTGGCGGTGCTGCAAGATATCTGCGGTGATCTGCCAATCGAGGGACCGCAAATCATTGAGAATGGCGCGCAGATCGCGGATATCAGGACAGGGCAAATATATCACGAGCAGTTACTGCCTGCTGAATATGTTCTGCCAGTGCTGGCAGCCCTGCGCGAGGCAGGTTTTCATCGGGCGTACCACACGCGTAGCAGGGTTTATGCGGACGTTGATACGCCCAGAGTGCGCCAGTGGTACAGGCCACCTGTTCCACCGGTAATCGAGATTGAAAATGTTTCTCAGCTCTACCCAGAACCCTGCATCAAGCTGGTAGGTGTGGGTGAAGAGAGCAGATTGCGCGCCCGGCGCCCGGAGTTCATAAAATTGTTTGACGGCCAGCTCTATATTACCCAGTCGGCGTTCGATCTGCTGGAATTTCTGCATCCTGCCGTCTCGAAGCACCAGGGTCTGATGACCATTGCCCAGGACCTGGGCATCGAACGCGGAGAAATCGTGGCGATTGGCGATGGACACAATGACATTGGCATGATCCAGTTCGCTGGTCTGGGCGTGGCGATGGGTAACGCGCACGATGAGGTAAAAATTCTGGCCGATTATGTCACAGGCAGCAACGCCGAAGATGGCGTTGCTGCCGTGATTGAGAATCTGGTTCTGCCAGAGCTTAGATAATGGCCAGTTCTTTGCCCACGCGCGCGAAGGCGTCAAGCGCGCGTGTGAGCTCGTCGCCGGTGTGCAGGGCGGTAACGATGGTACGCACGCGGCACTTGTCCACGGGAACGGTGGGATAGACGATGGCCTGAGCAAAGACGCCTTCCTCGAAGAGACGCGTGCTGAATTTGACGGCCCGAGCGCCATCACCGACAATCACCGGGGTGATCGGGGTTTCGCTCTGGCCAGT
>DASVMX010000446.1:0-5909 GCA_036384215.1 Ktedonobacteraceae bacterium | reverse complement strand
GATGGCAGCCCGCAGAACCGAGGGTCGCAGCAAGAGCAGGCTGGCCGCGATGTTGGCTCCATTGGAGAAGCCAGCCGCGATGACCTGTTGTTCGTCGAAGCCGTAGACAGCGCTGGCCTGGTGAATAAAGGCGGCCAGCTCGCCGCTGCGCTGCTTCAAATCCTCGACATCAAGCACGCCTTCGGCGAAGCGGCGGAAGAAGCGCGGCATACCATTTTCCAGCACGTTGCCGCGCGGACTGAGCTGGCCCGCGCCAGGGATGAGCATGCGGCCCAGACCGCTCAAAGCGTGTTCATCGCCCCCGGTTCCATGTAACAGCAGAAGTGTTCTCTTCTCGTCTTCGTTTTTAGCTGGTGTGTAGTTGTGGATGTAGGTAAATGGCTCATTCATGACATGCCTTGCTCTTTCTTCATGCTCATCAGATGCTGGCTCGCGCCTCGGTCAATCCCCTCTACCATACCACATTAAGCTGCGTTCCGGGTATTTTCCGCCAGGACCGCCTGCCTGCGGTTGAGCAGGATCACTGTCAGGGCCAGGCCGAGCAACAGGACCAGCCAGAGGGTAACAGGAAAGACCTGGCTATAGTGGTTCTCATTCACCTTAATCGGCTGCATGACCGTGGGTACGCCCATGACCAGCGGGATGTGCAGCGCCTGCGAGATGAGCAGCAGAGGAGGGCTAAAGCCCCTTTGCCAGTTAATCCAGCCTCCGTCAAGGGTCATTGAGACGCCTTCATAGAGCATAGACACTCCCATGAAGATGATGAAAATCACGTTGATAATCCAGCTACGCGCGCTCTGCAAGGCCAGCGCGAGGTAAAAGGAGAAGACGGGCACCAGCACCATCAGAAAGCGAGCTGGCGGCGAAATGGCGCCATCCCAGTTGTGGAAGGCCGCAATAGTGATAATATAGGGCACGGCCAGGAATAGAACGAGCAGATTGAAGCGCAGAAAACGTTTCTTGAACGAAAGGACGAGGCCACCGAGCAGAAACAGGAAGATGGGAAAGTTGGTGAGCAGTCCATATTCCTGGTCGAAGAACAGACCATACAGGCCGCGCCAGGGCGCGACATCGAAGGGAACTTCGCCCGAATTGGCCTGGTTGACTGCTGGATTAAGGCTGCCCCACACAAAATAGTTATAAGCCTCAAAGGCCAGAAACATGGCCGCCACGGGCAAGATGGCTGCCAGGTACGGGCTCAACCTGCGCAGGCGGTAATCCTGAAAGACCCGCAGCACGAGGAAACAGGCCAGAACAATCTCAAGCTGCGCGAAGCGGATATGCACCCAGGGCAAAATTCCCAGAGCCAGCGAAGCGCCTATCAGATCCCAGGCTCGCAGGCGTTTTTTGAAAATCACCTGGACAATATAGATGCAGAAGAGGGCCGCAACCGGCTCGACGAAGTTGCGGTGCGAAAAGACCCAGACCGGCGAGGCCAGGGCCAGGCCCAGACTGGTGAGAAAGGCGTAGTTGCGCTGAATACCCAGAGAAATCAGCAGGGAGTAACACGCGAGCACGATCAACACCGAAATGAGGGACATAAACATCAATGTGCCCAACTTACCAGCGAGCGCGAACGGTATCACCCACAAGACCGGAACGCCAATGCTATGCAGGGGCAGCAATTGTCCCCATTTATTCAGCGATGTGTGCTGCAATGGCCCCAATGGCCCTCTGTAAAAGACCTTGTAGTCATTGTGGCTGTAATCCAGCGTCACATCCAGGGAATGGTAGAGCCATAGTGTCTGGCTGATAACCAGGTAATGCGGCTCATCCCCTGTGGGACCGTCGTGCCAGGCGCTAATATACGTACAAACAAAAAGCGCCAGGCCGCTGAGCAGCAGGAGAAGGAAAACATGCAGCCTCCCCGCGGATTTTTGCGCAGCCGGGGCAGGCGAGGTTTCAGGCTGTACGTCTTCCTGATGGATGATATTAGCAGTATCGCTGTTCATAAAAACGCATCCTCACGGCGAAATTGGCATCCGGGTGTGCCGATTGCCTTCATCTGACGACGAGATAGCATGGAGCTTCGTCCTCTATAAAGAAAAAATTCCTAGTGTTCTATTAAAACGAATAAACAATGGTGAGATATCAACGAAAAAAGCACGCGATTCCATCGGATCTCATCTATGGTACAATAAAGATACTATGCAGGATTTGTGGGCTGATTACGCCGGTGAGGCGTTCGCAACGGAAGAAGCAGGCCGTGGAGGAGGATTACGCCGGCGCCGCTTGACTGAACAGGCGGCGCTGATGACTTTGCGTGCCTGGCTGCTGCGCGATTATATGTTACCCTACGGCGCTTCACTGGGCGCGACGCGGATCTTTCAGCGCTGCTACTGGTTTGACGGGCTAGGGAGTCCGCGCGCCGTGGTCCCGGAACTGGTGCCCGCTCAGTCCACGCTCCCGAACGGCCAGCGCGGCTCTGGCGCGTCGGAACCAGCCCTACCCCTCGCGCTCCAGTTTACCCAGGAAACGGCTCGCCAGCTAGCGCAGCTTGAGCGGCCCATCGCGCTCCACGGCTTTGTTTTCGATGAGAAACGTGGCAAGCGCAAAACGCCAGAAATCAGCGGCAACCGCGCCACACGCAAGGGCGCGAGCCAGGGTCGCAACGGTACAGCAGAGGCCAGCGCGGCGCTGCCATTGCCCAAAACCGGCGGATTGCTTCCTGGAAGCTGGCCGGAGCTGGCCCCGTCTCTGCTCACCAACCTGGAGCAGAGCGCGGCGGTCTTTTTGCTCAATCCTTTCAAAGACGCGCTCTTTCGCTATGGAGACCTGGCGCCGCTCTACCAGCGTACCGCCCCGACCGAGCTCTTTCTCTGGCTTTCACATAAACAGATCGAGACGCGCCTGCTACCAGGTCTGCGCGCCCCTGAAGGGGCCGCGGCACTGACCAATTTGTTGCGCGGTGATCGCTGGAAAGGACTCCTGATCCAGGAAAACGCCAGCCCGGAACAGGCCACGCGCGGGCTGGTCGAACTTCTCGCGGAGAGCATGCGCCCGCACTTTCTCAGCATCCAGCAACTTGCCTTCCCCGTTCACGGTGGTCCCGCGCTGGTTGAAGACGCGCCCTATTCGCTGCTCTTCGCCACGCGCCGCCAGGACAGTCTCTGTCGTTTCAACGACGCCGTGTGCAAACGCGCCCGTCAGTTGCTCGCCGAAAGCCAGCGGGGTATCTTAAACGAAGAATGGTTCAGTACCCAGCGCGCTGAACAGGCCGACGCCCGCAGGGCCGAACTTACACGCGAAACCCTCGCCCTGGGCCGGGCCCAACGCCCGCGCCGCTGGCCAGATCTGCGCCTGCAGCTCATGCTCAAACGCTTCGGCCAGCAGACCATCGCGGAATATGACCAGACCATCATCGACCTGCTCGCGCGCGGCGAAGTCTCCTGCGAATGGCGCAAACGCCCCCAGGAGTCCGCCGAACCCTCCGTTCCTGGCAATGAAGATCTCCTGCACTGGAAATGATGCCTCTATTGGGAAAGAGCAGGAGGAATCACCAGGGGGAAACACCGGCTATGGGGAAGCGCAGCGTTTTAGTGATCCCTCTCACACTTAGAAACGTACATAAATGGTGTTTAGTGGCACATTTTCGCACAAAAATGGACAAATTCAGAATTGAGCGATTGTAAAGTCATCTGTTCCGCCCTATGGAATTGCCCTACCATCTTGCGCGAGAAACGGGTATAATTACGAAAATTTAGAAAGAAGACAATGTCTGGAGGTTGTATCGAGACAGGAGGCCGCTTGCCGAGATGTCAGCGCCTCGTTTCTACCTCCAGGAAGAAGAAGCTTCCTCTGCGTTTTTACCAGGAGGAGAAAAATTGGGCGAACGGTCGCCGGAACTGAAGAGGAAGTTTAGCGCGCGGAGCGAGTAAGGACAGAGAGGTATGCCACGAAAAATTATACGAACGCCAAAATCACAACATCCAGCTTCAACCCCTTTTGATGATCAGCATCAGGCACATGACAGTGTAGAGATGGATTACGAGCCAGCGGACGCGGCGGAAGTGGAGATGAGCACGACCTTTGAGCGCGGGGAGGGACGCCATGAGGCTGGAAAACGCGATGTAGAACTCTACATTCGTACTTACAATACGCTTCTGCGCAGTTCGGGCGAGGTCAGCTTGAAGGCGCTGGTGCAGGCGCACCTGAATATTGATTCGAGCCTGCATCCCGACGCGCACTCGCCCTACCCTGATATGTCAGCATTCATTTACAGCGTGCTACGCCTGCCCACCTCGGCTGTTAATTGCGACCTGGTGCTGCTTGGCCAGTCTGAGGAGATGTTTCTACAGCAGGGCTATTCAGTCAACGATTGGGAACATGTCACGGCCTCGGCGCGCAGGCGCAAGTGGTTCTATGACGGCAAACACACACTGGCGGCGTATGTGGCCAGCGTAAGCGATACAGACGACATCATTCCTATCCTGGTCGCGTTCCAGATCGAGTGGAATAAGATCTACTACCTGCTCAACGCTGATCCCACTACGATTCAGTTGCTGGAGACGCGTATGGACCGCACCTCGCCGGTCTTCGCGGAGATCAGCAAAGTGCTCAGCGAGCGCCTGCACATCGCGCAGGACGACTGGCGGCGGCTGGAGGTGATCTGGGGCGACGCGCTGTGGAGTAATCTCCTGTTGATCGGACGCCAGAAGAAGAGTTTCGAGATGCGTTTTCTGGGCGGTTCGCACGTGGGATATGTGCGCGCCACACGCAAATGGTGGTCGCCAGTGGAAGAGCTACTCAACCGCTTGAATGTGCGCGAGCGCCCGGTCTACTTCGTTTCCAGCAACACGCACAGCCTGGTCAATCTGATGTCGGGCAGCCTGTTTCATCGCGACTCGGAGTTGACCCGCTTCTCCCTGAGCGGCGCGGACCTCTACCTGGCAGAGGAGTGTCGCAAGCTACAGGATGGCACGGTGCCGGGCAACTGGCAGAACTTCCTCTACTTCGCCGGGCGCGAGTGGATGAAGACCCCGGCGGGCCAGGAATTCTTGCGCATGCGCTCTCAGGAAGAGCACGAGCGCGGCATCTGGTATGTCAACGCGCGTCACGGCCTGGAGATCGACGCGCAGGTTTTTGAGTTGGCGCGACTGCGGCCCACGGACATCGATCCACGCTGCCGCATGAGCGGCATGGACTACCTGGCAAAGAGTGACGCCATTATTCTCAACATCGACTATCCGCTGGGCATGGCTGCCTACCGCATGATGCGCGAGATCATGGAGAACCTCATTCAGATTCGCGGCATCTACATCCTGGGCAAAGCCGCCACGCTCAACGGCAGTATTGGCGATGTCATGATCTCCAACGTTGTGCTGGACGAACACAGCCAGAACACCTACTGGCTGGACAACTGTTTTAGCGCGCGCGATGTCAAGCCATACCTGATCTATGGTTCGGTGCTGGACAACCAGAAGGCAGTCGCGTCCCAGGGCACCTACCTGCAGAATCGCCAGTACCTGGACTTCTATTACCAGGCCAACTACACAGTCGTCGAGATGGAAAGCGGCCCCTATCTCAACGCCATTTACGAAGACCAGTACCTGACGCGCTATCCCGTGGGCGAAAACATCAACTTTGCCCGCCTACCCTACGAACTGGGCATCCTGCACTACGCGTCTGATACGCCCTACACGCGCGGCAAAAACCTGGGAGCCGGCAGCCTCTCCTACTTTGGCATGGACTCAACCTACGCCAGCACCGTAGCAATCCTGCGCCGTATCTTCGAGAACGAGATCCGCCTGAGCAAACTGCGCGCTCACGCTCCCACCCTTGAAGTGGCTCCCAAAGCCGAGCAGGCTACAGAAACGCTGGCCCCACCTCGTTCCTGATTATTCTTTTTATCCAAAACGGAAGAAACGGGTGGAAATGTCGAGCTTCTTGCTGAAAAATCGCAGATTTTT
>DASVMX010000445.1:0-7213 GCA_036384215.1 Ktedonobacteraceae bacterium | reverse complement strand
ACTGCTAGCTTTTCCTGTTTTCTGTGGCGGTTCTGTATCCTATGCCGGAGGGTTTATACTCGCGCGGGTTCTTTCTCCGGTTCGCCAAGGAACTGGAGGTCGCCGGAAATTTCTTCCAGTGAGCGGCCATTGGGTTCTGGTAGAGTGAAGATGGTCAGGAACAGTCCGAGTACGGAGACAATAGCGGCGAAGCCCATGGCGCCCGGAACGTGGACCGAACCCAGCAGGGCAGGGAAGGCGAAGGCTCCGATGAACGCGCCGACCTTGCCGAGTGAGGCAGCCAGGCCGTGGGCGGAACTGCGCACGCTGATCGGGAAGATCTCAGCCGGGTAGACAAAGGTGGTCACGTTGGGGCCAAACTCTGTGAAGAAGTAGCCCAGACCGTACAGGATCAGGAAAGGCGCGATCATCTGAGTCAGACCAGGGATCAGCGCCAGCGCGCCGTAAGTCAGGGCCATCATGCCGAAACCGATGCATTGGATCGCTTTGCGTCCGAGCTTGTCGATGGTCAGGGCCGCTATAATATAACCGGGCAGGGCCGCGATCAGAAAGATCAGCAGGACCTCAAACATATGCGTTACCGCGCTGGCGTGCGGGTCGAGCGCGCCCAGGATCAACGTGTTCGAGGTGGTTGTGCCATAGTAAGCGATATCCAGCAGGAACCAGGCTCCGGCAGTGCCGATAATCCAGGCCAGGAAGCGTGGTGCGAAGAGCAGCGAGAAGCGCGATTTAGGAGCACCGCCGCGGGCTGTCGTGTGCTTCGCGGACCGGGCGACTGAGTGGCTCTTGCCGCCAGTCACCTTGCTCGCGGTCTGAGAGGCACCGTCGAGATCACCTTTCATCATCAGCGAGAAGCGCGGCGTCTCGGCAATCTGGCGACGCAGGTAGAAGGTTGCCAGAGCGGGGACCGCGCCCAGGCCGAGCATCAGGCGCCAGGTCAGATCCTGGCTCATGCCGGAACTCAGCAGCACAATCGCCACCAGCGGGCCAACGATCAGGCCCAGACCCTGCATCGAAAAGACCATCGTAATCAATTTGCCGCGGTCTTTGCGGTTCGCGTACTCGCTCATCAGGGTCGCGCTTAGCGGATAGTCACCGCCTATGCCCAGGCCCATAATAAAGCGGAAGACCAGCAGGAAGTAGATATTGGGTGAGAGGGCCGAGAGCACCGCGCCAATGGCCAGCACAATCAACGTCAGACCATAGATGCTGTGACGCCCGATGCGGTCGGCCAGCAATCCGAAGAGATAGGATCCGATGGCCGCGGAAAGCAGCGAGACGCTATTAATCAGCCCGAGTTGCAGGGTATTCAGATGCCAGAGAGGGATCAGGAGGGAATTGACCGCGCTAATGATAAAGAGATCATACGCGTCAGTAAAGAAACCCATGCCCGAAGTAATCATCGCCTTCCAGTGAAAGCGCGAGAGGCCACTATTATCAAGCTGCGCTAAGATGTCCTGAACTGATTGAGAATGAGGCTGTGAAGCCTGCCCGACATTGCTAAAAGACTGTTTACTGTCCTCAACTAACATAAAGGACGCTACTCCT
Organism: Ktedonobacteraceae bacterium; assembly: GCA_036384215.1. Taxonomy (GTDB): domain Bacteria; phylum Chloroflexota; class Ktedonobacteria; order Ktedonobacterales; family Ktedonobacteraceae; genus Paraktedonobacter. The sequence goes on along the minus strand of DASVMX010000445.1, from coordinate 5,665 downwards.
TGCTAAAAGGATATGTTTTCACCACACAAAAAATCATCAATTTGAGTATAGCTTTCTTGTGTTATGGGAATGTTAAATCAAGGTTAAATAACCTTTACTTTGAACTGACCGCTCTCTGAAAAGACCCCGGGTCAGGTCGGTTTTTCTTTTCTTCACACACGCGTGATTGTATCACCTTGTTTCATTGAAAATTGATAGATTTCTTCTTTACCAGGACTGATAGGCCAGATTCCTAAAATAAATCATCCCTCATTTTTCCCGCGCAGGTTTCACCAGTTGGAAGAAGACGCCGCTGCGGCGTCTTCTCAAGGAATAGGGGCGCGAAAAGGTGAGGATAACTCGTATTAGCACTTCTGTTAATAATCAGACTTATCCCACGGGCAATTTTTAACACAAATTTAACCGACGTTAACCTATCCATAAAGCTTGGTTAACTCATGGGTGATATTTTATGAATGCGACGGTAAAGGACAAGAAAAGCCGTTGTGAACCGCAGCGAAAACAAGACTGATGTTAGGGAAACACAGCAGGAGGACGTATGTTCAAACCACGGCGCTACTCGCTTTTGATAGGATTGGCGATAGCACTCACTCTTATTATTTCAGCCTGTGGCGGCGATACGGGGAATGCCGGTAGCACTCCCACGAGCTTGCCGAGCACACTGGCTACCCCTGGGAATTACACCTGTATTTCTGGCACGCTGACCGTTAGCGGCTCAACTGCGTTGCAGCCTCTGGTGACGGCTGTGGCGACGGATTACAGTGCCAGATGCAAGGGTTCAAGCATCACTGTCAATGGCGGTGGTAGCAGCACAGGTAGGTCCAACGTTGAGGCCGGTAGCGTGGGCATCGGTAATTCTGACACCCCGGCCGGCTCCGCGCAGTCTGACCTGGTGGACCACCAGGTGGCGGTCGTAATTTTCGGCGTGATCGTCAACAGTGATACCGGGATCACCAACCTGACCACGGCTCAGATTAAAGGCATCTATGCTGGTACCACCAAGAACTGGAAAGAAGTTGGTGGTAAGGATATGCCAATCGTGGTGGTCAGCCGCCCGGCGACCTCCGGCACCCGCGCGACCTTCGCGCAGTATGTTCTGGGGGCAAATGAGAAGATTGCTGGCCCGTCTGCTCTGACCTCCGACTCCACCGGCACGGTCGTGAAAGAAGTGGGCACGACCAATGGCGCTATCGGCTATGCCGCGACCGGCCAGGTGCCCGCGGGCGGTACCGCGTCAGTCATCTCAATCGATGGCAACCAGGCGACCGCGGCCAATGTTGCGAACAACACGTACAAGTTCTGGAACATCGAGCACATGTACACCAAGGGCAAGGCTGCTCCGCTCGCTCAGGCGCTGATCGACTACATGGCCAGCACCGATGGCCTCAAGGAGCAGGATAAGCTACAGTTCGTCGATACCTCGAAGATGCAGGCCGACGCGATCACAGCTCACAACGCTGTGCCAAAGCCCACTGCCTGATATACAGGTTTTATGGAGGTACTGTGTTCATGGCTGGATACGGGCATGTACACAGTACCATTGCTATCTAGAGCACATTTGCGGGAAGGAAAAAGTGGTGCAATATAGCCAGCAACAATCTAGCCAGCGCGGACGATTGCTTAATCAGCTCGCGCGCGCAATTTGCTTTCTTTGTGCCATCCTGCTGATCGCAGTCATTGTCGCGGTTTTTATCTTCATTGGCGCAAAAGCATTCAGAATTTTTTCTGAGGGTGGAAATCTGAAAACCTTTTTCACCGTCGATAACTGGGACCCCACAGGCGTTTATGATCCAACCGGAAATGGCACCGCCTCTTATGGAGCGTTCGGGCTTATTCTCGGCTCAGTTGTGATTACGCTGGGCTCCATTATTATCGTTACTCCTCTGGCACTGTTCACCGCGGTCTTCTTTACCGAAATGGCGCCGAAATGGCTGGTTACCTTTTTAAAGCCCTTAATTGAAATTTTCACAGGGGTACCGTCAGTTGTGATAGGTTTTCTCGGCCTGATCATTATCGTACCTGCCCTATCCAGACTTGTAACGCCTTTTCAGAAACAGTTAGGAATTCTTGGGGCTACTGGAGGCTTTGGTTGGGGGGCGGCTATTCTGGTGCTGGTCATTATGGTTCTGCCGACGGTTCTGAGCGTGTCTATAGACAGTTTGCGCGCGGTACCAGGGAGTGTACGCGAGGCCAGCCTGGCGCTTGGTTCCACGCGCTGGCAGATGATGTACAAAGCCATCATTCCCGCCGCGGCCAGCGGTCTGGGCACAGCGGTGGTGCTGGGAATGGCGCGTGCAATTGGCGAAACTCTCGCAGTTGCGATGGTGCTTTCTGGCAGAAATCTGCCGCAGAAACTGCTCTCGTTGGGAGCTCTTTTTCAGCCGAATGTCAATGTCACGCAGCAAATCGCCCAGAACTTTGGCGAGGCGGTTGGAACGGTCTCTGAGGATGCCTACTGGACGCTGGCTTTTGTTCTGCTGGTCGTCTCATTCATCTTCATTTGCATCAGTCGCTATCTGGCGAGCAGGAGCGTGTATAAATGAGCATACACTCGGTTACTCCCTCGACGCTTTCTCCAGCGGAGAAACAGCGCGCGGCGCGCCTCCTGGACGTGGTTCGGCGTTTAAACAGGAACAACGCGATTGCCTCAAGTCTACTCTGGGTGGTGACGATGCTGGTCGCGCTGGTGTTTCTGGCGATCATTGTGAATATTATCTGGACCGGCTTTCCGGCGTTTTTCGCCAGTACATTTTATACTGCTACAACAGCTGGTATCGCCAAGGAGCTGTTTAATTCTTTCTACATTCTCATTCTGAGTGAAATATTCCTGTTTCCAATCTCTCTGGCCGCGGCCATTTTCCTGGTCGAGTATACCCGTCAGGGACCTTTTGTGACCGTAATTCATTTCGCCGCTGAGACGCTGGCAGGTGTCCCTTCGCTGGTGCTGGGCATGTTCGGTTTTCTGGTGTTCAGCATTAACTTACACATGGGTGTCAGCCGCCTCGCGGGCGCGTTGACGATGCTCTGTCTGAACTTTCCGCTGGCGCTGCGCCTTTTTGAAGACGCGCTGAATAATGTGCCACGCGAACAGCGCGAAGGGGCTCTGGCGTTGGGCGCAACCAAATGGCAATCGATCTGGACGGTGGTTCTACCCTCGGCTTTGCCTGGAATCATCACTGGCCTGATCCTGACCGCGGGCAAAATTATTGGCGAGGCCGCGGCCTTGCTCTTTACAATGGGTACAAACAATCCGAGTGAGGTGTTTACTCTGAGTCCCTTTATTGCCAGCGATACGCTGACAACTCGCCTGTACTATCTGACCCAACAGGGTATTAACACCAGCGGCTTAAATGCCGCGGGCGAGGCTGCGCTGGACGCTGGTCTGGCTGCTACCCTGATCGTGTTCCTTTTGCTTATAAACATCCTGGCTCGCTATGTGGGCCGCCTGATCCAACGAAAATTGACAGCCGCTTAGATGCGTCCTGCCAGTAACGTGCTGGTATCCTGCCTGGCGTGGCGCGATAGAGTCACCACAGAACCGAGGAGAGCTAATGATGAACACTTCTTTCGAGAGCGTGGGAAACGGCCCGGCGCCTGTTCCTGAGAACGCGAGCATTTTCTCGCGCAAAGTTGCTCGCAGTGGCCATATCTCGTATGAAGGTCGTCCATATTTTATCAGCAAAGCCCTGGCTGGACGTTATATCCGGCTGGTTGTCCTGGCGGATCGCTTGATTGTCGATACTGCTATCCCTTTGCACAAAGAGTATCCACTCGTATAAGATATACCAGGAAATAGCATCCTATCCTGACACTGTTATTCCTGGTAAGAAGGTGTGGCCAGATTACACACCTGGGGAGATAAAGGAGATCTTATGGACATTCGCCTGAACCAGCCATCCCGACCTGCCGAACAAGGGGCGAAGCAGGCGGATGGCAGCGGAGCCGAGGAGGTTGCTGTGAGTCCGTCGTTAGCCGTTGAGCCGGCGCTGGAATTGAATAGCGATGCTGGCTTGAAGATCGATGTTAAGAACGTGAACTTTTTCTACGGCCCGAAACAGGCTCTGTTTGATGTGAGCATTCCGGTTCGCGAACGCCAGACTACCGCGTTGATAGGCCCGTCAGGCTGTGGCAAATCAACCTTCTTACGCACGTTGAACCGCATGAACGATCTGATTCCCGCCACGCGCACCGAGGGCGAGGCGTTGATGGATGGCTTTAATATTTACGCGCGCTCAACCGATGTGGTGGGACTGCGCCAGCGCGTAGGTATGGTCTTCCAGCGCCCCAATCCCTTCCCTAAATCCATCTATGACAATATTGCTTATGGATTGCAGGTCCAGGGCAGGTCGCGCAAAGAGATTGAGGAGCAGGTGGAGAAAAGTTTGCGCGGCGCGGCGATCTGGGACGAGGTGAAGGATCGTTTGAAGCAGTCCGCGCTGGGCCTTTCGGGCGGACAGCAGCAGCGCCTGTGCATCGCGCGCGCGCTCGCGGTTCAGCCGGAAGTGCTGTTGATGGACGAGCCCTGCTCGGCCCTGGACCCGATTGCGACCCTCAAGATCGAGGAGTTGATTACAGAGCTGACAAAAGCGTATACTATTGTGATTGTCACGCATAATATGCAACAGGCGGCTCGTGTGTCACAGTATACCGGCTTCTTTTTGAGCGGGAAACTGATCGAATATGCCCCCACGGTGAATCTGTTCAAGCGACCCAGGCGCAAAGAGACCGAGGATTATATCAGTGGCCGTTTCGGTTAACTTCCTGCCGCCGCCTTATTGGATGCGGAAGAAGTGGCTGTTTGTGGCCGGGCGTGACAGGTGAAGCATTGAAATGTTTGCCGGAGAAAACGTATGGGCAATAAGATATTGGTTGTAGACGATGAGGCAGTGCTCCTGGAGACCATTGTGTACATTCTCGAACAGGCGGGCTACCAGGTGTGTACTGCGGCGGATGGCGCCAGCGCGCTGGAGACGGCGCATCGCGAGATGCCGGACCTGATGATTCTGGACCTGATGCTGCCGGTCATCGATGGTCTGGAGGTTTGCCGCCAACTGCGTCGTGAAGATGATACTGCCGGGATGCTTATTCTCATGCTGACGGCCAAAAGCGATGAAATCGATAAAGTGGTAGGGCTGGAGGTGGGCGCCGACGATTATGTGACCAAGCCATTTAGTAAGCACGAGCTGCTGGCGCGCGTGCGCGCGCTACTGCGCCGCCAGGGCAAGACGGTAGCCGCCGAAAGCCAGAGCGTGGACAGCGACACCATGCCCCGGCGCCAGCCGCGCAGCCTGGTTTGCGGCCCCATTGAGATGAATCTCGATGGCAGGCGCGTCTATCGCAGCGGCCAGGAACTCGATTTACAGCCCAAACAGTACGAATTATTGAAATGCCTGATGCAGAATCGTGGCACCGTTCTCACACGCGACCAGCTCCTGCAAAACGTCTGGGGCTACGACTACGCCGGGGATACGCGTACCGTTGATGTCCACGTCCGCTGGTTGCGCGAAAAACTCGAAGAAGATCCCGCGAATCCGCGCCTGATTCAAACCGTGCGCGGCGTCGGCTACTGCCTGCGCATTTGAGGTGTTCCCCCACCCCAAAGGATTACCTAACGAAAAAAAGGGGTGGTTGTGGCCGTTTGTATTACAAAATTTATGGAATAAAT
>DASVMX010000444.1:0-8292 GCA_036384215.1 Ktedonobacteraceae bacterium | reverse complement strand
GGGCAGGTGAAAGATGAAGCAAGCATACTGTAATATGCGCAAGATCTTGTGTAATGTTTAAATATCTAAAAGTACTATTCGCTGGAAAAAGTAGAAATATCGACATAAATATGTTATGCTAAACAGGTTGCGAAGGCGATTAGCTATCTGTTCAGTCTTCAGGCATGGATGTGCATGCTGCTTTGTATGCTATCCTGGAGCGCGGTGGAATGTGGGTTAGTGCGACTCCACTGAAAGATTCTAGGAAATTCAGTATCTCATCCGGGCGCCCATCATCGGTAGGAATTCCCTCTTTTTCTCGGGCGGAAAAACGACGATAGCGTTGTCTGTTAGAGCGGGACGAGGGCTGCTTATGCCTTGAAACGTTTTTTCGTTTATAGCGGGTGGAAGCAGGAATATGAGTTGTACGTTGATTGAAGAAGTTTTTGGAAGGATGCCGGATATGCATGGTTTAATTTTTGTGACCTGGGAGAAATACCTCTGCGAACGCTATAGCGAAACTACCCTCAAACAGTATCGAGAAGAGATAGGGGAGACCGCGGCTACCTCGCCTCTGGCCAGTCGCACGTATAGCGATGATGTATTGTTGGCGGGCGTGGCGACTGCCTGTAAACTTACTGGAACCTCTCTGGAAACGATCTTATGGGAATATGGACGTTATTTTATGCTTAATGGCCTGACAAGCCATCTCTGTGCATACCTGCTTACCAAAGTGAATAATGGACGCGACCTGCTTTTGATGATGCGCAAGGCACATGCCCAGATGCGTCGTTTGCCGGACGGTCTGACGCCGCCGTTGTTTGAGTATGAGGCTATCTCTTCTTCACCTCACGAGCTTTCGCTTGTCTATGATAGCCCGCGTCATCTCTGTGCTCTGTTGTGGGGCGCGGTAGAGGGCGCGGCTCAACGTTACGGCCAGCGTGTGCAGGTCGTAGAGTCATCCTGTATGAAACATGGCGCGCCGGTTTGCCGTTTCGATCTACGCTTCTCTCCGCCTATTTCCAGGCCCCTGGAGATCCTGGAGACCCCGGAACAGATTGCCAAACGCGCGAACCAGCAGCAACTGGCCAACCTCATTCTCTCGGTTTTGCCGACCCAATACGGTCTGACTCTGGTGGAATTGCAGGAGCAGTTGCGCATCTGGGAGGTCAAGCCAGAGCAGTCGCGACCGGCCCTTTTGCTTGAAGGCCTGCGCCTTTTGCAGCACGCCGGCCTGGTCTCCAGCACGGCCAACCAGCCGGGGGATAATCTCGCCAATCGCCGCTACTGGCGCACCCCGACCGAATAGACGCGAATGGTGACTTACGCTATCAACTATATCATGTCTAGTTTAAGTAGAAGGGAGTCGCATAAAGACTTGATTCTTGTGTGAAACTGTCATATACTCATTGATGGGAACGAAGCTCAGCCTTTGTTACTTACTCGCTTGTCAGAGAGGATCTCATCGATGACCATGACTCAACCGCCGGAATCGTTTTCTTCTGTTCGTGTTTCAGGCTACCCGCGCCCGCGTGTAGTAGGAACGCGGGTGGAGGTGCCGCTTTTTGACGGGAAACGCGCGCGCTATGTGAACCTGGACAGTGCGGCCAGTACGCCCGCTTTGGTGCGGGTGCGACAGGCGGTCGAGAATTTCCTGCCCTGGTATTCCAGTGTACATCGGGGCGCGGGTTATAAATCGCGCCTGTCGACGCATCTTTACGAGTACGCGCGCGAGGTGGTGCTGCGCTATGTCGCGGCCAGCGCGACTTCGCACGTGGTTGTTTTTGTGCGCAATACGACCGAGGCGCTGAATCTCCTGGCCCATCGCATTTCGCTGGAGCCGGACGAGTTGATCCTGACGACGCGCCTGGAGCACCATTCCAATCTGTTGCCCTGGTATCAGCGGGCCCACGAGGTAGTCGAGTTGACGCTGGATGGACGTGTGAATCTTGAGGATCTGGAGCGCCGTCTCAAGGTTCACTCCGGCAAAGTGCGCCTGGTGACGGCCAGCGCGGCCTCGAATGTAACAGGAGTAATTGCCGATGTGCGCGCGATTGCGCGGCTTGCTCACGAGCATGGGGCGCTATTCGCGGCGGACCTGGCCCAGTTCGCGCCGCATCGTCCCTTTGAACTGGGAGACAGGCAAGATCCAGAGCGCGTCGATATTGTCGCGTTTTCCGGCCACAAGCTCTACGCGCCCTATGGCACAGGGGCGCTGGTGGTGCCGGCAACCCTTTTCGCAGAAGGCGAGCCAATGCTGGTTGGCGGAGGTTCCGCCTGCCTGGTGACGCGCGAAGGCATTGCCTGGGCTTCCGGGCCTGATCTGGAGGAGGCAGGCTCTCCCAATGTGATCGGTGCAGTCGCATTGGCTGCCGCGCTTGAAGAACTGATGCGCTATGGCATGGAGCGCGTCGCAGGGCACGAACGGGACCTGACGCGTTACACGGTGCGGCGCCTGCAAAGCGTGCCGGGGTTGCTCAGCTATGGACCCTCGTGGCAGCGCTTTCTGACAGGCCAGGAGGATCGCCTGGGAGTGTTTACTTTTAACCTGGAGGGGCACGAGTATACGCGAGTTGCCGCTATCCTGGCTCACGAATGGGGTGTCGGAGTGCGCAGTGGCTGTTTCTGCGCGCACCAGTATGTAGCCCATTTGCTGGGCATCTCCGACGACGACTCGCAGGAAGCCCGCGAACGCCTCGTTACTGGCCTGCCTGTGGATCTGCCGGGCATGGTGCGCGCCAGCCTGGGCCTGGCAACCAGCCGCTCTGATATTGATCGCCTGGTTTCTGGTCTCCAGGCCATTGCCCGTGGGGAGATTCGCGCTACCTATGTAACCAACGAACACGGCGATATCGAACCAGAACACGTGGACCTCGCGTTTATAGCGCATGGCGAAAGCTTGCTCTAGCCGGTGAGCAGGCCTCTTTTCGGGACTTAGCTTTATCAAGCAAAGCCGGACTTTTTGACGCCTTGACTTGCGAATGGGGGAGGAGTACTATAGCCGCACCAGGTAACGCTGGTTACTTTTTTAGCTTTATTTACGGCTGAGGAATAACTCCATGCGCGAACGAGAAGCCATCCGCTGGCTACAGTTGACGTATAAAGTGCCGAGCGAGCCTTCTCAGAAACGAGTCTGGGTCTGGCGCCGTCTGCAAAATCTGGGGGCTTTTGCGCTTCAGAATTCTGTTTATCTGTTGCCCTACTCTGAGGAGGTGGAAAAACAGTTTCGCCAGCTCATCCACGATGTACGCGAAATGGGCGGCGAAGCATGTCTTTTCTCTGTCTTTGCCCTTGAGTCCGCGGATGAGCAGCGCATTTTGCAGGCACTGGTGGAGGCGCGCCATGAAAAGTACCAGGAGGTCATCTTGCTTTGTACGCGCTTTCTGGGGCGCGCACAGCGCTTGCTTGAGAGCCAGGTCTGGAGCGAACAGGTGCACGTCGAATGTGCTGAATGCCTGGAAAAGGTACACGTGCTGTTTCGCTCGGCCAAGCGCCACGATTTGCTGGGTAGCCTGACCGCGACCAGGCGCGCCGCGGCAGCCGAGAGCCTGGTGCTCTGCGAACAGGTCTTTCGCCTCTTGCTCGATCACGATTACTCGCGCGTTCGTCGTGTGCTCGACCTTCATAGCGAGCTGTTGCCCCCGTTAGAGGAAAGTGAAACATCCTTGTTTGTCCCTTCGTTGCATACCTCTATAGAACAGATGTATTCAGTGCCAGATGAAGAGTAGAGATGCCCGGAGAAACGTCGTTTTCGACGGGTTGAGTTCTAAAGGAAACGCAGCCGGGAATTTTTAGCGCGAGCTCCGCGTTCCTGATGATAAATGGAGGAGTTTGTGGAGCGCTTCTTTTATCAACGGGAGAGAAAAGGCGGAATTGGCGCTTATAATTGCAACCATAGCCCTCTCTCATACGTAATGAACCATAAGGGGAGGCCAAACCTCTGGCCACTTCGTTTCTAGTTTTTCCAGGAGAGGAAAACACTATGTCAGAAAAATATGTTCAACAGCGCAGTGGCTCAAAAACAGTTGCCATCGATAATCGCGCGCAGATCAGAAAAATTCGTTTACTTCTCTTTTTATCCATTTTGCTCTCTGCTGGTCTGGCGACGGCACTCACCATCCTGCTTGGCCGTTAAACCCCACTTTTCAATACAATATACAGGCATCCAAACACGGGTGCCTGTTTGATTCTCTTGATTTTTCTATCACTGGTAAAATTTCCTGATAACAGGATTCCTCAGCGCCTGCGGCGCTTCGCAAGAGAAGTAGCTACTTTTTCTTAGCCGGGCTGGCCGATCAAGCGGGCAATCTGCTCCTGCGCGGGGGTGGCGTTTTCCCAGAGGTGGGAGAAGTGGACCCAGTTGTGGAGGGGGAGGGATGCCTCTGTTGCTGGTTCGCTGCTTGTGGCGTAGCCGGTGTAGAGATCCCAGTTGCGCAGGTCGGAGACGAGGGAGGCGCGCTGGTAACTGCGTTCGCTGGCTTCCGCGTTACTGTTGCGCAGGGCCGTGTAGTAGTTGATGGCGCGCCGACAGAGATGCTCGCTCAGGCGGGTGGCATAACGCAACATCTCTTCCAGCGGAATAGTTTCCGCGCCGGCGGGCGAGTCATGCAGCAGCGCGTGAATAGCATCTGATTGGGCTTTCTTGCTCCTGGCGCGCAGGGCCAGCCAGCGCGCTATGCCAGATGATCCAGACAGGAAGCGCCGCAAACCCCGCAGACCGGCCAGGAAGTCCGCTGGCAGGGTCGCTGCCTGGTTTTCCTGCAACCGGTAGACCTCTGCCGCGCTGGCGAGAATCTGTAAAAGCTGGGAGGTCGGTGTGCCAGACTGGCTGAGATTGCGCGCGGCTGGCTCAATATAGCCTTCCCAGGGCTGATGGAGCAGATTATAGCGCTCGTGCTCGAAATAGCTGCCAGCCAGGTATTCATCGACGAGCAACTCAAACGAACAATGTGGGCCGCGTGCGCGGCGCTGTGGGGCATGCGGGGCGAGGGCGGAGATCCAGGGATTAAGAGCAATATCTGTGGCGACGTGCGAGATATAGCCAAGGGCGAAGGCCAGGGCCTGGCTGCGCAGGGCCGGAGCGGGAATCAACGCGACTTGTTCCAGAAACAGGATGGGTAGCTCTCCCGAGTGCGAGCGGTGGAAGAGTTCCGACCATTGCGGTGCCTGGTTTATTTGCAAAGAGCGCGCCTGAGGTGCGCGTAGATAGGCATCTGTGAACTTTGCACGTAAGTAGCGCGAGTGATAGTAGATGACATCAGGAGCCAGGGCGCCCAGGAAGGCCATGGCCGAGATGTCGCTGCCGGGAAAGCGAAAGTCGATCTCCGGTAGCGGGCCGGTGTCCCAGACCGCGCCAGCAGGGGTGGTCTGCGGAGGTGTGGACCAACCATGGGCGCGCCTGCGCAGCGCGTCGGCATCGATGATCAGCGAACCAAGGTCGCCGCCAGCATCCTGGCTGTTGCGCGCGGTTTCAATTAAAATACGCCAGTGTGTCAGAAATGCCGGCATAGTTGTTTTTACCCTCCCGCCTGATGCGGCGTTCTTCCCAGATGCAGACCGGGTCTGGCAGATCCCGGACGAGCGTTTAATTTTTCTCATTGAAATGAGCTCAGGCGTGTTCTGGCTTTCCTGGCCGGAAAACGTCCCCGATGCATTTATCGATGGATATTTATGCATAATTGTACCTGCTTTCCTGTCCAGATGCAATGACTTTCTCGATTAAAAGGCTTGCACATCTGTTGTGTAAGTGGGTACAATCAAGGGCATGAATAGAAACATTGTTGCATAGCGATGCAGGGAAGTTGGACGCTACTATGAATACCTCTCAGGGGCCAAGGATGCCTATTCAGCCGCAGCCTGCACGCGACGTAGCGCCGCGCCGTTTGATTGTGACCGCCAGCGTGGTAACCTTCGCGGTGCGCGACTGGTCGCTCTGGGTGTTGCTGCGCGATGGTCCCTGGGGGCCGCCGATGCGTCTTGTGCTGGGGACGGAAGCGGTCACCGACGCGGTGGCGCGCACCATCGAGACGCTGCTGGTCTGGCACACAAACTCGGCTCTGGTTCAGTTGAAGGCTGGCTGGCAGGAGCAGCAGGTGCATATCTGGAACAGTAGCGAACAGGGCGCGGCGGTTTCCCTGATCCATAGCGTGCTCCTGCGGGCCAATCGCGATGAACTGCGCCCCAACCTGCAGCACAATCCGGTGCCAAGTTTGCGCGTGCGCTGGGTGGCCGTATCTGAAATAGAAGCTGATCGGTATTCACTCGATCCCGAGGTAGGGCCAATCTTGCAGGCTGCGCTGCACACTCTGCGCGCGCAGATTCAACGTGAGCCAGAGCTTATCCTGAAGTATCTGGCGGACATGGCCTCGATGGGCTCGGCGGAGGCTGACAGGATCTGGTGGGAGCAGGAGAACAACAACGGTGGGCCGCGCAGCAAGCAGACGCGTTCGCTCGAAGTTGTCAAAGAACCGGCCAGCGGCGACGGGATACTCACCCTGGCGGAAGCGGCTCTGTTGTACAAAGCTTTTTTCCCGCCAGATGAACAGATCGACCTCTCCAATCTGCGACGCCGCTTTCTCGCGACCGAGCGCCTGGAGATGCTGGAAGAGCAGCGTCCAGTACGTGGCCGCGAACTCGACTGGCGGCGCGTCAGCAGAGCCTACCGCTACAACAGTAAGCGCGTTTTCTAGTCTGGATTTCTTATAGCCACAATACACAATAATGTAAGAAGAAGACGCGTAGAAAGATCCCATCTCTATTCACGGAGTAAAGTGAGCGAGAGCCTTTTAAAGCGTGCGCTCGCTCATCTGGAGGGCGCGCCACTTTTTATAGCCCAGTTTGGCATAAAAGTCAGTAATCACCACCCAGTCGATATAGCAGTTGCGAATGCCGCGTGCGCGCAGCAGGTCGGAGGCGCGGGCGACCAGGGCGATGCCAATGCCGCGTCCATGTTCGGCCTCGGCCACGCCGACCGCGCCCATCGAGCCGGCGTCAGAGCCGAGCAGGACGCGCCAGACCACATCGGTGCGTGTCGTGTTGGATTGAGGCGTGGACATCAGCAGGGTGCCGACGACCTGGCCGGTGCGCTGATCGCGGGCCACCAGGATATCCTGGTAGTCACCAAGGCCAGCCAGGCGTTCGTAATGTGCCAGCCAGCCGAGAAACTCGCGCGCTTCAAATGCCAGCACTTCGGGGATATCCGCCTCGCTGGCCGTATCCAGTGTGATCTGCTCCGTGACCATGCGCTGGTCAATCACAGGCGGGGTAGTGTACTGGCTTAGATCCTGGCTTAGATCGTAGACTGTCTCTGTAAATTGCCAGCCGCGAGCCTGGAAAAAGGCCCGCGCGCCCGGCAGATTGTCGGGTACACCACACCAGAAGCGCGGTGTGCGGCCTCCCAACTGCGCGAAATCCACCCGTGCCGCGCGCAGTTGGTCGAGTGCCTTGTCGAGCAGAGCGCTGCCGAGACTCCTGCGTTGCCAGGTTGGAGCTACCAGCAGCACCTGTACATGTCCGATCTTCTCTCCCTTGTGCAGAGTCTGCGCCGTCGCGACAAAGCCGATCACCTGTCCCTGCGCTCGTGCCACAAAATGCCTGGACTCTGAGGACGAGAGGATCTGTTGAAAACGCTGAAAATCGATGGGCCACTCCTGCCCAAGTGTCGTTTGCCATAACGTAAAGGCGAGAGCCGTGTCTGTCGCGGCCTCAAAAGGTTGAATCTGCCATGAACTTTCTTGCATACGTGTTGCTGTGCCCGTCCTTCTTTCTTCTTTCTAATGAATACTCATTCTATTTTACCTCAAAAATTGAGCAACTATTCAGGTTCCCCTGGCTCTTGTTGGTTGTGTTGAGATCCATCGGACTCGGAAGGGGAGGTTTCCATGTTATCAACGTTGTGGGCGACTCTATACAGGATGCAGTATAATAGATCTGCCGACAATTAGGCGTCAAAGAAGCAAAGTGGTGGCGAGAACTTTGATTATTTAGCCAGCATCTAGCGTGGAGTAAGACGATGCTTGCCATCATCTTACTCCACGCTATGTTCCAAACCAAATTCGTACTAAATCAAATTTGCTTCTAACCAAAAAGATGAGGAGAGCCATGGCAAAGGTAACGACTGGGACCGGGGACACTGGTTATACCGGGCTATTGGGTGAGCAGAGGGTGCCGAAATATGATCCGCGCCCGGAGACTTTTGGCACGGTAGATGAGGCGACATCCGCTCTGGGGCTGGCGCGGGCTATGACGCGTGATGTGAAGATCAAGGAGATCATCTATACTATTCAGCAGGAGCTTTATCTGCTGATGGGCGAG
>DASVMX010000443.1:0-6613 GCA_036384215.1 Ktedonobacteraceae bacterium | reverse complement strand
GCGCCACTCTCTCGTCCCCTTTCCTCGCGCCCAACCAATAATCTACTTAGTGAGTTGTTTCCTGGCCGGGGAGCCAGCGCAGATTGGGTTTGCGGGCGGCCAGGGCCTGGTCAAGGCGCCCGATTGGCGTGGTGTGCGGGGCGGTCTTGACCAGTTCGGGGTTTGTACGGGCCTCAGTGGCGATCTGGCGCATGGTGCTGACGAAGTAGTCGAGCGTTTCGCGCGTTTCGGTCTCGGTGGGCTCGATCATCATGGCTTCGTGGACGATCAGCGGGAAGTAGACCGTGGGGGCATACATGCCGAAGTCGAGCAGGCGCTTGGCGATGTCGGTGGCGGTGATGCCGCTTTCGTCTTTCTGCTTCTGGGCCGTGGCGATAAATTCGTGCTGGCAGGTCTGCGGATAGGCGATCTCGTAGTCGCTGGCTAGCTCGTGTTTGAGGTAGTTGGCATTGAGAATCGCGCTCTGCGAGACGTGCAGCAGGCCATCGGGTCCGTAGCTGCGAATGTAGGTATAGGCGCGCACGAGCACGCCGAAGTTGCCCATATTGGCGCGCATCTTGCCGATGGATTTCGGCCCCGCGTCCTGCCAGTAGTATTCGCCATCCTCGCTGCGCGCGGGCAGTGGTCCTGGCAGGAACTGCACCAGGTGTTCGCCCACACCGATGGGTCCGGCGCCGGGGCCGCCACCGCCGTGGGGCGTGCTACAGGTCTTGTGCAGGTTAAAGTGTACAACGTCAAAGCCCATGTCACCTGGACGCGTGATGCCCAGCACGGCGTTGGCGTTGGCGCCGTCGTAGTAGAGCTGGCCGCCGACCCCGTGAACCAGGCGGGCGATTTCGAGGATGTTGGCGTCGAAAAGGCCCAGCGTGTTGGGGTTAGTCATCATGATTGCCGCAATCTGGTCGGGATAGGCCGCGAGCAGTTGTTTGAGATGTTCCATCTCGATGCCGCCAGTGGCGGGATCGCTTCTGACCTCGACGGCTTTATAGTCCGCCAGGGTGGCGCTGGCGGGATTGGTGCCATGGGCGTTGTCGGGGATAAGCACGAGATTGCGATGGCCGTGGCCCTGGCTCTCGTGGTGCGCTTTAATCAGCATCAGGCCAGTCAGCTCGCCGTGCGCGCCCGCCGAGGGCTGGAGAGTCACGCGGGCCATGCCGGAGATCTCGGCCAGGTATTGTTCCAGTTCGTAGAAGATCTGGATCGCGCCTTGCGCGGTGCTCTCAGGTTGCAGAGGATGGATGTGCGCGAAGCCGGGCAGCGTGGCCATATCCTCGTTGACCTTGGGATTGTACTTCATGGTACAGGAACCCAGCGGATAGAAGCCGGTGTCCACACCGAAGTTGCGCTGCGAGAGGTGTGTGTAATGGCGCACAATCTCGATTTCGCTCACCTCAGGCAAGGGCGCGGGCTCCTGGCGCAGCAGGCTTGCGGGAATCAGGTCTTCCAGTGGCTCCACGGGCACATCCATGGCGGTCATCACACTGGTGCGGCGACCGGGTGCGCCTTTTTCAAAAATCAGTTTCTCGCTGCTCATGCCTGGGCCTCCTTCAACACATCGACCAGCAAATCAATATCAGCTCTGGTGCGAGTCTCGGTAACGCAGAAGAGCATGGCGTTAGGCAGGTTGGGATAATCCTGCGCCAGCGGGTAGCCACCGATGATACCGGCCTGCTCAAAGCTGCGCTGCAACTGCCCGATGCGCACGGGCGATTCAATCACAAATTCATCGAAGAACGGGCCATTAAAGGCAGCCTTAAAGCCTGGAATGGCGGTAATCTGGCGGAAGGCGTAGTGGGCCTTCTGAGCGCAGAGTTCGCCCAGTTCGCGGAAGCCCTGTTTGCCCAGGGCTGCCATGTAGATCGTCGCTCCCACCGCAAGCAAAGATTGATTTGTGCAAATATTGGAAGTTGCACGTTCGCGGCGGATATGTTGTTCGCGGGTCTGGAGGGTCAGAACGTAGCCAGTGCGCTTCTGGCCGCTCTCCTCGACGGTCTGCCCGACCAGCCGACCGGGGAGCAGGCGCATATACTTATTGCGCGCGGCCATGAAGCCGAGGGCGGGTCCGCCGTAGCTCATAGTATTGCCAAAGCTCATCAGCTCACCGACTGCGATATCGGCGCCATACTCGCCGGGTGTGGCCAGCAGACTGAGCGCGGCAGGTTCGGTAATGGTGGCGACGAAGACCGCCTTGCCCTTGTGGGCGATTGGTTCAATGGCGCGTACATCCTCGACGCTGCCAAAGAAGTTGGGTTGCTGGATGACCACCGCGGACGTGGTGGCTTTGACTGCCTCGTTGAGCGCTCCCAGGTCGGTTACGCCGTTGACGGTTGGCACCTCGATCACGCGAAAGCCGCGTGCGTAGGCATAGGTCTGAAGCACGCGCCGGTACTGCGGATCGACGCCCTGCGAGATCACAACCTCGCCGCGTCCTCCGGGTCCAAGCGCGAGCAGCACTGCCTCGATCATCGCGGTCGAGCCGTCGTAGAGCGAAGCGTTTGCCGCGTCCAGGCCGGTGATCTGGCAGACCATGGTCTGGAACTCGTAGATTGCCTGGAGCATACCCTGGCTGACCTCGGGCTGGTAGGGTGTGTAAGAGGTGACAAATTCTGAGCGGCGCTGGAGATGTGGCACCACGCTTGGAACCGCGTGGTCATAGGTACCAGCACCCAGGAACGACACGGTCGTATCCAGGGTTTGATTACGCGCGGCCATGGTATTCAGCAGGCGTTTCAGATCCGGCTCTGGCAGCGCGGCTGGCAGATTAAGAGAGCGATGCAGGCGCACATCTTCGGGCACCGGGGTCAACAACGACTCCAGACTGGGAAGGCCCAGCGTCTCAAGCATGATCCGCTGATCTTCCTGTGTATTTGGTATATAGGTCATGAAAAACATCTCCGTGAAAAAACGAGAGCAGCAATACTGATACAACTGGTTGCGCTAACCCTCTTTCTTTCCACTCTGGTGGAAAGGCGCCTGGGGCAACTCATGCTTTTGTAAGGTGAAAGGAATCCCCACGGGCTGGCGGAACCGATACAACATAGCTAGCAGCCAGGCGAGGACGACACAGGCGTCTCCTCATCTGGCTGCCAGGCGAACGGGCAACGCTGCTAGCGGCCCTGGAGATACGCCTCGTAATCGGCGGCGCTCAACAGGCCATCCAGCTCAGCCGGTTTGGCGATCTTCACCACCAGCATCCAGCCATCCTCGTAAGGACTATCGTTAATCAGCTCGGGGTTCTCTTTGAGGGCGTCATTTGCCTTGATAACCTCGCAACTGAGCGGCGACAGCAGTTCGGATGTGGCTTTGACCGACTCGATATCGCCAAATTTCTCCTCGCTGGTCAGCGTTTGCGGGTCCCAGGGCAGCTCGATATAGACAATATCGCCAAGCTGATCCTGAGCATAATCGGTAATGCCAATCACCGCCTGATCGCCCTCCACGCGTACCCATTCGTCGCTTTTGGTATATTTCAGATCGGCAGGATGAGTAAGGCCAGCCATGCTTCTAAACTCCTTTCGGATGCCATGCGCGGGAAATCAAAATTCCCCTTGAGAAAAATAGTGTTCTGTTATTTTGAACGTTTATAGAAAGGTAAAGCCACGATCTGCGCGGCGATGCGGCGCCCGCGAATATCGATGGAGACGCTCTTGCCCGGCGTGGCTTGCGCGGTCTCAACGTAGCCCAGGCCAATATTCTTATTGAGCGTCGGGCTGGGTGCGCCGCTGGTCAGGACGCCGATCTGCTGCTCGCCGTCGTAGATCGCGTAGCCGCCGCGGGCTACGCCGCGCTCGACCAGCTCGATGCCAACCAGCTTGCGTTTCAGCCCCTCGGCTTTGATGTTGACCAGGGCATCATGACCGATAAAGTCGCCCTTCGCCAGCTTGACGGTCCAGGCCAGACCGGCTTCCAGCGGATTGGTCTGCTCGGTCAACTCGTGATCGTAGAGGCAGAGCGCGGCCTCCAGGCGCAGCGTGTCGCGCGCGCCCAGCCCCGCGGGGATCAGCCCATGCTCTTTGCCCGCGGCCAGCAGATCATGCCAGAGATCAACTACTTTATCAGCCGGGCAATACATTTCAAAACCATCTTCTCCAGTATAGCCCGTGCGCGAAATCACGCAGGCCGCGTGGCTGACCACGCCTGGCGCGCAGTGATAGTACGCGATGGTATCCAGGTCCACCTGTGTCAATGGCTGCAAAATAGCCTGGGCCGCTGGACCCTGCAGGGCCAGCAGAGCTGTTTCCGCGGACTGATTGACCAGTTGCACCTCGAAGCCAGCGCTGTGACTTTGCACCCAGGCAAAATCCTTGGCGATATTACCGGCGTTGACCACCAGCAGATAATTGCTTTCAGCCAGGCGGTAAATAAGCAGATCATCCACAACCCCGCCATCTGGCTTGCAGAGTTGTGTATAGAGTGCCTGGTTAATGGCCAGGCGCGAAACATTATTTGGAACCAGCCGCTGCAAAAAATCCAGCGCGCCGGCGCCGCTGACATTGAATTCACCCATATGACTCACATCGAACAGGCCCGCTCGCGTGCGGACCGCGTGATGTTCGTCCAGAATACCGCTATATTGTACGGGCATCTCCCAGCCGCCGAATTCCACCAGGCGCGCGCCAAGCTGGCGATGCACTTCATACAGTGGAGTTCTTTTCAGCGAGGTTCCCGTCGCGTCCGTGGCGTCGTGTGTTGTCATGCTTTTTGCTCCATTGCAAAAATAGAGGGAACAATAACCATTTTGATGCTCGTTTATGTCCAGGAGCAGTCGCTTCAAACCGCTCATCGGTTCATGGAGCAATCAAAGTATATCTCATAGCATCAACCCTGCTATTGAGCACTTTTCTTCCTCATCGTACCCCAAGATCCCAACAAAATACAAGGGCTGAAGTCTATAGTGGCTTATTTGTACTTATCGCACCAGGCAATTTCCGAGGATCTCGATAATTGTGTGCTCAAGCGGAGATACGCGGAGCGCTCCCGGAAAAACCGCTTTTTTTTGAGCGAGCCGCCGCAGGCGGCGAGTTCGGAGAACGCATACACCCTGAGGCTCGCCCCTCCACTGCTTCCCTCGATATGATAGGATGGATACCAATGAAAACTTCTGGGCGCATAAATCCGGGAGGAGATAGAGAACAATCCAGCGTACCTCTGGTTAATCTGTCAATGAGAAAGGGAGCGGTTGCTACCATTATGCCTTATCTGTCTATCAGCGAGGCCGCCGAGGAGCTGAAGAGCGGTCTGATTACACCTACGGAGTTAGTTCTGGAGACGCTTGAGCGTATCGATACGCGGGATCAAGCTGTTCACGCCTATGTTACGGTTATGCGCGAGCAGGCGCTGGAAGACGCGGAGCGCGCGGAGCAGGAGCTGCGCACGGGGTTGAACCGCGGCCCGCTGCACGGTATTCCGCTCGCGATTAAGGATCTGGTCGCGGTCAAAGGGGTGCGCCTGACGGCTGGTTCTGAGGTGCTGGCGGACCACGTGGCCGCCGAGGATGCCGCGGTGATCGAGAATCTGCGCAAGCGCGGGGCGATTATCCTGGGCAAGACGGCAACCTATGAATTCGCATATGGTCCGTACTGTCCACCCTCGCATAATCCCTGGGATCTCACGAGGACCACCGGCGGCTCCAGCGGCGGCTCGGCTGCCGCGGTGGCGGCCAGTCTATGCCTGGGAGCTATCGGCACGGATACCGGCGGCTCGATCCGCATTCCATCCTCCTGCTGTGGCGCGACTGGCCTCAAACCGACCTATGGCGCAGTGAGCTGCTATGGCGTAATCCCCCTGAGCTGGTCGCTCGATCACGTCGGACCCATCGGGCGCAGCGCCGAGGATTGCGCGCTGCTCTTTGACGCCATCGCGGGCTACGATCCGCGCGATCCCAATTCCGTCTCGCGTCCACCGAGCAAAACACACGAAACCCTGACGCGTGAAGAGGGACAGGGGCCGCTTTCCCTCCAGGGTATCAGGCTGGGCGTACCCCAGGACGCCTTTGTCGATCCTCTGGACCCGGAGGTGCGCCTGGCCTGGCGCGGGACGATCATGGTTCTCAAAGAAGCGGGCGCCCAGGTCATTCCCCTGGAACTGCCCACCACAGATTTCGTAACCTACCGCGGTATCCAGAGGCCCGAAGCTTCGCTGGCTCACCTGGAAAAAGGCTGGCTGACCGAGCGCGCCGGATTGTACGGCGAGCTGACGCGCACGCGCCTGCTGGAAGGACAGGAGATCAAGGCTGTTGACTACCTGCGCGCGCTGAACCAGCGCCGCCACTTCGCCAGCGCCCTGCGAGCTGCCATGCAATCGGTCGACGCTCTGCTCCTGCCCACCCAGCCCATCCCGGCCATCCCCGCCGCGCAGATGGACCAGGAGATCAGTATCGACGGTGCCAGAGAAAATGCCACCACCGCCATGTTGCGCCTGACCATGCCCTTTAACCTCGCCGGCCTGCCCGCCCTCTCCTTCCCTTGCGGCTTCTCCACCGATGGCCTGCCCATCGGCCTCCAGGCCGTTGGCAAGCCCTTCGAGGAAACTATGGTTCTGCGCATCGCTCACGTCTACCAGCACATGACCGACTGGCATCGCAGAGAATCTAAAGCATAACTGGTGGCAGTGA
>DASVMX010000442.1:0-2405 GCA_036384215.1 Ktedonobacteraceae bacterium | reverse complement strand
TTCCAATTTTTCCATCCGCCTGTCGCTTGCTTCTTTCTCTGGGAGCTTGCCTCCCGGCGCTTAGACCGAAACAGCAAGTCTTTCTTTGACGACCTCGGCCAGGGATTTGATGAAGAGAGGCGAGGTGTTGAGCGATTCGGTGCGGGCGAAGATGATACCGTGTTCTTCGGCCTGCTCGCGAGCGCCGATCTCGATGTCGTAGAGGATTTCCAGGTGATCGGCCAGGAACTGCACCGGGGCGATCAGCACGTGGGTGTGGCCGGCTGCTTTAAGGTCGGGCATGATGTCGGCGAAGTCGGGCTTGAGCCATTCCTCAGGCGTGTGGCCGGCGCTCTGGTAGCAGAAGGACCAGCGCTCGTCTGAGAGTCCGGCCAGCCGAGCAATGGCAGCGGCGGTCTCTTTGAGGGCATCGATGTAGCCGGGCTCGCGCTCAACCACGCGTTTGGGCATGCTATGCGCGCTCAAGAGGACAGGGACGCGCTCGCGCACATCGTCAGGCATTTTTTCCAGCGCCTGGCGCACGCGTTCGGCCACGGACTCCAGGAAGAAAGGCTGGAGATGCCAGTCCTCGGCAATGCTCAACGCGAGATCGGGACGTTCGAGGTCCGCGACCGCGTCCTGGAGCGTGCGCACGTAGCCGCTCATGATGATGGGCGAGTACTGCGGCGACATGATTACGCCGACCAGCTTGTCCGCGCCCGCCGCGACCTCTGGCACGACATCGGCGATCAGCGGCGACGCAAAGCGCATGCCGGCCTGCACCTGGAAACGCGGTCCGTTGGGGTGCTGTGCGTTCAGCTCATCTTGCAGCGCGGCTGCCTGGGCACGCGTGATGGGCAGAAGGGGCGAGCCGCCGATCAGTTCGTAGCGGCGGCGAAACTCGCTAATCAACTCCGGCTCCGGCTCGCGTCCTCCGCGCACATTGCGCAGGTACGCGGGCATGTCATCCAGTGTCTCCGGCGAGCCATAGGTCATGAGCAGGACGCCAATGGTATTTATGGACATGATCTCTCATTCTCTCCTTTGCGAGCTGCTCAGCTAGCGCTTTGAGAGCTCGTGAACTGTCTCTACAACCCGCCGCAGATTGGCGGGATCAGTGGCGGCCAGTACGCCGTGGCCGAGGTTAAAGATGTGGCCGGGACGATTCTCAGCGCGGCGCAGCACGTCGCGCACTCCCTCTTCAATCGCCTCCCACGGCGCCAGCAGGAGGGTCGGGTCGAGATTGCCCTGGATGCCGCGCTCGTAGCCAATGCGCCTCCAGGCCTCGTCCAGGTCAAAACGCCAATCGACGCACTGGATGTCACCGCCCGCCTCGGTCATGGACTCCAGCAGCGTGCCCGTGCTCGTGCCGAAGTGGATAGAAGGCGTGCCGGTGGATTCGACAGCCTGGAAGATGCGCCGCGTATAGGGCAGCACAAAGCGGCGGTACGCGCTGGGACTGAGCGCGCCAACCCAGCTATCGAACAATTGCACCACGTTGACCCCGGCCTCGATCTGCGCCAGCAGGTAGCGGATCGTCACTTCGGTCAGCTTCTCCATCAGCGCGTGCCAGATCTCCGGCTGGCCATACATCAGCGACTTGGCGATGCCGTAATCGCGCGAGGGACGGCCTTCGATCAGGTAGCAGGCCAGGGTGAAAGGCGCTCCAGAAAAGCCGATCACCGCCTGCTTGCCCTCTAATTCATGGCGCACCAGGCGAATAGCATCCATCACATAGGGTGTCGCCTCCTCGGCCTCGCGAATCACCAGGCGCTCGACATCCTGCATCGAGCGAATGGGGTGGTGAATAATTGGGCCGATCTCCGGCTGAATCTCCAGCGAAACACCCATGCCTTCCAGCGGAAGCATGATATCAGCGTAGAGCACAGCCCCGTCCACGCCAAAGTCGTTGACAGGCATCAGCGTCACCTGCGCGCAGAGTTCGGGCGTGCGAGCCATCGTCAAAATATCGTACTTTTTGCGCAGTTCGCGGTACTCGGCCAGGCAGCGCCCGGCCTGGCGCATAAACCAGACTGGCGTCGCGTCCGGCTGGCGGTGGAAGCACGCGTCCATAAAGCGCGTCACACCAGTGTGAGCGGGTAAAGCGCTTGAAGGAGTATATTGTTGCATCATTTTCCTGTTCTTCTCATCAAACATCGGCGAGCAGAGCGTAAAACCCCCTGCTTCAATTGTACACAAAAATGACCGACCTCGTCTATCTCAAGGGTCGCAACGGAGCTCACCTCCGTTGTGATTCCCTATAATAAAGGTTTTGAGACAAGCTCTCCTGTGTTTTCTTTGCATATCATAGCGCGCAAAAGGGCGCGCTGGCAAGATAAATCTATGGAAACCTCTAGAGAATAGGAAAAAATTCTGTAGACATTCAGAATTTTTAACAGGTCCAGGTGCGGGCAGCCGGTTGTTCA
>DASVMX010000441.1:0-1785 GCA_036384215.1 Ktedonobacteraceae bacterium | reverse complement strand
GGGGAATACCTATGATATAATTTGCAGAAAACGACGGGTGAAAGAGAACGATGCAAGTCAGTGAACCGGCGGAATACGCGATCCTTGGATTGTTGGAAGAACAACCCATGCATGGCTACGAACTGTTTCAGCGCTTCCAGGGCGAGGTGCTGGGACAGATTGTACATATTGAGATGAGCCAGCTCTACGCCTTTTTGAAAAAGCTGGAACGTCTGGATCTGATTGAGGCCGAGTTGGAGCCACAGGGCGCGCGCCCACCGCGCAAGGTCTACCAGCTTACCAGCGCCGGACGTGCTTTCCTGCAAGAATGGCTGACCGTTCCAGTGGAGCGGCCACGCGACATTCGCATTTTTTTCCTGATCAAACTCTACTTCGTTCAGCGCCGCCTGCCAGACCAGTTGCCTGTCTTGCTTGAGCAGGAGATCGCCGCCTGTGCGCGCTTTCTTGCCTCTCTGGAAGCGCTGCGCCGCGGTCCCGTCAGTATTCGCGACCAGGCCATCTTTGGTCAGGTCATTCTCAACAGCAGAATCTACCAGACCCGCGCCCTCCTCGACTGGCTGCGCGAACTACAGGCCGAGTTTGCGCAAACCCACTAACTATGCTACTATCTATCAAGCTGAGATTCTTGATTACTATTTCTTTCTCATACATCGAGGTTGAGTATGCATCTCTCATCTGTCGCGGCGGTGGCTTCTGGTGGGCTGCCGGTGGTCTCGCAAGGAGCGCTCTACGCGGGCATGGGCTTGATTGTTTTGATGACCGCGGCCTATCTCTCGTACTCGCTGGGCTCGGTCAGGCTGGCGCAAAGGGTTGCGCGGGAGCGTGCGGCCAGTCGCAGGAGCGCGAAGGCACGAGCGGCGAAGGGGAGCCAGGCCGCTGGTGAAGGCGGCGGCGTGGCAACGCTCGCGCTTCCTGACGTAATTTTGCACGAACAGCCCGATGGCGAGGAGCCCATCGCGCTCAGCCGCGGTCTGCTCACGCTGGGACGCGGCGGCGCGCTGCTGGGCTGGCTGGCGGTAGTGGCTCTACTGGTCGGACTGATCACCCGCACCGTGATCGAGCGGCACGCGCCCTGGAGCGATCTCTATGAGTTTAGCCTGAGCTTTACGACCGCTCTGCTGCTCTGCTACCTGGTCTTCGAGGCGCGTTTCCACGAACGCGTGCGCGCCTGGGGCTTCTACATCTGCCTGCTGGCGCTGGTCACGCTGGGTATCGCCGTGTATATGGGCGTGAGCTATAACATGATCGCGCCCACAGAGGCACTGATTCCCGCGTTGCAGGACCGAACCATTCTCACTATCCACGTCGGGGTCGCAATCTTCGCGTACTCGCTGTTCTGCGTCTCCTTCGGAGCAGGTCTGATCATGCTGGTACAGGATGGCGCAGGCCAGCGCCACCGCTGGCTGCCCTCGGCTGAAGCCGCTGACGCGCTGGCGTATAAAGCGGTCATCGCGGGCTTTCCCCTGCTGGCGCTGACCCTGATTCTTGGCGCCTACTGGGCGAACTACGCCTGGGGCCACTATTGGAGCTGGGACCCCAAAGAGACCTCCGCGCTTGTCACCTGGCTGATCTACGCGGTCTATTTGCACGCGCGCGGCATTCGCGGCTGGCGCGGCAAACGTATCGCCTGGCTGCTGACCCTGGGCTTTATCGCCACGCTCTTCACCTACTACGGCGTGAGCTTCCTCGTACCCAGCCTGCACAGCTACGCAACCCCGCAATGACGGAGGCAAGCTCCTGCTTATACATGTGGAATGGGCCAGGCCGGAAAATTTGGAAAATTTT
>DASVMX010000440.1:0-23662 GCA_036384215.1 Ktedonobacteraceae bacterium | reverse complement strand
CGGAAACACCCATGAGCGATCTGTTCAGCCATAAAGAGCGCGGGCAGGAGCAGCAGCGGGTAGATCTTGAGTAGAAAGCCGAAGGCCAGGGCAATATAGGCCAGGGTCCAGCGGCGGCGTTCCGCGGCTATCAGGCAGAGTAGAGTCAGGCCAGCAGGCACCAGGTCGAAGCGTCCCTCGGCAGTCCCCCAGGAGCCGAGTACCAGGTAAAACGCGCAGGCCAGAGCTGCCCCGCGGGGCCCAAAGCGCAGCAGCAGCCAGTAGATCAGCAGAGCCACCAGTGCCATCGCAATGGCGAAGGCGATTTGATAGTACACTGGCGGCGCGGCCAGGGCCAGAGAAAAGATGCTCAGCGTCAGTGGTGGATACTCAAAGGGCAGCACGTGAAAGGGCGCGACTCCATTGAGCGGTACGCCGAACTGTTGCAGGAAACGGCACTGGTGAGCGGATAGCAGGTGCGTACCCTGACTGCCCTGCCAGAAAGCCAGCGTATAGCACTGGTAACGAGCCGCGTCCGTATTATCCCAGAACAACTGCCAGGAAGCGCCACAGAACAGCAGGACCATGGCCGCAACCATTGGCACATAGGCCAGCGGACTGCGTCTATCCAGGAACGCTTGCCAGAGCGAATGTAGCCAGCTTCCGCCTCTCCGCCCTGGCTGTCGCGCGGGCCCCTTTGCAGTTTGTCTGCTGCGTGACGCTGTTGCCTCTTTCTGTATCATGCTCTTTCCCCGCGGATAGATTGCTATCGCGTGCCTTTCTGCCCTCGTTTAAAATGCTGTTGCTGCTTGTTATTCTTCACCAGTTTTCTGTATTGGGAAGAAGAGAGAGTGTAGAAGGGGGAACTCTGCAAACAAACGGGCTCAATCCTATTTGACACCATTTGTTTGAGAGTGTTAGAATCCCGAATGGCAAGTTTCGTTGCTATTTGCCCGTTGACCTTTTACACCCTGGCGTTTACCTTGCAAGACGATTTATAGTTGAGAGCAGTAACGCCGGGCCAAGCATATTCGCAAAGATAGGAAGGATGTAACGCGATGCCGCGTGCCGAAAGTAAAACCCTGAAAGTGGGAGACACGGCTCCTGATTTTGTCTTGAAGACAGCAAATCGCGAGGATTGGCGCCTCAGTGACTTCCGGGGCAAGAAAAATGTTGTGCTGGCCTTTGTGCCATTCGCGTTTAGCAGTGTCTGTTCCGCGCAACTGCCCTCGTACGAAGCTGAACTGGATCGCTTCAAAGACCTGGACGCCGAGGTTGTCAGCATTAGCATGGACAACACCCACGCGCTCACCGCCTGGGCCAAATCCATGGGTACCTCGTTCCCGTTGCTGTCGGATTTCTATCCGCAGGGGTCCGTCGTCGATCTCTATGGTGTGCGTCACCAGGCTGGCATGGCCGAGCGCGCACTTTTTGGCATTGACAAAGAGGGCGTGCTTCGCTTTGTCGAGATTCAAGACTCTCCCGGCAATATGCCCGATAACGAGAATCTGTTCGAGGCTCTGCGCCGCTTCTAAACATGCACCATCACTGAGAGGCAAGTTCTTGTTTTGTGTATAAAAGATATGCATTGGCGGTTTTACCGCCAATGCATATCTTTTATACACAAAACAAGAGCTTGCCTCTCAGTGATTTCCCACTTGCTTTTCTGTGTATAGAACGATATAATTGGGTCGGAAACATAACAAAGATATAATGCACTATTCCACGAGTTACAAAAATAAGGACTACTTAATATGTAACTCCATATGCGTGTCTATGCTAATCGCTGGCGGTGAGCCTTTCGCTGCAGGAGGGTGCAGGGAGAATCAGCAGGAACGGATTGGGAGAATTATGCTTCATTCAGGAGGAATGGATGGAAAACGAGAATAGCCGAACAAGAGTGATTAAAGCCGAACTGGCAGATGGTACTACCATAGACATTCAATCCAGTGTCAGTGGTGAAGAAGATGTCGCATTGACGATTTTTCCGTTTAGAGACGTGACAGACAAAATCGAGGGCATCGCGGAAGCAGTGATGGCGACCCTGAAGAAAGTAAAGCCCCAGAGCGCGAGTGTTGAGTTTGGGATCGAGATGGCCGTTGAATCTGGTCAGTTGACCGCCTTGCTGGTGAAGGGCACGGGGACAGCGAACTTAAAAATCACGCTCCAATGGGGTGATAGCACGCTGAGCAACAGGATACATTAAACCCGGATATGAGGAGAGAGTAGCAACAATGGGACAATCGCGTTATGAATTGTTGCGCCAGTGTATGGTGCGTGTTGCCGTGCCCGGTGGCCCCAAAAAGGCGCAGGGCACCGGTTTTTTTGTCGCGCCGGGCTTAATTCTCACCTGCGCGCACGTTGTCGAAGATGCCCAGAAGCAGAACGCGGGGATCGAAGTGACCTGGTGGAAAGGCCAGAAGACCATCGAGCAGCGGACCATTGCTGCGCAACTCAAAGAGTATCGCGCGGCTCCCTATCCTGACATCGCGCTCTTACAGATGGAACTGACAGATCATCCCTGCGTCGGTCTGGGCGAAGCCGCAGAGCCCTTTGATACATTCTATAGCTACGGTTGCCCTGTGGACTACCCCAATGGAGATTCAGTCACGCTTGAGTGCGAAGGCTGGACTGACGATGTACATTCTTTGCTCAAGTTGAAGCAGGGGCAGTTAAAATCAGGTTTTAGTGGAGCGCCTCTCTTAAATCGGAGGACAGGGCAGGTCTGTGGCCTCGTCAAACTCTCGCGCGATCAGGGGACCGACCTGGGAGGGAGAGCCATTCCCACAAAAACCGTACTACAGGAATTTTCCCAACTGAAAGGGCTTCAACAGAACTATCATCAAGCACATAAAGATTGGTCAGGTGGCAATACCGAGGCATTAAAGATTTTCTATTCGTATGCTCATGAAGATGAGAAACTGCGCAAGGAGCTAGAGAATCATCTGAGTCTTTTGAAAAGGCAAAATCTTATTTCAGGCTGGTATGATCGCGATATCGGAGCTGGTCGCGAGTTTGGTCCTGCAATTAAGAAGCAGTTGAATAGCGCGGATATTATCTTACTGCTGATCAGTCCCTCATTTATGGGCTCGGATTATTGCTATGATGAGGAGATGATGCGAGCGATGGAAAGGCACGAGGCTGGCAATGCACGTGTTATTCCTGTAATACTTCGTACAGTAGATTGGCATAAAGCTCCCTTTGGTGGATTGTTGGCTGTACCTCGTGACGGCAAAGCGGTTACGGAGTGGACGAATAAGGATCTGGCATTTTTCGATGTGGCGAAAAATATTCGTACCCTTGTCGAGAACTGGGGAAAAGGGGATGATTAAGATTGTGTTTTGAGCCGTCTTCTTTATGCAACTTCTGAGCATGCAAGAACGAGCTGGCAGTTGGGGCCAGCTCGCGGGTTATTAACTCTCAGTGAAGGCTGATGGGCAGCAGACCGTCAGGGGACAGCGTGCGCAGGCAGGTTTTTTGGCGGTGCAGACGTTGCGGCCATGGAGAATCATGCAATGAGCCAGGTTTAGCCATTCTTCGCGCGGTACGAAGCGCATCAGATCCTGCTCGATTTTCACCGCGTCGCGTTGCTGCGACCAGCCAAAGCGCCTGGCCAGGCGTTCCACGTGGGTATCAACGATAAAGCCTTCTACCACGCCAAAGGCATTACCCAGAATCACACTGGCCGTCTTGCGCGCCACGCCCGGAATCTTCACCATCTCTGCCATGGTGCGCGGTACCTCGCCGTTGTGTTTATCCAGCAGATACTGGCAGGCGGCGCGGATCGCGCTGGCCTTTTTGCGGTAGAAGCCCGTGGGGTGAACATCCTTTTCCAGCTCCTCCTGTTCTACCTTCACATAATCGCGCGCCGAACGATACTTTTGAAACAGATCCTTCGTCACCGCGTTCACCCTCTCATCCGTACATTGTGCCGCCAGAATCGTCGCCACCAGCAGTTCCAGCGGAGTCGAAAAATTCAGCTCGTATCGCGCGCCAGGATACAGCTCCGTCAACGTTGTCACAATCTTCTGAAGCTGGGCCGGGGATTTCACTGTGTATTCGGGGTCCATAGAACATTCTCCTGCAATCTTTTTTTCGCTTCTATGATATTCTGTTCTATAGTATTCCGCAAGAGAGTCAGTATTCCGGCACTGATTTTTCTCATCCTTGGTTCCATCTTGCTTCCATTTCCTGGGAGCACCGGTTTTTGGTATACTTATGGGTGAACAGGGAAGAAGGATTATTTTTGAGGTAAAGGGTGGGCATTGTATGAAAAGGATACCGATACGTGGAATCGAACCACGCTCTTATGCTTATGAGGCATACGCTCTGACCAACTGAGCTATATCGGCTTATGATGAACAACAAGGCGGAAGGAATACCAATACGTGGAATTGAACCACGATCTCACGCTTATCAGACGCGTGCTCTGATCCATTGAGCTATATCGGTTTGTTGCGAACCATTGGTGCGCGAAAAATGGAACAGGAGGGACTCGAACCCTCAGCTTTCTCTTTGCAGGAGAGACGCTTTTCCAGTTAAGCTACAGTCCCAAAGATGCCTTTTTCTGCAAAAGCAGAGGTCGGCGATATACTCTGGCCAGTCGTTTGCGCAATGGCCAGATAGCGCCCGCGACGGGAATTGAACCCGTTTTTCCCGATTCGACAGATCGGTGACTCTACCATTTGTCTTCGCGAGCGAGATGGTAGCGACAGGAATCGAACCTGCAACCCCGTGCTTAAAAGGCACTTGCGCTCCCGTTGCGCCACGCTACCGCACTCCTGGCGCAGCGCCAGAAATAAATGGTGGTAGAGGGATTCGAACTCTCAACAACGAGTATCTGAAACTCGCGCGTCTACCAGATTGCGCCATACCACCAGAAAGGTGACCAGCCGGAGTCGAACCGGCGTCGCGGGGGCCACAGACCCGAGTACTGGACCGCTGTACGATGGTCACCATAGAACCAGAGACACCGGGCAGGTTCGAACTGCCGTCTTCGATTTTGCGGATCGACGCCTGAACCAACTCGGCTTCACGGTGCCATGTTGAACGCGAGCAGCTTTTCTTCATTGCTCACCTGCCAATATTTTTCAACGCGAGAGGCAGTTATCATAGCTGCTCCTCGCCAGCCACTAAACGGCGGAAGAGGCAAGATTCGAACTTGCGGTGGACGGGGCCGCCCACGACGGATTAGCAATCCGCTGCCATAAACCGCTCGGCCACTCTTCCAGAATGGAGCATAGAGTACTCGAACCTCTGAAGCCCGCGTGGGGCGTCTGATTTACAGTCAGGTACAATTGCCGCTCTGCCAATGCTCCATGTTTCCCACCCGCGCCCTTGTCCGCTAAGGACGAAGGCGGGAAATCTGCCTGGCTGGATTCGAACCAGCGTCCTCTATTTCCCAGGAATAGCGCCCTGGCCGCTGGGCTACAGGCAGAAAAGGTGTCTTCGTCTCGCTGGCAGAAGCCAGTGAGTGTTGCCCGTGTGCTCAGCCGGGCAAATCCGGCGGAAGGACTCGAACCTTCAGCATCCACGTCCAAAGCGTGGCGGTCTACCGTTGACCTACACCGGAAGAGCAGACAGGAGGTCATCCTCCAGATACTCTGTGCGAGAATCGAACTCGCGTTGTGCCCTTGAGGGGGGCGCAGCCTGCCACTAGCCGAACAGAGCAGACAACAGGTACACTCTTTTCTGGTTTTTGCAAAATCGGAAAAGAGATACCCTGTGCGAGAATCGAACTCGCGTTGTGCCCTTGAAAGGGGCGCGGCCTGCCATTAGCCGAACAGGGCGTGGCTGGGTTCGCACGCGCTCTATTGAGAGTCGCGTATGACTGATCTGCATGTTAAAATGGTAAAAACTGGATTTCAGATATGCTTTGCGTATGTGATTGAACGAGAAAAACAGGTGAGACGTGCTGATTGTACCTTGCTGTTGCCTCTACTGCCGGGAATCAGACTACTCGAAGTCAAGCAGGGATAGTTCCTGAGAGCAGGCAGGGCATATGGGAGAGCTGGCTTTTCCGCGCGGGCAGCAGGGCTGCTTAGCGTTCGGCGTCACGCTCGTCCGCCAGGTACGTGTCACAACACATACTATAAAGCGGTTGCGGTTTTTCGCAGCGTGGATAAAAAGCATGCACAAAGAGAAGAGGATGAATCGCCTGGCGAGTGATTGTAGTAATCATGGCAGCCTCCTTGTGCAAAAATCATGAGAGCGGCGATACGATTTCTCCATACTATCTCAGGGCCAGATGCCCTGAAGTCACATGGGTGTTGATTGGTCCGTCCTCATAGGTTGTGTTTCTATGAGAGAAGAATACCAAAGTCTATGCGATTTGTCAAGTGTTTTTGACGGAATATTTTGGATTGCCAAAAAGAATGGCTCTGTATGGGAAGGAGAATGAGATGAGCATTATTTTTGAAGAGAGAGCGTCGGAGTCCTCATTCGTAGAAACGGTTATGTGTGGTTATACCGTGGGTCAAGGCTTTTCTATTCGTCCGGCTGAGAGCCACTGGCACATGGTTTTGCGGAAACTCGATGGCAAGGTTGATCTACTGGTCGTTGGACCGTGGACCAGGTCAGGCCAGATATCCTATACTGATGGCGCTGAACTGCTCTGGATCAAATTGAAGCTGGGCACATTTATGCCCCATCTGCCCACCAGAAGTATTCTGGATCGCGAGACGGTCATGCCTGACGCAGCGGGGCAATCCTTCTGGCTGGGTGGTTCTACCTGGCAGTTTCCTGACTATGAAAACGCGGATACTTTTGTGAACAGGCTGGCGCGCGAGCAGGTGCTGGCAAGTGATCCAATGGTAAACGCTGTTTTGCAGAACCAGCTGTTGGAGCCGGAACTGGCGTCTCGAACCGTGCGGCATCGTTTTTTGCGGGCAACCGGCATAACGCAGAGCCATATCCGCCAGCTCGAACGCGCGCAACTGGCGGCGAATCTCCTGCGGCAAGGTATGCCGATTCTTGACACCGTGTATGAAGCTGGCTATTTCGACCAACCACATCTGACCCGGTCATTGAAACAATGGATTGGTCATACGCCGGCTCAGATTATCGAGGCAGCGGCTTCGACGCGCATTTGCTCGGATCGGCCATTCGTGTAAACCAGGAGCGATTTGCCATTCTGTACAATACTTTCGCAGCGTTTTCAGGTATTATATTCGCGTTCTCAAGACATTCGAGTTTGATTGGAAGCTTACCAGCAACAGGTGCGGTATAGATTGAAAAATGGGAAAGGAAAAGCACAATGGGAAAAATCACCACCGGTTTTTCGATGTCATTAGATGGTTATGTTGCCGGGCCACAGGAAAATTTTGATTTGCTTTTTAAATGGATGAATAGTGGCGATACAGAGTTAAAGGTTCCAATGGGGCATGGGGAACTGGAACTTAAGGTTCCAGAGAAGAGCGTTCACATCTTTACGGAGCCTCAGACAAAAGTGGGGGCGCTGGTCGCCGGGCGAAGATTATATGAGTTAACCGGAGGATGGGGCGGCAGGCATCCTGTCGACGCGCCTGTCGTGGTTGTGACCCATCGAGAGCCGCCAGAATGGGTCAAAGCCGATTGGCCGGTCACTTTTGTCACAGATGGCCTTGCAAGCGCGCTCGAACAGGCAAAGGCAATCGCGGGCGACAAAAGCGTCGCCGTGGCCTCTACGACGCTTGTGCAGCAGTGCCTCAAAGCAAGTCTGCTCGACGAAATCCATATCGACCTCGTGCCTGTCCTGCTCGGCGCGGGCGTACGCTTATTCAACCAGCTCGACGCCCCTATTGAGTTGGCGAGCACCGAAGTCATCGAGTCCACCGGGGTCACACACCTTACGTTCCGCGTTCTCAAATAATTGAGAAGTGACGAAAATGTGGTGAAGGGAGGGGAAGACATGCATTTTTCCCCTCCCTTCACCACATTTTCGTCACTTTTGATGAGAGACTTCCCAGGTGTACAAAAGATCAACTCAATTGTATACTGGCAGCGGTAACAACATTTTTGTGGAGGAGGCATTGTCGATGCAACAGACAAGATGGGTGATCCTGACCAAGGCCGTGCAATTTGAGGCCGCGCACCAGTTGCCGGGACATCGGGGGAAGTGCGCGCAGTTGCACGGCCATTCATATCGCCTGGAGGTTTCCCTGCGCGGTCCGCTCAAGCAGGAAGCGGGCGCTTCTGACGATGGGATGGTGATGGATCTACAGGATCTCTCAGAAATTATCAAACGGACCGTGCTGGCGCGCCTGGACCATCGCTTTCTCAACGAGGTGATGGAGGAGCGCACGACCGCCGAGAACGTGGCCCACTGGATCTGGGACGCGCTGCTCGCGGGTGGGTTGCCTGAGCCGCTGTTATACCGTGTGAAGCTGTGGGAGACCGCGACAGGCTGGGTTGAAGTGACGCGCGCGGAGCGCGGCGAGACACATTGAGAAGTTGTCATTCCAGGAAAAGATATTCAATAGCATGCAAAATACATTCACGCCTGGCAGGGAAAGCAGTAGGTGGAAGGACGAGAGGATGGAGACACCAACACGTACGCGCCCGCTCTTGATCTCCGAGTGTTTTCGGACGATCCAGGGAGAAGGCATGTTACTGGGCCGGCCAACGGTCTTTGTGCGCACTGGCGGCTGTGATTATCGCTGTGGCCGCTGCGATACGCTCTACGCGGTTTTGCCCGAGTATCGCTCGGACTGGACGCCGCAGAGCGCTGAAGAGGTGTTTGCCGAAGTACAGCGCCTCGCCGATCATCAGCCGATCCTGGTGACGCTTTCAGGCGGTAATCCCGCTATGCAACCCCTGGCAGAGTTCATCGACCTGGGACGCAGCCACGGCTACACCTTCGCTTTGGAGACGCAGGGCAGCATCGCGCAGCCATGGTTCTCCAAACTGGCCTATCTGACTCTCTCGCCCAAAGCCCCGGGCATGGGCAATCCCTGGCCTACCCGGTGGGATCGCTTCGAGCGCTGTCTCGCCGCTGCCCGTGCGGAGGGTCCCGACACGGGTCCCCAGATCTGTCTCAAGCTGGTCATCTTTGACGAAGAGGATTATCAATACGCACGTGGATTCGCCGAGCGCTATCCCGAACTGCCCGTTTATCTCCAGGCCGGCAACCACACCCCGCCACACCTCGCGCATGAAATAGATCTTCCCGGCGTCCTCAGCCGTCTCGACTGGCTGATCGAGCGTGTCCTGCGTGACGGCTGGTATAGCGCGACTGTTTTGCCGCAGATGCACGTTTTGCTCTGGGGAAACAAGCGAGGAGTATAGATCTCTGTCCTCTAAAAACGAGTGCCAGCCATAGATCGCGTGATCTAGGCTGGCACTCATTTCATCCTGTTTCAGCAGCATGGGGGATGGTATCCAGACGGGTCTATGCCTCCTGTAGCTCAATGGGGGTCCAGTCGCTGCTATCGTACTCAGGATAGGGGGTATTCCAGACGCGGCCAGGCTCCTCGCGGGTTTCCCAGCGCTTGAGCGCGTCCAGCAGGATTTTGCGCTGGAGGTCATTCTGGTAGGCGCCGCCCAGGCTGTGGCCCAGTTTAAAATGATGGGGCGCGATTACGCGCGGCGGGCCGGCTTGCTGCGATTGTTCGGGGGCAACAGAGATCAGCACTGTAGGGATGCCCGTCATCTCTACCTCGCGGGCGATAATCGCTACCACGCGATGACAGAGGGGGCAGCCAGCGGTCAGGATCACGCCATCGGCTTTCGAGCGCAGAATCAATTTTGCCATCTCAGGCGCGGCTCGTTCGTAGAGATCGCGAAAGTTTTGTGTAAAGCCCATAAAGCCCAGGTGCGTATTGCTTACGCCCCCGATAGCGCCCTCGGCGGCCAGTTCGCGCAAACGGTCGATTGGAAAGATACAATTGATATCCTGGTCCGCGTCCCGGTGGTCAAAGTGATCGTGAGTCACCATTAACTGTCGGCTGTCGACATCGCCAGGGATAACGCGCCAGCTATTGTCACCATCGACATTAAAAGCTTCCTGGTCGCGCAAATGAACCCCCGCTGTAGTGATCAGCGCAAAAACGCTCTCTTTCACTTCGCGGGTGCGCGGCGTATAAGGAATGCAGCGCTTCGACATGCTCATAGACGTAAGTCCCTTCTTCTGCCTATCTATGCGAGATAAATAGTTTGGAATTTGTATGTATTGCTATTGTTTATTGCGAGGGCCACACACCGGGAAATCTCGTGATTGCCAATAGCTATAGAAAATTGTGCTTCTGTAGTATATCAACAGTCAAGAGGGTTGCTTTATTTCAGGAGTAGCCATCCTGGGGGTGATGGTCTGGAGAGGGTGTTCAGGGAGAGAAGAAAAGGGGAACTTGTAGCTATTCTGATTCACTTTCTCCGTATTATTATTCCTCCCTTTCTTCGTGGTAAGAAAAGAAAGAATCAATAACACGCAGAGGAGTAACCATTTTTACTATGCAAGAGGCATTGACAGGGAAAACGCTAGGGCATTATCAGTTGCGGCGGCTGATCGGGCGAGGTGGAATGGCTGAGATTTATCTGGCATATGACGAGCACCTGGGGCGCGAGGTTGCGGTGAAAATTGTGCATCACACGAGAACTGACGAGCTTTCTCGCTTCCAGCAGGAGGTGGGTATGCTGGCGCAACTGGTGCATGAGCATATTCTTGCGGTTTACGACCATGGCCAGGATGGTCCCTGGCATTATCTGGTGTTGCCCTATGTCAGCCATGGCACGCTTGCGGATCGCCTGCGCGAACGCGGGCCGCTGACTGTGCTTGAGGCGGGTCAGCTACTCAATCAGGTGGCAGATGCTCTGCAATATGCCCACGAGCGCGGCATTCTGCACCGCGATATCAAGCCTTCAAATATTTTGCTGCGCGATGATTCCTACGCGTACCTGGCTGATTTTGGCATTGCCAAATTGCTTGAGCGAGAAAATGGCCTGACCCAGACGGGCGCGTTTGTGGGGACACCTGAATATATGGCGCCGGAGCTGTTTGAGGAGTCGGCCAGCCAGGGCAGCGATATTTACGCTCTGGGGATTGTGTTGTATATGATGCTGACAGGGAAACTGCCTTTTACTGGTCCCAATTCTCTCGCAGTGGTGGAAAAGCAGCTCCACGAGCCGCCACTGCCTCCCTCACAACTCAATCCGGCGATCCCGCCCGCGGTTGAGCAGACGGTACTGGTCGCCCTGGAGAAAGATCCGCGGCTGCGCTTCAAGAGCGCGCGCGACTTCAAGACTGCCTATAACCAGGCTTTGCAGAATAACCCTCCACTGCTTACCGCGCAGCCGGGGGGAGTGGCCGCGGCTGGTCTCTATACTGATCCGACCGTGGCTGTTCAACGGACCTCGCTGGCGGCTCCCTTGCGCTCGCCCGCTGCTACCAGCCGGCCAGTGCGCGCCAACCGTGTGCTCTGGTCGGTGATTGCCGGCCTGTTGATTGTGCTTCTGGTACTGGGAGGTGCGCTGCTGGCCCTGGTTCGCCAGGGGAACCAGGCGAGCGGCCAGCTCTCCGTATCGACGACCGCGACCGCGACTGCGGCTGTGTCAACGCCAACAGCCACGACGCGCCCGGCCACCGCGTGTTCGGTGAATGACGCGGCCAATATTCTCGATCAAAATCAGGTCTGCCAGCAGGCTCAATCTCTGCTCTCCTACTCGCTGATCGTGAATACCAGCATACCATCTGGTGACGGGGATGCTTCTCACCTTTCTCAAACACCAGTCGTCAGCTCGAATACCATTGTTATTTCTATCGTCGTTACTCAATCCCATCACAAACACAATTCCCAGGTCCAGGTTACTATGAGCGGCGGCAGCGCGGTTCCCTTAACCAGTGAGCAATATCATCGCGCGACCGAAGCCTTCCAGCAGGCTCTCCAGGGCAATGATTACACTTCGGCTACTATTGCCGCCATCCAATCCCTCCAGTCCAGCGGCGCCTGACTGCCCTGTTCTATCAGATACTGGTATGTTCACTAGCCCGGACACTGTTTTGCTCTTGACTTTCTCTATGACGTTTCGATATAATCAGCTATAGCGTTTCGATAGAGAAGGAGTTGATAACGTTGCCTGATGATGACAGGAATGAAAAAAACGAGGAGCAGGCTGCGAGCGGGAGAAATGCCAGTCCCGTCTATGAATTGTTTGTGCTTGGCGAACTGATGACTGGTCCTCACCACGGCTATCGCTTGTATGAGATTATTCAGCGCATCCTGGGTCCATTCCAGCGCTTGAGTTGGGGCACGCTCTATCCGCTTATTCGCAGACTGGAACAGCAAGGTTTACTTATCTCAGAGGTGGGACAGCACCCCGCGCCTGTTTCGGAAGGACGAGGGCCACAACGCAAGGCTTACCGCATTACCGAAAAGGGCCGGGAGCGTTTCTTTGCTCTGATGCTGGAGCCTGGCGAATATAGCCGGGATTACGCGGAAGTCTTTACCATTAAACTCTCGAAATTTGTTCTCTTGTCTCCAACGCAACAACTCATGATCCTGCACCAGCGGCGTGATTACCTCTCTGCCCTGCGCGATCACTATGCCCACGGCATACGCCACCTGCGGGCAAACACAGCGATCAGCAAAGAGGAAATGCCGTACTTGCTTCAGATACCTGACTATCACATCCACAAGTGCGACGCGGAATTGGCGTGGATTGAGAGAAAAATAGCTAGCTTCGCTGAAGAAAAGGAATAAATCAATGAGCAGACAAAGAAAAATGCTGAAAAATGCTCGTAATAGCTCACTCCTCGCCACCTGCGGTGGCTCGCCCATTAAGAAGGACTGTTTCGGGTGCGGGCACAGCTCGCACCCGAAACAGTCCTTCCAGGCCCTGGCGAAGCGCCGCAGGCGCCGAGGAATCACAGAGCCAGAAAACCTGAATAGTTACAATTCTTCCTCTTGACAAAGTAAATAGCAATATGCTATATTCTAACTATAGCAATATGCTATTGATCAGGTGGAAGGGAGAACAGAGGCGGAAGAGCGAAGCATTACTGGAAATTACCGGGGCAAAAAGCAGAAAAAGCCATCGTTTTTCGCGTGAGATGGTGGTATGATGACAGCGGAAAACGATACCAGTCAATCCAGGCGCGTTATCTCAAATAACTGGAGGATTTAGCCATGTTTTCGCGCCAGTCACCACGCGGAATAGCGTGCGGATCAAGGAATGGAGCGGCGCGGCGCGCGCTCCGGTTCTCGATTTTGCGAGGCCTGTCACCTGTATTACTCGCGATACTACTTGCTTTGCTCGCGCTGGCGGGTACGAGCCGTTCTGTCTCTGCTGACGCGCGCGCGGCGGGTGCGGCGGTTGATGTTATGGTCTTGAATAGCGAGATCAATGCATCGTCTCAGCGTGTTCTCACCGAGGCTATAAGTAGCGCGGAGAGCGATGGCGCGCGCGCGCTGGTGGTAGAGATCAATACGCCGGGGGGCGCGATTGACGCGATGCAGGGCATGATCAGTGCTGAATTGAATAGCACGGTGCCGATCATCACCTATGTTTCGCCGTCGGGCGGATATGCGGCCTCGGCCGGGGCGCTGGTGACGCTGGCCGCGCCAATCTCCGCCATGGCTTCCTCGACGACCATCGGAGCGTCCAGCCCGGTCAATGGCGATGGCAGCAACCTGGGCTCGACCATGCAGTCCAAGGTTGAGAGCGTGCTTGTGACCGACATCACCAACATTCAAACGCGCTACAAGCGCAACGTCGATCTGGCCACAAAGATGATCACCAGCGCGGCCTCCTATGGAGATCAGCAGGCACTGAATCAGGGACTGATCGATATTGGCGCCAGCGACCTGAACGATCTGCTCAACCAGGCCAATGGCCGCGTGGTAATCCTGGCGAGCGGGCAGAACGTAACCCTGCAGACTGCCGGGGCCAGTGTGCGCAATCTCAACCCCGGCCTGGTCGACAACCTGTACGGTTTATTGACAGACCCAAATATCGTCTTCATACTCTTTATTGTGGCCATCATCGGCATCTATATCGAGATCTCGCATCCTGGCCTGATCCTGCCTGGTGTGATGGGCTCAATCTCCCTGCTGCTTTTCCTGTTTGGCGCTGGCTCGCTCGCGCCCAATTGGGCCGGGCTGGGGTTGATGCTCCTGGCCCTGGTGTTGCTCATCATCGATACGCGCGTGCCCACCCACGGGACGCTGACTGTGGGGGCTGTGCTCTCGCTGATTGTAGGCGCCCTGCTCTTCTTTAACACGGGCAGCGGAGGGCCTTACCAGGGGCCGCAGGTCAATCCCTTTGTCGTGGTGGGCATGAGTACCCTGGTGGGCGCGCTGGGCTTCTACGTGGTGGTGGTCGTGCTGCGCCTCCGGCGCACGCCTGTGAACACTGGACCAGAGGGGATGCTCGGCGCAGCCGTCACGGCTTTGACGCCGCTTCTGCCAACGGGTCGTGTGAGCTATGGCGGCGAGGACTGGTCCGCGGTGCTTGAGCCTCCGACGCTTACGGTTGATGCCGGTTCCGAACTGCGGATTACCGCGGTGGATGGCTTGCTTTTACACGTTCAACTGGCCGCTGCTCCCTCTCTACCGGCTGACCGGAAATCTCGCGAGGGAGTCAAAGGAGAATAGAGATATGGACCCTACTGTTCTGATAACAGTCGTTGTTATCGTCCTTGCAATCATCGCCCTCTGGCTGGTGCTGGCCTCAATCCGCGTAGTGCAGCAGTATGAGCGCGGTGTGATCTTTGTGCTGGGCCGTCTGATCGGCGCGAAGGGGCCGGGCCTCTTTTTTGTTCCGCCTTTCATCTCGCGCATTGTCAAGGTTGATCTACGTATCGTCACTCTGACCGTGCCGCCGCAGGAAGTGATTACGCGCGATAACGTGACCATTAAAGTCACAGCCGTTGTCTACTTCTACGTGGTCAATCCGACTGCCGCGGTGGTCAATGTGCTGAACTTTGTTCAGGCCACCACACAGATTGGGCAGACCACTCTGCGTAATGTGCTAGGTCAGTCTGAACTCGATGAACTGCTGGCGCAGCGCAATAAGATTAACCGCGATCTCCAGAGCATCATCGATGAGCACACCGAGCGCTGGGGCGTCAAAGTCACAGCGGTGGAAATTAAGGACGTTGAACTGCCAGCGACTATGCAGCGCGCGATGGCCAAGCAGGCAGAGGCCGAGCGTGAGAAACGCGCCAAGATCATTCACGCCGAAGGCGAACTACAGGCGTCCGCCCAGCTCGCGCAGGCTGCCAATGTCATTGGTTCGCAGCCCGCGACCCTCCAGTTGCGCTATCTCCAGACGCTGACTGAGATCGCGGTTGAAAAGAACTCGACGATCATCTTCCCCCTGCCGATTGACCTGATCGAGCCGCTGCTGGGTATTGTGAAAAACCACGCGGCGAGTACCTCTACCGATGGTCACGAGCCGCGCTACGACGGACCTTCTGTTCAGCCGCAGGTCGTACCGCCGCGTGCTCCGCAGCCCCCGCAGCCGCAAGGCTATCCGCAGCGTTAACGGCCACAGGACGCGAAGAACAACAAAGATCCCGGACAGCACGGGTGTCCGGGATCTTTGTTTGCTTTTTTGCAGCGTTCAGGCATCAAGGGCCGAATTTGTCTCAGCCTGGCCCTGTTTCCCGCGTAAATATTCCGCGCAGGTTTGATAGGTCTCCTCGCTGATCAGGCCACGTGACATATAGTGGTTCAGCATCACGTCCAACTTCAAAATACTGATCAGATTATAGCCCAGATGACGCAGACGCTCGGTTGCCCCATGTTCGCGGTCTACCAGCACAATCACATCTTTGACCTTCAAGCCAGTTTCTTCCAGGAGCTTTGCCGTTTCCAGGACGCTGCTGCCTCGTGTGATCAGATCATCAATAATCAAGGCGGTGTCGCCTGTAGTGAAACGACCTTCAATGCCGCGCGTCCCTGTGCCCTCCGGGCGTGTGCGCGCGTAGATCATCGGGATGTTTGTTTCCAACGAATAGGCCGATGCCAGCAACAGGCCGCCAACTGGAACGCCCGCCACGACAGCGAAGGGATGAACGCGCGGACGCCGTAATGATTGCGCCAGGTCGATTTCTTGTTGCATCAGTTTGCTTGCGACGCGCAAGGCGGTTGGGTTACTGATCAAGACCTTGGGGTTGACAAAAACAGGGGAACTGACCGTAGATTCGCTGACGGTAAAGTTCCCAAATTGGACCCCCCCGAGGTCGAAGAGCGTTTGAGCCAACCACAAATTGTCTAGAGACTGCTCTTTAGCCACCTCTCAGCATCCTTTCTCTAACAGCAATGTAGGTTCGTTTTGCTAAAGCCAGTATAACACATTCCCCTGCTTAGCGGACAAGAGATGACCCGGCAGACACTATCTGCGACTAATGTATCGATGTCGTTGTATTTTGTTGCGACATTGTGCCTTTTTTGTCAGGTGAAAAGATTGTAATGTTTTGATATTTGTTAATTGACATAACTTTTTGATTTTATGACAGATTATTCAGAATAAAAGAATGACCTTCATGTATGTTTCAGCAGTTGTCAGTATACTTAAACGTGTAGGAGGAATGGTGAGGCGCGGATGGGAGGGTGGAGAAAAGGGGCGATGTGGCGAGGACAGGCGAACTGGTGGATAGGTAGTGGGGGATGCTGAATTAGTTGGACCGGTTGGAAGGGAAGTGGGGAGGAGGATGGATAGCACGTATTTTGCAGTGGAAGATGGAAGGGAGTGGGAGATATAGGGGAAGATGGAAGGGTGGCTGATAAACGCTGTGGGTGGTTGGGAGGGGCGCGGGAGAAGCGAGAGATGTCTGGTAGGGAATAAAAAAAAGATGTGGGTGTGTGGCGGGTAGCCAGGTGAGCTGGTGGAAGACGATACGAGGTAGAAAGCGCTACATGGTGGACTAAAAAAGCTATGGAATGGCATCTTATGGGTGGTCAGGTGGTCAGTGTGAGTGTGATAAACATAAGGTGTTCTGGGATAAGTGGTCAGGGGAAAATAGAACCTGCAACAGATACCCTTCTGAATAATGTGGGTGAGAGCGCAAAGCCGGGGAGGTCCGACCGCTCTCACCCACATTTTCCTCGTTTTTGCAAAGAAGTAAGCCCTGTAGCTTTTACTCCGCCGCGGGTGCCGAGGAGTTAGAAAATGACGGGCACCCAAAATGGGGTAAATGCTTGCAGGAAAAATCGGAAGGTGATAGGATGGGCACAAGAACCACAAATACATCTACACTTATGGCACAGGAGTATCTCAGATATGGTTTCTCTCGTACAGCGCCTGTTAAAAATACGTCTTTTTCGCTATGCTCTAGTTGGCGGCATCGGCATCTTTGTCAATGAAGGCGCCCTCTTCTGCTTTTCCCACCTGTTTGGTCTGGCAATTCCTGAAAAAAGCATCTTTCTCTATCCTATCTCCTGGTTCTTTGCTTTTGAGGTCAGTAATATTGTCAATTTTACCCTGAATCAATTCTTTACGTACAGAGAGCAGGTCAAGGATATCCACGGCTGGGAATGGGTCAGGCGCGCGTTTAAAGGCCAGTTGACCAGTATTTCGGCCATGTTAATCTCTCTGGCCGTCTCCTGGACGCTTTTCTTCCTCTTCCACGTCGACCAGTATATAGCTAGCCTCATCGGCATTGTCATGCAGTTTTTCTATAACTTCTTCATCTCAAACAAGCTGGTCTTCCGCTCCAGCGCGCAAAAGCCGGCAGAGCTTGCGAGCACTTCTCCGCGCGCAATCGAAGAAATGAAAGCCACGCCATTCCAGGAACAGCCCAGAGTGGAGTCCACCCCAAAATAAAAGATACGAGAAGAAGGAAGCCAGGACCGGCGCAGTTTCCGCGCCGGTCCTGGCTTCCTTCTTTCTTCCAGCTAAAAGCCGGGCTACGCGCGCGCGATGGCGCGGGTGAGGGCGCGCCGGGTGATGACGGCGGTCATCTGAGCGCGGTAGGTTTTGGAGCCGTGGATGTCCTCGACGAGCTCCAGGCCATCGGCGGCGAG
Organism: Ktedonobacteraceae bacterium; assembly: GCA_036384215.1. Classification (GTDB taxonomy): domain Bacteria; phylum Chloroflexota; class Ktedonobacteria; order Ktedonobacterales; family Ktedonobacteraceae; genus Paraktedonobacter. Next base: position 5,744 of record DASVMX010000440.1, on the reverse strand, counting down.
GTTGGCCGCGGCGGCGATGGTGGCTTCGTCGGGCGTTTTGCCGATGAGAGCTGCTTCGACGGCGCTGGCGCGCGTGGGCTTGACCGAGGCGCCGGTGATGACGACGCTGGCCGCGGCGATGGTGCCGTCAGCGGCGAGCGTGACGACCGCCGCGCTGCCGGTGATGGCGTAGTGCGAGGCGCGGTTGGCCAGTTTCTCGTAGGCGCTGCCGGAGTGCGTGGGCAGATACGGCAGGCGGATCTCGGTGATGACTTCGTTGGGCTCCAGCGCGGTGGCGAAGAGGTCCAGAAAGAAGTCATCAGCGGCGATTTCGCGTTTGCCGCGGGGGCCCTGTGCGACGATGGTGGCTTTGAGCGCCAGTACCAGGCCGGGCATATCGGCGGCGGGATCGGAGTGGGCCACACTGCCCCCGATAGTGCCGCGATTGCGTACCTGCTGGTCACCGATCTGCTCGGTGCCTTCGGGCAGCAGCGCGAAATGCCGGCGCAGCACGTCTGAGCGCTCGATCTTGCTATAGGTGGTCAGCGCGCCAAGCGCGACATGACCGGACTCCTCGCGAATATACGACAGGCCATCGATGCGCCCCAGGTCGATCACGTGACCTGGCTGGGCCATGCGCAGCTTCATGGTTGGCAGCAGGCTGTGGCCGCCGGCTAGCAGCTTGGCCTCGTCGCCATACTGCTCAAGCAGCGCGACAGCATCATCCACCGTCTTCGCGACATGATAATCAAAGGCTGCTGGAATAGACATACAAACTTCTCCTCTAATCTATTGCTGGTGGATGACTTTCCACAGTTTCTCAGGTTTAAATGGCATGTCGACGTGCGCGACATTCAGCGCGTCTGCCACTGCAGATGCAACCGCCGGGGTCGAGCCAATCGTGCCGGCCTCGCCGACGCCCTTGACGCCCAGCGGATTGACAGGCGTAAGCGTGATTGTGCTGCTGAGCTCGTAGTGCGGCAGTTCGTGCGCGTACGGCATGGCGTAGTCCATCAACGAGGCGGTGAGCAGTTGCCCGTCCTCGCCATATTCGACGCCCTCGAACATGGCCTGGCCCACGCCCTGGGCGATGCCGCCGTGGACCTGGCCCTCGATGATCAGGGGGTTTAACTGGCGCCCGCAGTCATCGACTGCGACATAGCGCACAATCTTCGCCTCGCCAGTATCGCGATCCACTTCAACGGCGCAGATATGCGTGCCGAAAGGGAAGACGCAGGCTTGCGGCTCCCAGAAGACCGTGGTCTCCAGGCCCGGCTCGATGCTAGGATGCAGTGTGTTGGAGAGATTGGCCGTCAGGGCAACCTCGTTGAAGGTTACCGACTTTTGTGGCGAACCGGAGACGGAGAATTTTCCGTCCTCCAGCGCAATATCGTCAACACTGGCCTCCAGCATATGCGAGGCAATCTGCTTCATCTTCTCTTTGAGGCGCTGCGCGGCAGTGTAGACCGCAGAGCCACCCACCGCCGTGGTGCGGCTGCCATAAGTGCCGCGTCCCTCGGGAGTCGAGTCGGTATCTCCGTGCAGGATGACCACCTGCTCCAGCGGAATCCCGTAGTCCTCGGCCACGATCTGCGCGAAAGTCGTCTCTTCTCCCTGACCGTGCGGCGAAGCGCCGGTGTAGACCATCACGGTCCCGCTCTGCTCCACGCGCATACGCGCGCTTTCGTACAGGCCCACCGGCGCGGTCCCTTTGGGACCGAAGCCGCAGATCTCAATGTACGACGAGATGCCAAGGCCCAGCAGTTTCTTGTCGCCGCTGGCCCGCCGCCGTGCCTGTTCCGCGCGCAGTTCTTGATAGCCAATCATGCCCATGGCCTTATCCAGTGCTGGCTCGTAATCGCCAGTGTCGTAGACCGCGCCCGCCGCCGATTTGTACGGGAACTGATCGGGCTGAATAAAGTTGAGCTTGCGCACATCAGCCGGGTCTTTGCTCGCTTCGCGCGCCACGAGATCGATCACACGCTCGATCAGATAGGTTGCCTCTGGCCGACCAGCTCCACGATATGCGTCTGTCGGCACTTTGTTGGTAAAGACCAGGTCAAAACTGAAGTGCATGTTGGGGATGTCGTACGAGCCGCACGAAACAGGGAAGCCAAAGGCAATCATGATCACATCGGTAAAAATCTGGGAATAGGAACCCAGATCGGAAATACCGTGGATCTTCACCGCCGCGATCTTGCCTTCTTTTGTGGCCGCAACATCCACATAATCGACCTGGTCGCGCCCGTGAATGGTCGCGGCCATATTCTCGCTGCGATCCTCAATCCACTTGACCGGGCGGCCCAGCTTCATAGTGGCAAACGAGGCAACCAGTTCTTCGGGGTAAACATTCAGCTTACAGCCGAAGCCGCCACCGACCTCCGGGACGATCACATGTACCTGGTGCTGCGGCAGACCAAGCTGCGAAGCCAGCAGGTTGCGCAGTAGATGGGGAATCTGCGATGAACTCCAGACCGTTAACTTCTTATCGGCTTTATTAAACTGCGCCACCACGCCGCGCGTCTCCATTGGCATCGGCGCCAGGCGCTGATTGACAAAGCGCGCCTTTAGCGTAAAACCGCCATCGGCGACCGTCCGCGCGAAAACAGCATCGATGTCCGCGGAATCGGGATGACTGGAGAGCACCACATTGGTCCCAAAATCTTCGTACAGCAGCGGCGCGCCAGGTTGCATGGCCTTCTCAACGTCGACCGCGGCTGGCAGCGGCTCGTAGTCCACCTCGATCAGATCACGCGCGTCGCGCGCGACATAGCGGTCGGACGCGATTACCACCGCTACAGGATCGCCATAAAAACGCACTTTCCCCTCGGCCAGCGGGCCGCGCACCCCCATGCCCTCGGCAATGTGCCCGACAGGCACTGCCACGGGAATACTTCCTACAATCCCCTTGAGGTCTTCCGCCGTATACACCGCCACCACGCCAGGATGCTGGCGCGCGGCTGTCGTGTCGATGCTATTAATGTGCGCGTGGCCATACGGGCTGCGCAGCACTGACATGTGCAACATACTGGCCAGCTTAATATCATCAACATAGGTGGCCTGACCAGTGATCAGGCGAGGATCTTCGCGCCGTTTGACCGGCGAACCTACCAGAGCAGCAATACCCATACGAGACCGATCCTTTCTTCAGGCAAAGCCACCAGAAAGCCGCTTCGCTTCTGGCAACAGAAAATGCCTCTGCAGGTTGCGCTCCCCGCCAGAGGTGCGTCTCGCGCAACAGGAGAGTGTTCTACAGAAAAATCAGGATCAAAAACTACTCGGCGCCACCAGCACCCACTGGCGCGGAGGTAGTCGTACGCATCTCCTCAGCCGCGTGCTGAACCGCGAGCACGATGTTTTGATAGCCGGTGCAACGGCAGATATTACCCTCCAAACCCTTGCGGATCTCGGCTTCGGTCGGATCGGGATTCGTCTTGAGCAGTTGATACGAGGCCATGATCATGCCCGGCGTGCAGAAGCCGCACTGCAAACCATGCTTCTCCCAGAAACTGGCCTGGATGGGGTGGAGTTTCTCTTCCGAGGGGGCCAGGCCCTCGATTGTTGTCACGGCGCCGCCATCGGCCTGCACAGCCAGAACAGTACAGGACTTTACCGATTCGCCATTCAGAAGCACAGTACAGGCGCCGCACTGTGAGGTATCGCAGCCTACGTGGGTTCCTGTCAGATCCAACACTTCGCGTAAATAGTGAACCAGTAACAACCGGGGCTCAACCTCGGAACGATGCTGTTGGCCGTTGACCGTCACGGTAATCTCGCGCTTCATCGTCGTCAATACTCCTTTGTGTGGTTATTTAGGGATAGACTCCGCCTATAGTATAAGCAGAAAAAAAGGTGGACAGACAGTGACTGATTCCAGCACAACGCGCATACTCCTTTCTGCGTTGGCGCGTCTACCAGCAGGATGCATAAGGGCGCTCTATCCCGACTGGCACAGGCTGGCTGGCTAAAAATTTGTAAGTACCGTCTTAGAGCGTATCATATCCAAGATTACCCTGTCAATCTGACTTCATACGATTATCAGTCCATTTAAAAACATCCCCTCCAACCTATCCATGCAAGAGTTGAATGAGATCGGCGCCCCGGCGCCGATCTCATTCAACTCTTGCATGGATAGGTTGACATCTTTTGACATTTTGCCCACATATTGTATACTATACACTAAGTCTCTATTTGGCAAGGAAAGAGGAGAACCGCATGCATCGCCGAGCACCTGATATCCATGCAGGATTAATGACCGATATGTATCACCCGGACGCTGCCTATGTAAGCTGGCGCACAGGCTCTAATGGCCTGACCACCTTTGATCTGTACACGCGGACTGCACCCTTTGGTGGCGCTTATCTGCTGGTTGCGGGCATTGAGGCCGCGCTGGAGTTTGTACAGGCTTTTCGCTATACCCCCGAAGAGCTGCGCTTCCTGGCCCATATCCGCGATTATGACGCGGGCTTTCTGGATGAGCTGGGCAGTCTGCGCTTTACTGGAGAGATCCTGGCCATGCCTGAGGGCTCAATCGCTTTTCCCCAGGAACCGATTATGCGCATTACCGCGCCTTTTCGTGAGTCGCTGCTGATTGAGGCTGGACTGTTGCAGTCTATCAACCTGGCCACGCTGGTGGCGACCAAGGCATCGCGCATTGCCTATGCCGCTGAACTGGATGGCAAGAAACGTCGCGTCTCTGAGTTTGCCTTCCGCCGCGCCCAGGAGCCGCTGACGGTCGCGCGCGCCTCATATATCGGCGGCTGCTCCAGCACTTCACTGCTCAACGCGGCCTATGAATTCCGCCTGCCCGCGACCGGCACGGTTCCACACGCGCTGATCGAGCTCTATCCCACCGAGGAGGATGCTTTCTCTGCCATCGCCGCGGCCTACAACCGCTATACTCTGCTGCTCGACACCTATGATACTCGCCAGGCCATTCATACCGCGATCAATATCGCCCTGCGCTCCCAGGAGACACTGGGCCATTCGCTGGCAGCCGTGCGCCTGGACAGCGGGGACCTGGTCGCGGATACGCTCTATGTGCGGGAACAACTGGACAAAGCAGGCCTGGAGACAGTGCGCATCCTGGCCAGCAACGACCTGGACGAGTGGAAGATTGCCGAACTCGTCACCACGGGTGCTGCCATCGATTCCTTTGGCGTTGGCACCTCGCTGGGCAGTGGAGCTGGCTCGGCGGAACGAGGCATCGAGGGCGGCGCGCTGGGCGCGGTCTATAAAGAGGTGTGGTATGTCGACGAGGCTGGCACAGAATATCCCAAGGTCAAGGTGGCCGGCGAGAAATCGACCTGGCCCGGCAAAAAAGAGATCTACCGTCATCCACAATGGCAGGAGGATGTCATCCAGCTCGCCCACGAGCCGCGCCCGGCCAACTATCAGCGCCTGCTGCGCCCGGTCATGCGCAATGGAGAGATGATCCCCGGCAGCCTGCCACCACTTTCAGAGATTCGCGAACTTGCCCAGCAAAATCTCAACCGTCTCCCTGCCGCCTACCGCGCACTCAGCGTCGAGACCCCCTACCCGGTGCGCCTGAGCGAAGGTCTGCAATCTCTTAGAAAGCAGGCCATTCAATTAATTATCAGCTAACCGAAGCTCAAGAGCAATAAGTGAAACGCGCCGCCCTCTGTGTGCAGAGGGCGGCGCGTTTCACTTATTGCTCTTGAGCTTCGGTTAGCTGATAATTAATTGAATGGCCTGCTTTCTAAGAGATTGCAGACCTTCGCTCAGGCGCACCGGGTAGGGGGTCT
>DASVMX010000439.1:0-7100 GCA_036384215.1 Ktedonobacteraceae bacterium | reverse complement strand
TTCTCAAGGGGTTTTGTGAGCGGGGCGCCGTGCGCCCCGCTCACAAAACCCCTTGTTTTTCCTGGGGCGGGGGGAAAACGCGTTTTGTCCTGATTTTGCAAAATCAGAGATGACTCATACAGAACCGGAAAACGCTGAAATGCAGAGGCTTCCTCGGAGTGGATCTGGTTTCCACCATGGCCGCGTGCTCGCGCCTGCGGCACTCGCCTGTTTTTTTGCTGTTCTGCCAGCATGCGCTTCGCGCATGCTGGCAGAACATCAAAAACTCCTGAGAAGAGGAGATTCTGAGAATCAGACACACCCTCAAGAGAGGGTGAGAAAAGAAACGAGAACAGCGGAAATCTGTTTCAGACCGTGAAAAATGCCTCATTTCGCGTTCTACTAAGAGAACGGTGAGCGAGTTTTTTTCATTCAGGTTTTGAGTTGACCAAATGTATCTTTTCTTCGTATATCTAAAGAGAAAAGAGCTAATTTGCGATGCTCCCGCAGTTCACTTTTGCAGTACATGTATGGGATTATTTTCAATCCTATGTGTAATCTTATCGATCCTAGACAAATAAAAGAAAAAAGGCTCGATCCCAGGAAAGAGGGATACGCAGCGTCACTAACATTTAGTTATGGTATCTATGATAGGTTAGAAAGAACTGTAGAAACTCGCTATTGAATTCGACTCATTTGAATGCTATAATACGTATTATACATGCGTATAAGTCACCCATTGCATCATCGAGAAGTTGGGGGGACCAACGCCCCGTTAGGTGCAAGTGACAGGTTGCGAAAAAGCAACATCAGGAGGTTTTTTATGGTTGGTTACGATGATCACGATTTGCTGACAGTCAGCGAAGTTGCCAAGCAGTTGCGTGTGGATGACACAACGGTGCGCCGTTGGATCAAAAACGGCGTGCTGGAAGCTGTAACGCTTCCTCACGTGGGCCAGCGCCAGTCTTACCGCGTGCGCCGCAAGACGTTGGATCACTTGCTGAACCCCGTCGTTTCGTAGAGCTGGCTTTGCTCATTAAGAAGACAGAGAAGCCAGAGACCCGGGAACATCGGCGCTGATGTTCCCGGGTCTTTGGCTTCTCTGTCTTCTTAATGAGCATTACCGTCCTGGCTGGCCTCTTCCAGTTCAAGCGCCCAGCCGGTGGTTTCCAGGAAGCGGCTGGCGAGTTGTTGCTGTGTGGCGGCGTCTGGTAGATGGCTGGCGACCAGGCGCAGGGTGAGCGCTTCGTGGAACAGGCTCTTTTTGCCAGAGTAGTCGACTTCGGCTGGCAGGAGGCGAAGCGCGGCTTCGACCAGGGCTTTCTGGTGGACGTTTGGATGAAGGTAGAGACGCCAGCCAGTCTGCTGCTCCAGGTTGGTAATCAGTTCGGCGTAGCGTTCGCTGGCTTTTTCTGGAAAGTGGAAGTGGAGCCAGAAGGCCTTGAGACGGCTATCGACTCCAATGCGATAGAGTTCGAGATTGCCGCGAAAGGCCGCGCTGATCTGGGCCAGTGCTTCGCCCTGAGCCAGGCGCGGAGCCTGTTCAAGCTCGTCGCGCGAGCCGGGAACGGTGATGGTGAGCTGCCAGCCAGTCTCTTCCTCGAAGCGCTCCTGTGCGGCCAGCACTTCTTCCTGGGAGGCTTCACCTTTACATTGAATCAGCACTGCCTGCTGCTGGTGGTAGATGGAAGGCGCGCCAACTGCTCTGAGTCCCGCCGGGAGCACATCGCGGGCCATGGCGGCCAGGGCTTCCTGGTGGATACCATCGGGTACCTGTACCAGCCAGCCGGTGCTTGTCTCCACCTGGGCAAAGCGCTCGGTATAGCGCTGGCGGGCAACATCCGGGAAATGGAACCGCGCGTGCAAGATCCAGCGTCCAGGTTCCGCGCCAACTTTGATATACCCCGGCAGATCGCGCAGCAGACGCTGGGCAGTCTGGATAGCAGCGTGTTGGTCCAGGTGGGCCGCGGTCGGATTGCGCACAGGCTCAGGCGCTCCAGCCTGCTGATCGCCGAACTGCACGTCCAGTTCGAGCTGCCAGCCGGTCTGCTCGTGAAATTCCTGTTGAGTTGCGGCAATGGCTTCCTGCGAGGCCGTCCCCGAGCACTTGAGCTGGATCAGCCAGTTTTCGTGGTAGACCGATGGGAAGCCGTGTTCGCGCAGGCCCGCGGGCAGGAGATGATGGGCCAGGCGCACGAGTTCGCCCTGGTGTGGTTGGGGCGTGAGATGAACCTGCACACTGGCCTCCTCGGCAATGGCTGCGAGCTGTTGCGCGTAACGCTGCCCGGCGGTGGCCGGAAAATGGAAGGCCAGGGTGACTTCGCCGGTGTCTGGATCGATGCTGCGGCGGTAGAGATCGCTGGCCTCACCCAGATGTTTCTGAATGATCTCCTGAATCCAGCTCTGGTCAGGGCGTAGCGCCTCTTCTTCCATTTCCAGCGCCTCGCTCCATTCCGGCGCCAGCATGTAGAGCGCCAGACCCTCACCCTCCATCAGGGTGCGCTGCTGCACAAAAATCAGGGGATTTTTCGCGAGAACTTTGGCCACGGCCAGGCGATCATCCAGAGCGGTAGCGGAAACCCCGGCGAGCTGGCAGATGTCGCCGAGGGTGTAGGTGGCGTCTTCCTGGCAGTGCTGCGCCAGCTCGTGCGCGGAGATGCGACGGCGTTTGCGCCTGGCCGCCTTGATCAGTCCATCCAGCCCCTCGGGGATACCGAAGCGACTGGCCAGCATCTCTGCGGTTGGCTCACCCAGGATATCCAGAATAGTGTTAAAGGGGTAACGCGAGCGTACAAAGTCGACGCCGCGCGGATGCTGGACCCGAATACGCGCGCCCGGCTCGATGCCCTGGCAGAGCACCGGCTTGCTACTATTGGGACTGATCTCCACCAGCAGGATCTTGCCCACGAGGTCGCTGAGAAAGTCGCCCGGTTCCTCTTCGCTCTGTCCACGTACCCGGTAGGCCTCTTCAAGCGCTTGCTGGCGAATGAAGTAGCGCTGCTCATAATCTTCATCCAGCACGCTCAGAATCTCCGCGGTTTCCGCCTCGCCGGCCTGGCCAAACCAGGTGTAAGCCAGTTCGCGGGCGGTCACGATGCGTAGCGAAGGTACCTGAGAAACCGCCTGCCAGAGTTCCTGCAGCAAGCCCGGCGTCAGCTCGCGTCCCTGACCGATACCCACGGGCAGGGCAGGCAGCGCCTGAACCTGGTCAGCCCGTTTGCTCTGTTTAACACGCGCGCTCTGCGGCGTCAACGTTGAGCCATTATTGGGCAGCACAACCTCGGTTTCAACCAGCAAGCGGCGCAGTGCCTCCCTGGCCTCGGGATCTCCGTGCACCAGCGCGACCTTGCGCGGCTTGAGCGCGGCGGCGTAGGCAGCCAGTTCGCCGCCGTCCGCGTGCGCGCTCAGACTATATTTCGCCACATGGCAGCGCACCTGAACGGTGGTGCCATTCAGGTCGAGCGTGCTATTTTTCTGCTCGGCCAGGTCCAGCAGGCGCTTGCCGGGCGCCTCTTCATCCTGGTAGCCGGTAATCAGGATCGCGGCCTGCTCCTGCGCGGCCAGGCGCTGGGCGTACCAGACGCTCGGCCCGCCGGTGAGCATGCCCGAACTACTGAGGATACACGCGGGCGGCCCGGCCAGGATGCGCTCGCGTTCGCGCTCGTCGCGCACAAACGAAACATTGCGCCCGGTAAAGGGCAGATAGCCCTTGCGAATCTGGCGCTGGAGCACCGGTGGTAGAGCTTCAGGCAGCAAAAGGTAGGTATTGCAGACGCGCCTGACCAGGCCATCGACATAGATCGGGAAATCGGGGATCTGCCCCTTCTCCTGCGCGGCTTGCAGGACCAGCAAAATCTCCTGGCCGCGTCCCAGGCCAAAGCAGGGGATCAGCGTGTGACCGCCACGCGCGATACCCTCCGCCACGGCCTGAGCCAGGCGCAGCTCCTCGCCCTGGCGGTTGGGATGCAGGCGTGAGCCGTAGGTCGATTCCAGCACCAGAAGGTCGCAGTGGTCCACCGGAGGGGGCAGCGCGCCCTGCACTGTGCGTTGCGGTGTGCTGCTGATGTCGCCGGAGACGACCAGCGTGCCATCGGCGCCGCTAAAGCTAAAGCTCACCGCGCCCGCGATATGCCCGGCCCGGCTGGCATGGATGCTCACCCCCGGCACCTGGGGCAGCGTCAGCGTCTCGCCGACCGGCAGCGGGCGCACCTGGTTGAGCATACTGCCGACCAGTTCGGGGGGATAGAGTGGAATCTCCATCTCTTCCGCGGCGCGGCGGCTCATAATGCGCAGCGCGTCGGCCAGCATGACCTCCATCAGCAGACCCGTCGCGCGCGAGGCAAAGATCGGAGCGGTGGGAAAAGCCTGGTGAACCAGCGGCAGCGCGCCGATATGGTCCGCGTGCGCGTGCGTCACAAAGATCGCGCGCACATCTTTCCCCTCCAGCAGCGCCAGGTCCGGCAGCGGATCACTCTTGCGATCCACCCGCACACCCGCGTCTACAATAAACCACTGCCCGGCCAGCTCAATCGCCAGACAGCTCGCGCCAACCCCACTGGCGCCACCCACAAAAGTCACCTGCATGGTCCACAACTCCTTCTCATTGCTCTCTTTGTCTCGCGCCTGGAAGATGTCTGAACAGGTGCTGTGCCGTTTTTTCAAAGCACCTGTTCAGACATCTTCCCGCCACTCACTATACCATCCTTTTGAGACAAAAGAAAGATCTATGATCTGAAGGCTTCCACCAACAATCAGGTGCCGGAGCAAGGCGATGGCAAGCATCGCCTTGCTCCCCGGCACCTGATTGTTGGTAGAACTGATCTGAAGCGTAGAAACAACGACGCGATTATGACAAGGAATTGGCAGATGATTGCAGACGCTGCTGTAAAATTGGGATATAATAGATTTAGAAAGCATTGTCGATTAGAGCGCGGTGAGGGACAAAACTTTGCTCATCGACCCAAGGGCGTTTATCGGCCAGACGATAGCCAACCGCTATACGATTGAAGATCTTATCGGACAAGGAGGCATGGGGTATGTCTATCTTGCCAGGGATAGGATGTCTGGTCATGTCTGCGCCCTGAAGATGTTTCTGCCCCAGCGCAATTCTGAACGCTCCGCCGACACCTACCGCAGATTTCTCTCGCGCTTTAAACGCGAATACAATATCGTGGACGCCGCTCGCCATCCCAATATTATCCAGGTCTACAGCAGGGGAGAATACCAGGGGGTGGCGTATTTTGTTATGGAATATTTCCCCCATGGCTCACTTTCCGACAGGATCGAAAACTTCGGGAAAATCTCTCCCCGAGAGGCCTGCGCGTATATCAAACAGGCGGCCTCCGCACTCGACTATATCCACGCGCGCGGGGTCATCCACCGCGACATCAAGCCACAAAACATGCTCATCGATAAGCAGGGCGATCTGATCCTGGCGGATTTTGGCGTGGCCCATATCGCTGGCTCGATCTTAACCCTGACGGATCAACCAGGCACGAAGATATACAAGTCTCCGCAGGCCAGGCTCGATCTGCCACCAGAGCCACGCGACGATATCTTCAGCCTGGGAGTTGTGCTCTACGAGATGCTGACCGGCAATGAGCCTCATCTCAGGTATATCCGCAGCATGGGCCCAGAGATACCCGACGCCATCCAGCCCATTATCCTCAAAGCCACCGCTGACGAGCGAGGCGACCGCTATCCCACGGCACGCGCGCTGGCCAGGGATCTTGAGAAAGCTCTGGGACGTCGCCAGAAGCCGGACCGCGGCGGGACGCAAACCTATCAGGCAGTTGACTATCGCCCGCTCAAGAAACTCCCTAAACCCGGAAAAGCGGACGGCAACTTTTCTCCGTTCCTGAAAATCGCCTTCACGCTTGTCTCGCTGCTCGTACTGCTCATATCTTTTCTGCTGCTGCAACACGCGCTGGCGCGTCCCAGCGCGGTCGCCCTCCTCTCCTTCCCGTCCACCAGCGCGGTTGTCAGTTCTTCCACGCCCGCACCCGCCGCGCAGGAGCAGGCTATCGCGGCGGTCCAGCAGTATTATCTCGACTGGAACAAACAGCAATACCAGGCGGCCTATGCTCTTTTACAGGCCGCGTACCAGCAGCAGTACTCCTTCGACGCCCTGCTGCCCTTCTATCAACAGACGCGCCATGTCTGCATCACTATTACCCGGACCAGCCCGCAGACCAGTAACACGTTCCAGGTCCAGGTCACCGATAACGCCATCGAAGACGCTTCCACTGGAGGAACTGTCGTCAACCTCTATTACGTGATCTACGATGTCAGATGGGAGCAAAATAGCTGGAAGATAGCTCCAACCTCGCTCCACTATGCAGGCGAAACGGGAACGTGCAATCCATAGAGCAAGCTCGTTTGTTGCCAATCGCTAGACTACATGCGAAGGGCTAAAAAGCCGTGTGAGCTTTTGCCCGTCACGAATCTTTACGGTCAGATTGTTTCAAATACTTGAAAGAGGGAATAGATCATGTCAATGCAACCTTACTCTCCTATGGATGAGCTGATGGCCATCAACCGCTTTATGAGCGATGCCCTGTCTCTGCGTCCCCATCACCTTGGCGAATGGATGAATCGCTTCAGCAAGCCGCTTGACCTGTACGAGACTGCGAACGGCTACGAAATTCATTATCCCATCGCCGCGGCCAAACCGGAGAGTATCGAAGTGACTGTCCACAACAATATGATATCCATAAGCTGGGAAACCGGCACAAAGGTGCCAGCCAACGCCCGCCAGCTCCACAGCAGCATCCAGCACGGCACCTACCAGGAGCAGTTCACCCTGCCCGCCGAACTCGACGCCCAGTCCGCGGGCGCTAATTACGAGAATGGCATCCTCTACATCCACGTCGCCAAAGCCAAACAGGGCACCTCCAAAACCATCCGCGTGATGCCAGAGAAAAGCAGCGCGTCGGGCTCCACCACCAACGCGCAGAAACACTAAAGACGGTGTTCGCACTGGATGAGTCAGCCGAAGAAAGAAACGTCATGCGCTGGAAGCGCACCACTCCTGGTGAGGTTTTTACATGACCTCAGAAGATACTGTTGGCAAACCCCTCGCGCCGCTGCGCGGCGCTATTCTTCCAACAGGATGTGGCGGG
>DASVMX010000438.1:0-6272 GCA_036384215.1 Ktedonobacteraceae bacterium | reverse complement strand
GGCAGCCGCATCCGGGGGATGATGAAGGCAGCTGCCCTTTGCCATCCTGCCAGGCTCATCTTATTCCCGATCTTGCAACAGCCCTGCCTGGCAAGGTGGGGCGCTAATGCTCTGAAATAAAGAGGGGAATTAGCGACGTGCACCTCAACTCCATCCACGAATTTAGTCAGCGCGTTCGATAGTTGGTGAGGCCAGAGGCCCTGAGAGGCTGAAAAACCAGCGCTTATATGCTATACTATAGGTACAAACGAGATCTACCAGGGTTTACCCCTAGAAACAGCAAGTGGTCTATACCACTCAAGAAAGGGGGGAAAGAGCAAAGAAGCGCTCTGGTTTTCAGCACTCTCATTTCTGCACACTCTGAGATTTGTAGTGCGTCAGTCATAAAGCGTCCACGATGGTGTGGAGCGCATCGCATCTGACATCAGCAGGCGCTCCGGCCTGTGGCAAGCAGTGTGTGGCTCATCCGAGTCGCGCCGAAACGCATGTATCAATGATTGTACGTGTATTGCTTCGTCTTGTGATGAAAGGTGGATACCTTCATGGCTCAAATTGCAGCAGATCGCGCTGAAGCAGCCGCTCCGGCTGGCGCCAACCCCGCTCCTCTTGGTCTGGTAGCTTTCGCCCTCACTACCTTTATGCTGAGTGCCTCCAACGCCGGCTGGTACACTGAGGCGCCAACCGCGGTGATTGGACTGGCGCTCTTTTATGGTGGCCTGGGCCAGGTGCTCGCGGGCATGTGGGAGTTTCGCGCGGGCAATACCTTCGGTGCCGCGGCATTTTCTTCGTATGGAGCCTTCTGGCTGGCCTTTGGTTGGGGTCTGCAAAACAACCAGATTAAACTCGGCACAGCGAGTACAGGATTTTACCTGCTGGCCTGGGGTCTCTTCACTTTCCTCTGGCTCCTCGGTACATTGAGGACAAACGGGGCTCTTATCAGTGTCTTCCTGTTCTTAACTCTGACCTTCCTCGCCCTGGCAGTCGCCAATTTTGGCGGCGGCTCAACCTGGGCGCACATCGGCGGCTACCTGGGTGTGATTACCGCGCTTCTCGCCTGGTACACAGGGGCCGCAGGTATGCTGGCCAGTACCAAAAGCCCGGTCCAATTACCAACGTTCCCGATGAGCTGAGCAACGCCCACGCTGATCAGTGTCTGTTCAGCACGGTTGAGCTATTATACAGAGGAGCAGGTGTCAGGCCTGCTCCTCTGTGTTTCATCATGCCCGCGCGGGACGTTTGACCTCGCTGCTAATTTACGCTATAGTAGTGGCACCTACACGAATATCCACAAAAACAGGTCGAGGTTATCTGCACTCATTCAATCGAGTGACACTGAGGTTTTATGACAGTACGTAAAGATGTACCACACATGGCCGACGCGGAAGCGCAGGATATGCAAACGTATCTGACGGGGCTGATTCGGGAGGCCGTTTTACGCTATCTGAGCCGGGAGGAGTTGGCGGTAGAGGTAGAGCAACTGCCCATCAACCTGGCCTTTTCCGCGCAGGCCAGTTTCGGCGATTATTCGATGCCGGTCATGGCATGGGCGGGCAAAAATAAGCTGGGACGCCCCCCCCTGGTAATTGCCGAGGCGCTGGCGGAGCTTCTGCGCGAGGCGCGCAATCCAGCTATCGCTGAGATCACTGTGACCAAACCTGGCTTTCTCAATTTCCGCCTGAACCGCCCGGCAATCGGGCGCTCGATTATTGAGCAGGTGTTGAGCCAGGGCACAAAATTCGGTCAGAATAAGTCCGGTCAGGGCACCAGAGTGATCGTTGAACACACGGCGATCAATAGCAATAAAGCGGCTCACGTGGGCCATCTGCGCAATTCCTGCATCGGCGATACCGTGGTGCGCATGCTGCGCTCGCAGGGCTATGACGTGGAAGCGCAGAACTATATTGACGATTCAGGCGTGCAGGTCGCGGATGTGGTGGTTGGCTTTACGCTGATCCAGCAGGGCAAGCTGGAGGTGCCGGGTGGCAATCAGCCGCAATCCGGCGAGTCGTTCGACTACTTCTGTTCACGCGTTTACGTAGCGGTTGGCAAGCAGTACGAGGAGCATCCCGAGTTGCTGGAACTGCGTAAGACGGTTCTACATGCCATCGAGCACGGCGCAGAACCGGAGAGCGGGCCAGACTTCCCTACGCTGGCCAATGAACTCTCACATCAGATTGTCCAGGCCCATCTTAAAACTATGGCGCGTCTGAACATCACATACAACCTGCTTACCTGGGAATCCGCGATTCTGGGCGCGGGTCTGTGGACCCATACCTTCGCGATGCTGCGCGAGCGTGGACTGCTGGACAACCCCGCGAGTGGTCCCGCTGCCGGCTGCTGGATTCTGCCTTTCGGTGACGAGGCAAGCGCGGAAGAACCAGCGAAAGAGAATGAGCGCATGCAGGACAAAATCCTGGTGCGCAGCGATGGCACTGCTACTTATACCGCTAAAGATATCGCCCAGCATCTCTGGAAATTTGGTCTGACGGATGATCCGGCCATTAATGTCCAGTTCCACTATATACCCTGGGGCACACAGCGCGATGGACAGACACTCTGGACGATGCGCGTGCCCGCCGATACGACCGCGGCCAGCCAGGAAGGCGATCCCAAACGCTTCGGGCACGCGAAACGCGCAATCAACGTTATCGACATCCGCCAGTCGTATCCGCAGCAGGTGGTGCGCGAAAGCCTGAGCCGCCTGGGCTACGAGGACCAGGCCGAGAACCTCGTGCATATTGGCTACGAAGTGGTCACGCTCTCTCGCTCGACCGCGGCCAACCTGGGCATCGACACCTCGGACGGCCGCAACTTCTATCCGATGTCTGGCCGCAAAGGCATCGAGATCAAAGCCGATGACCTGATCAATACTGCCGTTGAGAATGTACTTGCCTATATGGAGAAAACAGGCAAGAAGCGTGAAGAGAGCGGTGAGACGGCTGCAGCCCTGGCGGCCTCGGCGATCCGCTACTTTATGATCCGCTTCGGCCTGCAACAGGTAATCGCCCTGGACATGGACGAGGCGCTGCGCCCGAATGGCGACACTGGCGTCTATCTACAGTACGCCTACGCCCGCGCTAACAAAATCCTGCGCCGCTTGCAAGAGGCCGGGTACACAGCGCCAGAGCGCCTGGAAAATCTGCCCGAAACGCTGGAGCAGAGCGAGTGGGAACTGCTGCGCCATATCGACGCCTACCCGCGCCGCCTGGCCGAAACCGCCGCGCAACTGGCCCCCAATACGCTGGCTGCTTATGTGTTTGATCTGGCCTCGCATTTTAGCGATTTCTACGAGCATACAGGTCCTGTTGTGCGTGAGACCGATGCAAATATCAAAGCCTTCCGCACTCACCTGGTTCGGGCCACAGTCCAGACCATGCACAATGTCCTGACTGTGCTCGGCTTCGTCCCGCAGGAAGAAATTTAAGCCATACATATATCATGCGTCGCCTGCGGCGACGCATGATATATGTATTTTTCGGGATATCCTGAGCCACGGTTAAGGGCTGCCGCCCTTAACCATCCCGCCATGTGGCGATTGAGGAAATACATATGACTTCACAACCACATATACTCTACCTTGGCAGCTATGCCCCTGCTGAGCAAGCCAGTATTTATGCTTTTACATTTGATAGCGACTCCGGGCAGTTCACTCCTGGCTGGTCGTTCGCGGGGATCGTCAATCCGTCTTTTATTGCGCTCCATCCGAATAAACGCTGGCTTTTCGCGGTAAGCGAGACGAGCGCGCATAGCGAGGGCCGTTCTGGCGAGGTCTGGGCGCTGGACCTGTCCACGCAGGGCAACAAGGATCAGCCGCGCCAGATCAATCACCAGCCGAGCAACGGCGATTGGCCCTGCCATCTGACCATCGATGCCAGCGGGCGCTGGCTGCTGGTTTCTAACTATCAGAGCGGGAATGTAAGCGTTTTCCCGATCCTGGCAAATGGCGCGCTGGGCGAGCTTGCCGACAACGCGCCGCATAGTGGCTCCGGCCCTCATGCCGAACGCCAGGAAGGCCCGCACACCCATTCGACGATTTTTACGCCGGATAATCGCTTTCTGATCGTAGCCGACCTGGGTATCGATCAACTGGTCATCTACGCGTTTGACGCGGCAAGCGGCAAGCTCAGCGAGCACGGGCGAGTCCAATGCCCTCCTGGCTCCGGTCCCCGGCACATGGCCTTCCATCCCAATGGCCAGCAGTTCTACCTCTCGTGCGAACTGAACAATACCGCCATGGTGTATGACTACGACGAGCCACAGGGCAGCTTACGCGAGCGCCAGGCCATCCCAACTGTGCTGCCAGGAAGCGCAAGCATTGTCGCGGATATCCATCTCACGCCAGCCGGCGACCAGCTCTACATCTCCAACCGTGGCGATGAAAGCCTGGCCGCTTTTCCCATCACCGCTGGCGGCCTGTTGGCAAAGCCCACGCTGACCACCTGCGGGGGTCGCTGGCCGCGCCACTTCGCCTTTGATCCCACAGGCAAATTCGTGCTCGTCGCCAACCAGCACAGCGGCGAAGTCGCAGCCCTGTCCCTCTCCGAACCCGGAGAGCTGCGTGCGCGCCTCGCCATCCCCGGCGCCTCGTGCGTGGTATTTGCATAACGCTTAATCAAAGTAAGGGAAAATGAGCGAGATAGGAAAAAAACAGAACCATATTCCTGTATTGCTCGTTTCACCTTGTTTTTTTTTATCTTTTTTTCAATTACAAGAAGAGAAGGAGCGCACCTGGCATCTCACCGAGTACTGGGAACTACTCTGCTATTGCCACCGATGCGATTGTGTCTTCTTCCCTGGAGAAGACACAGCCGTTCGACCTGAGCAACTACAAGAACTCTACCTGGACATCCACCCGTACCCAATGACCTCTGGAAACTGAACCGCTTGCACGCTTTCGCTTGAAGACCCGCTGCCTTATCTGCTATACTCGGATCAACCGCTCAAAACAGAGGAAAGGGTATGCAAGAAATATCAGCTCGTTGAGCGCGCTATTTTCTTGATCAGAAGGAGCGCCATGCAGGCTTTTCGAGAGTTGTAGATGAACCATCCAGCCTGTCAAGGCAGAGGGGACAATGATGAGCAAAGGCGAAACAACCAGGCAGATGATCCTGGAGCGCTCTGCGCCACTTTTTAACCAGCAGGGCTACGCGGGTGTCTCGCTCAGCGATATTATGCGCGTGACTGAGCTGGAGAAAGGTGGCATCTATAACCATTTCTCCAGCAAAGAGCAGATAGCACTCGCCTCCTTTGATTATGCCTGGGAGCTGGTCCAGCGTCATACTCGCCTGGTGCTCGCGGATAAAAAACACGCCATCGACCGCCTGCATGCTTTCGCGGAAGCTTTCCTGGACCTGGCCAACGGTTCACTCCTGCCAGGCGGCTGCCCGATTATGAACGCGGCAATCGACGCAGATGATACGTTTCCTGCCATGCGTGCGCGTGCGCGCATGGCCATGGATGTCTGGCGCTCCAGCCTGCAGCGCATCATCAACCGCGGCATCGAACGCCAGGAAGTTCTCCCGGCAACCGACACCGATGCCTTCGCAACGCTCTTTATCTCTACGCTGGAAGGCGCTGTCATGCTCAGCAAGCTCTACGACGATCTGCGCTATATCCACCACGCTATCGCGCATATCAAGACTTGCATCGACGCGCTTGCGCTGCCAGACGCCTGATATTCCCATGTTGCAGTGCAATCTTCTCTTTATGGCCGCAATAAAATACAGGTGGTAGTTGCGTGCGCGTACAATTTCCCGGACGCGTCGGTAATACGCCCTTCCGCTATGGCGGTTCGCCCACCAAGGTGAATCATTTTCCCTTCACAATAGATCATACCGGTGCTCTCGTTCAGCGCGCGCAAATAGTTGACCTTGATCTCCAATGTGGTATACCATTGCCCTTTCTGCAAAACCGATTGTACTGTACACCCCATTGCGGAGTCCAGCAATGTGGCGGCCACACCTCCATGTACGCTGCCCAGCGGATTGTAATGATATTCTTGCGGCTGCAGGGAAAAAACCACGCGCCCTTCGCTCACTTCCACAATATCCATGCCCAGCAGCGCGGCGATTGGCGGCGGAGGTAACTCTCCCCGCTGAATAGCCTGCAAATAGTCCAGTCCACTCAGCGTCTTTCCCACGCGCACCATCTCCGCCGGATCGTCCCAGTGAATTGTCCTGCTCCGATTTTTCTGCTCTTCGCTCATCTCTGACTCGCGCTCCTTATTTGGTATGTATCCCGTCTAAAATAAGACCGGTCGGTTTTATTTTAGA
>DASVMX010000437.1:0-9456 GCA_036384215.1 Ktedonobacteraceae bacterium | reverse complement strand
GAGTTCGCGCACACGCTCTTCTGTGCCCCAGAGAGCCGGAGGCTTCAAGCCCAACGGCGGCGGCGCGTAAACGGCCATGACCTGGCCGATCTCGCGAAAGAATCCGTCAGGCGTCCAGTTCGCCAGGCCAATTTTCCCGCCTGGCCTGCAAACTCGCAGAATCTCGCTGGCCGCCCGTTCCTGGTCTGGCGTGAACATCACTCCCAGAACGGAGAGCACCACGTCAAAAGACGAGTCGGGAAAAGGAAGATCTTCCGCGTCTGCCTCAAGGAAGGTGATCGACAGGCGTTCAACGGCGGCTCTCTCACGAGCGCGCTCCAACACCGAGGCTGTATAGTCAATGCCGGTGACCTCGCAATAACGCCGCGCAGCCGCAAGGGCAACATTGCCAGTACAGGTTGCGATATCAAGCACATGCTGGCACGGACGCAGTTCAACGGCTTCACACAGATTCTCCGCGACGCCAACAAGAGGCCGGGCAATGACCGGGATATCTCCCACCGACCACGACTGGCGCTGGCGAGCCTTGACCGCGATTACGTCCATCCCTGGATATTGTTGTGTACTCATCTCTCGCTCCTTTTGCTTAACTACTGCTTATATTGCCCCTGCCAATCCTTCAATGCCTGCACCAGGTGGTCCAGCTCGGCTTCCGTGTTATAAAAGCCCGTTGAAACCCGCAAAGCGTTGTGCTCAAAAATTGCGCGAACGTAGATATCATGCTCGCGCTGCAGCCAGGGAACAATCGGCCCGACCGGGCAGCCATCAAGGGTAAAGGTGAGTAAACCGCTGATTTGCGACCGGGGAGTATGGATGGTGATGCCTGGCAGTGCAGCCAACGCGCGAAAAAGAGTTGTATGTAAAGTAGCAATGCGCTCAAATATCCATGGATACGTAGCAGTCTCTTCCAACCAGCGCAGACAAGCGAGCTGTCCCGCCACTGCCGCGCTGTGCCGCCCACCCAGTTCAAAACGCTGCGCGGCATTCTGCCAGACCCAGGAACGCAATCCGGTGTAGGTCAGCGAGAACCAGCCCCCCACATGAGTCAGTCGAAGTTGATCAAGCACCTCGCGCCTCACATACAGCCCACCAGTCCCATCTGGTCCGCAAAGCCACTTCTGCATAGGGAACGCATAAAAATCGACCCCCAGTTCTTTCACATCAACAGGTATCACCCCCGCAGCCTGCGCTCCATCGGCCAGCACGAGAATATTGTGCCGATGCGCCAGTTCAACCACGGCTGGCACGTTGAAAACAGCCCCGGTCATAAAAGAAACATGTGAAAGGACGATCAAACGCGTGCGCGAGGTAATCAGACTAACACAGGCATCTTCGATTGGTCGCTCGGCTCCTGCCCCCGCTTCAGCCTCGCGGATAACAATGCCATAACGATCACGCAGGTAATACAAAAGAACGAGCAAACTGATATGCTCGTGATCCGTAATAATGACTTCATCGCCAGCTTGCCAATCAAAACCCTGGCAGATACTATTCAGACCTTCGCCGGTATTTCCTGTGAGGGCAATTTCATCCACGTCAGCGTGCAAAAGGCGCGCAAGCGCGGCGCGCGTTTCTGTGTACAATGCGCCCATGGCTTCATACGTGGCCATGCCCAGCCTGCCATCAAAGCATTCTCGGTTCAGCCAGACCTGCATGGCCGGGGGCACGCAACGCAGCAGAGGTCCGAATGAAGCAGCATTCAGATACGTATGGGTGGTAATACCCGGAAGCTCCTGGCGTATCGCTGTGAAATCTATTGTTGCTTGATGCATAGCATTCTCCTTCACATGACTGCTGACTTTATTTCCCCAGACCCTGGAAATGTACAAAGAGCCAATAAGACGAGTATATGCTACAGAAAGATTTTTCGCTTCTTCAAGTTTGCTTTTTTTATCTGATACAAAGGACACTGGCATTAAAGTTTGGATATTAAGTTATCTCCTATTTATTTAGTTGTGTATGAAGCTTTTCCTGACAAAATGCTATTTCTAGCAGTTTTATATATTGGTAATTGTAAATTTTTGGATATTATGCTATTGACAATCAAGTGCATACTTTGCTACACTACTAGCATATATTTCAACTTCATAGCCTTGCGAAAAAGAGGTGCGAAAACATATTGGGAGTCTTAAGAGGTGAGGTGAATAATTTCCCTCTTGTGCCCTTCTCCGTCTGTTTCCACGCCGATAGTTCAAGACACAACCTGTCCATACGGCTCATGTTGTCCCTGATTCCTCTCTTCTCCCACATACAGAGAAGTATTCCGCGTTTTTCTCCGAGAGAAGTCAGGACAAAGAGCATCCAGCAACGAGAAATCCTCCGGCTCCTCTGTTTTTGATCTTTACCTTGCATGGAGAAACTGAGGCAACACATGGACGCTCTGACCAGGAAGAAAATTAGTAGTCCACCGCTTTCTCGCTCTATCCTTCATCGTGAAGCACCTGTGCAAAAGCTCCGCGAGGTGATTCTTGGTGCTCCCTCCGAGCCTGGGCGAACTCACTCTTTCCTCCCGGCATATAAACTGGTGCTGCTCTGCGCTCCCGCGGGCTATGGCAAAACGACCTTGCTTGCCGATTTTGTCCGCCAGACCTCCCTGCCCTGCTGCTGGTATTTTCTCGATATCACGGATGCAGAGGAGGCGATTTTCTTAAAAACGCTTATCCTGAGCATTGTTCATACGTTTCCTCAGTTGAAGTCCAATCTCAATCCCTTGCTGGCAGGCCGGCTCTCTATCGATGGATTTCACGCGATGCCGGGGTCCCATTTCGCGGATGTGATTGACGCCCTGATACCGATTCTCACCACGGGCATTGATGAACGCTTTGGGATCTTCCTGTGCAATTACCATACCATCAATCACAGCAAGAAGATTAACGCCCTGGTCAACCAGCTTTTGCGTAATCTTCCCCCGCAGTGTCTGCTCCTGATTGAAAGCCGAGCGGTGCCTGATCTCGATTTCGCTCACTTACTGGCGCACGACGAGATTATCGGCCTGGATCATCATTTCTTGAGTTTTACCACCGACGATATTATTAACCTGGCCCTTCTACAGGGCATGCCTCCTCTGAAAAAGGAGGAAGCCGCGCAGTTGAATACATTGTTTGACGGCTGGATCGGGGGAATTTTACTGGGCACGCGCCTGGGCGATCTGCGTACGTTGCGCGCCGGGAAGGATCTGTACCATCCAGTAAGTATGCCCGCGATGCCGATAGATCGCCAGAAGATCTTTGCGTACCTGGTCAACGAGGTCTTCAGCCAGCGGCCAGAGGTCTATAGCTTTCTCAAAGCGGTAGCTGTGCTACAGCAATTGACGCCGGCTCTCTGCAATGCCCTGCTTGAATGCACCGATGCCGCTGCTCGCCTGCAATATCTGGAACAACAGGGGCTGTTTGTCATGCGTAATCATGACGATTCGCAGATAGTCTATGTCTGCCACCCTATCTTGCGCGAATTGCTGGGCGATGAATTACGCCGCCAATCGCCTGAACAATTTGCAAACCTGCATCGGCGAGCTATGGACTTATGGCTGAATGCTGGTGATACTGAGCAGGCTATTTATCATGCACTTGAAGCTCATTTGTATGAAGAAGCAGCCCGCTTGATCGAAAGCATCTCCGAAAACACGCTCGCACAGGGACGCGGCGAGATGCTCTCTAACTGGCTGAAGACTCTCCCAACAGAAATTCTGGAAGTTTATCCCAGACTTTTCCTGACACGCGCAAACCTTCATCTCCTGCTTGGGGAATATCTGCTGGCTCTCCCCTGGCTCACAAAAGCCTCGGAAACCGTACACCAGCATCCCGAACTCCTTTCTGGCGAAGAACTGGATTTATTTCAAACACGTCTCTCCATCGCTCACAGTAAGGCGCTCTATCAGATGGGGGACTATCACCAGGCTCAGCAACTCTGCCAGAATGTGATTGAGCGTATTCCTGCTGACGAGGTAGACCTGTGCGCGGAGGCCCATATGCACCTGGGCATCTGCGCCAATCTGCTTGGCGTTTTCAGCGAGGGCATCGCTCACTTACAAAAGGCGCTCCAACTCTGGGGCCGGGAAAGTTGCCGGCGCCAGGTCGCGGAACTCCATACAGCCCTGGCCGGAACCTATCGGCTGATTGGAAACTTTGCCCTGGCGGAACACCACCTGGCCCGTGCTACACAATGTTGGGACGCCTTGCAAAATGACTGGGGAAAACTGGATAATCTCATTCACGCGGGCCAGATTAAGCACCAGCAAGGAGAATTTGGAGAAGCCGAATCTCTGTTGCTGGAAGCTCTGGCGATTGCGCGAGGAAGGGTCCATTTTCCGCGCGGAGAAGCCTACGCGCTGGTCAGCCTGGGAGCGCTTTATCAGGATCAAGAAGCCTATCGCCAGTCGCTCACCTTTACCGAAGAGGGCCTGGCCCTGGCTCGTCGTTTGAAAGATCGCTACCTCATTAACTCAACACTCTGCATTCTCGCCATGACCTATCTGTTTATGGACGACAAGGACACAGCTCTTTTGCTGCTTTCTGAATCGCAACCAGATCTGGCAGATGGCCCCCAGCAGAATGGCACCTATGAAAAAGCCAAGCGCGATCTTGCCCTGGGCACGATCTTGCTCTGTAAAGGCCAGTACGAGCAAGCATATGAACATCTCGCTGAGGCGGAAAAACAGATTCGTTCCAGCTACCTCCAGGAAGATCGGCTCCATGCGACCCTGCGTCTGATGGAATGCCAGATCAAACAGGGGCAGTTTCCTCAGATCATGCATCGCCTGGATGCTCTTACCAAAATGATACAGATGAATGATTATGAACAGTTATTGATGCGAGAACTCCGTCTTTTGCCCGAACTCAAACAACTGATTCAGACACGACCAGAGCTGGAAGATTTTCGCAAAATGCTGCATATCGAGGTCCTTACAACACTTCCCCAGGTAACGCCACCAGTGGCAGCGCCCGTGCCAGCAAAGCCTCAAACACCTCTGGCGTCATCTCCGCCAGTGATTGAAATAGTCAGGGCCAGAACTCCGCGTCTGAAAATTCAGGCACTGGGCGAACCGGCTATTTTTATTAATGACGCGGCTATCACCCGCTGGCGCACGAAACGGGCGATGGAACTCTTTTTTCTTCTATTAAATAGCGATGCACCTCTGCGCAAAGGACAGATCATTACTGCGCTCTGGGCAGAGACCACCGAGCATATTGATAGCGCACTGCATTCAACCATTTATCGCCTGCGCAAGTTATTAGGAGAAGCTTGTATTGCTTCGCGGATTGGAGTCTACTGGCTCGACCTTGCCGCGACCTATGGCCAGGGTGTCTGGTATGACGTTACAACGTTCCAGAGCCATGCTGCGCAGGCAAGGCGAGCATTGGAAGAGAAAAATGACGAGGAGGCTCAGAACGCCTTTCTGGCGATGGTTGACCTCTATCATGGAGATTATCTCCAATCATTCTATAGCGACTGGTGTTCGTTTCAGCGAGATCGACTGCGGCTGGCATATCTCGATGCCCGCCAACACCTGGCCCATATCGCCTGGCGCCAGGAGCAATTCGATGAGAGTGTCTTGCAATGGCAGCACGTACTGGCGGTTGACGATTGCCTGGAAGAGGCCCATTACGGGCTGATGCGCTGCTATCTGCGCCAGGGAAAACGCGGTCTGGCCTGGCGGCAATACCAGCGCTGCGCGGAACGTCTGGAAAGCGAGTTAGGCGCCAAACCCGGACCCGCAATCCAAAACTTGCTTCAGCATCTTGGCCGCTCTTCTAGCGCCTGATAAGACGCTGAGTGCGCGACCCGCCTCCTCTTGAGTGCCCCTTCTTCCTCGTTCTCCCGGCATATATCCAGCAACGAGCAAAAAGCACAGCACAATCGGTAGAAAACGATTGTGCTGTGCTTTTTGCTCGTTGCTGATACAACGGATTGCCTGTGGTCAGAAGTTGGTCAGAAGTTGATGAGAGTTTGATCAGTTTCTCTTGCTACTCTTGTGACAGATAACACGCGATGAGATGACGTCTGGGAAAGGATTTGAGAGATGCAAAAAAAACTGACACATCAAACGGGCCTGAAGCAGACACTTTATTTCCTCATAAGCAGATCAAACGCTACCGATGACGCTCCCGGTCCACCCCCATGGCCTTAAAATCAGCTACCAGAATTACAGAAGGAGGGTGTAATGTCCTGGGAAATTCTCAACCGCATTCTTGGTCTCGCGTCGATTAACCAGGAATTTGCCCGTGAGTTGCTGAAAGATCCCTGTACGGCGATTCGGGCTCAGGGCTTTGAGCTGACCGCCGAGGAACAAAGGGCTTTCAATGAAATCAAAGCTGGCAATCTTATTGAATTGAGTCAACAGTTGATGCAACGGCTACATCATTCCGACCTTGATTAAGGTTGAGCAAGGGCTCTGTCCGAGCAAGCAGACAAAAAGAGCCGGGACAACAGGCACACGCTGTTTTTGAGAGCGAAGGAGTCGCGAAGATGGTCTTTTCTTCAAATGTACGAAAAAACTGGCGACGCTCACTTTTCGGTATTTCACCAGCAGAGATAACATTCGCCAGACGAGGCTTTTACGCGGAAAATAAAGAGAAACAGGAGAGATTAGAGCAGATTGCCGCGACCTTCGTCCAGGGGTATCACGCCGCACTTGAGGAGGATCGCAGCGAGCTCCTGGTCCCGGTCCTGCAAGACATTGACAACGAACGGCGAGGATTTGCCTTTGAAGGGGCCGCGATGGGGCTGACGTTGCTGGATTATTTTTTTCCGCGCAAACGACGCCTGGATGCTTTTATGCAAGGGCCAGGAAACGGGCATATCTATATGCTGCACGTAGGAGCCGGCTGGACACTGGCACGCTTGCCAGGCAGTCCTGGCAGGCTCATGCGGCGGCTCGATCCACTTCTATGCTGGCTGGCACTTGATGGCTACGGTTTTCACCAGGGCTTTTTCTCCTGGCGACGTTTCATTGAGAACCAGGTACGCCCGGCCCGGCTTTCTGGCTACGCGCTCCGGGCTTTTGATCAGGGGCTGGGCAGAAGCCTGTGGTTTGTCAGAGGAGCGGAGATCTCTCAGATCAAGAGAAGTATTGAAGCTTTTCGTAAGGAACGCAGGAGCGACCTCTGGAGCGGCGTTGGCCTGGCCGCGGCTTACGCGGGAGGCGTGGCACAGGATGAGTTGCAGCACCTGTCCGATGCCGCGGGCGTAGATCGCTGGCATCTCGCGCAGGGCGCGGCCTTTGCCGCCAGGGCTCGCCAGAGAGCTGGCAATCCGGCAGCCCACACTGAACTGGCCTGCCAGACATTCTGTGGTCTGACCGGCAACGGCGCGGCGCAATTATGCGATGAATGCCTTCAAGATCTACCGCCAGGGGAAAAAGCTTACTCTCTCTGGCGTCTACGCCTGCGCACACGCCTGTCCACAAGTGAGCAAAAAGCAGGATGATGGAGATTGGAACAAGTCAGGTGTGCGTTGATTTCACACCGGGAGATCATACCCTGCCTGTCACTCTCTGTGAGTAAGGAGAAAGACTTATGACAGATATTGCTGTTGTTGGTATGTCCTGTTGCTATCCAGATGCTCGATCACCACAAGAATTATGGGAGAATGTCCTGGCGCAACGGCAGGCATTTCGGCGCTTTCCACCTGAACGGTTACGCCTCGCGGACCATTATAATCAGGACGCCAAGGCCCCAGACACTACCTATGCCTCACAGGGGGCATTTCTGGCCAATTATGAATTTGACCGCGTGCGCTTTCGCGTTTCAGGCAGTACCTATCGAGCCAGCGACCTGGCGCACTGGTTGGCGCTGGACATTGCCACACAGGCGCTCGCTGACGCTGGCTTTCTGACGGCTGAAAGTATGCCAGGTGTGACAACACGCGTGATCGTGGGAAATACCCTGACGGGTGAGTTTGCGCGAGCAAATGCCCTGCGCTTACGCTGGCCCTATGTGCGGCGCGTGGTCGAGGCTTCCTTGCGCGAGGTAGGATGGAATACGCAACAGTGTGCATCTTTCCTGAGCAAGCTAGAGTCCAGCTATAAAGCGCCGTTTGCCCCAATCGGCGAGGAGACCCTGGCAGGCGGCCTTTCCAATACGATTGCCGGGCGCATCTGTAATTACTTCCATTTCAATGGCGGCGGCTATACGGTCGACGGCGCCTGCGCTTCTTCGCTGCTGGCCATCGCGACTGCCTGCACCGCTCTTACCGATGGAGAGGCTGACCTGGCACTGGCCGGCGGGGTCGATCTGAGCCTCGATCCCTTTGAGCTGGTAGGCTTCGCGAAAACAGCGGCCCTGGCTCCAGCGGAGATGCGCGTGTATGATCAGGATTCCCATGGCTTTATTCCAGGTGAAGGCTGCGGCTTTGTGGTCCTGATGCGCTACGAGGATGCGCTGGCTCAACAACGCCGCGTTCACGCGCTGGTCCGCGGCTGGGGCATTTCCTCCGATGGCGGCGGCGGTATTACCCGCCCGGAGGTCGGCGGCCAGCTTCTGGCGCTGACTCGCGCCTACCAGAAAGCCTGTCTGGACATCAACTCGGTCGAGTATTTTGAGGGGCATGGCACGGGAACAAGTGTTGGTGATCAGACAGAACTCCAGACCCTGACCCGCGCGCGACAACAGACGCGCGCCGCCGGCGCATCCGCGCGGCACGCAACCATTGGCTCGATTAAGACGAATATAGGACATACAAAAGCGGCAGCCGGAGTGGCAGGCTTTATTAAAACCGTGATGGCCCTTTCCACGCAAATTCTTCCTCCGCAGACCGGGACCAGGAAACCTCACCCGGAGCTGCTCGGTGAGCAGGCGGTTCTCCAGACCCGCAGCACTGGCACGGTCTGGCCGCCTGACCGGCCTCTGCGAGCAGGCGTAAGCGCCATGGGCTTCGGTGGTATTAATACCCACCTGGTACTGGAAGGCATGGGTAATCGGCGACGCGATCATCTGACGAAACCTGAGCGCTCGCTGCTTTCCTCCGCGCAAGACGAGGAACTCTTTCTGCTTGCTGCACAAGATACAGCGGATTTACGTCTCCAGGTAGCGCACCTGTTAACCTTTGCCTCCCGTCTTTCCAGGGCTGAACTTACTGACCTGGCTCAGCACCTGGCTCAAACTCTTAAAAAGGGAACCGTGCGCGCAGCGTTGCTGGCGGCAACTCCCACAGAGTTGACCGGGCGCCTGGAACACCTGCTTACTCTCCTGGATGGACCGGAGCAACTGGTGCTTGATGAGCGGGGCCAGATCTTTCTGGGCTATGGACAAACTCCTCCCCGCGTTGGTTTTCTCTTTCCCGGCCAGGGTTCCCCGGCCTATCTCCAGGATGGTCTGCTGCGCAGGCGCTTCGATTTCGTGGGGGAGCTGTATAGCCGCAGCGGGCTAACAACCACCGGCGATGGCCAGGACACGAGCGTTGCTCAACCTGCCATTGTGACAGCTTCTATGGCTGCCCTGCGCGTCCTCCAGCGACTGG
>DASVMX010000436.1:0-2297 GCA_036384215.1 Ktedonobacteraceae bacterium | reverse complement strand
GGTTTGCCAACGGTATCTTCTGAGGTCATGTAAAAACCTCATCAAGAGTGGTGCGCTTCCAGCGCATGACGTTTCCATTTTTCCCGCGCAAGTTTTGTCGATGGTGAAATCTGCGCAAAAAATGAGGATGACTCATAATGTGAAAGCGGGATTATTGTACCCGGACGACAATCACGCTGATATTGCCTTCTCCGCCGGCGAGGTTGGCTTCGGTGGCCAGTGTGCGAGCCAGTTTCTGGGGATCTCCGTCGCGGGCGAGGAGTTCTTGCAGGCGGTCATCGCGCAGCATGTGCCAGAGGCCGTTGGTGCAGAGCAGAATCAGGTCATTGGCCACTACCTCCTGCTCAAAGTAATCGGCCTGGACATGACTGGTCTGGCCCAGGAAGCGGTAGAGCTGCTTATTTTTCGCGCTGCTATAAACCTCGTCGGGCTTCAACAGGTGAGCCTGAACCAGGTTCGCGGCCAGCGTGTGGTCGGAGGTCAGACAGCGCAGGGGACCGCCTGGCCGATAGTGGTACGCTCGGGAGTCGCCGATGCTCAGAATATGCAGGTGTCGCTTGTAGACCAGCGCCAGGGTGAGAGTACTGGCCATCGAGGTCTCGTAATCAGCGTTGCAGTGGTAGATCACCTGACCGGCCCGGCGCACACTCTCGCGCATCCACACTTCCAGAGTAGAATCGGGCAGAGACGACGGCTTATAGCCCTTGCCGGGCTGCGAGATCTGCGAGCTACTTCTGCCAGCGGGTATGTACGAGGTCGAAGGCAGCGGCGTGGCCAGCAGCGGCAAAAGCACATCGGCAACCGTCTCGATTGCCAGGCGGCTGGCCTCGTGCCCACCCGCGGACTTGCCCTGCTGGTCACGCAGGCCGTCAGCCACGGCGAAAAGCCCGAAGGGCCGCGGCGGCGGCGCCAGGTTAGCGCACAGCCCTTGCACGATCAAGAGCATATCTTCGTTAGTCTCAGCTACATATTTACGCCCGGTATCGCTGACATACCCGACCTGGCACACATCCGTCACCAGAGGCGAAGTATCGTCCAGGCGGTGGCCACAGCGCCGGCAGAAACGCGAACTGCTGCGGTTCTCCTGACCGCAGACGCTGCAAGGATTCTCCGGCACAATCGCGCGCACCATCACATTGACATTGCCCACACCCTCGATGCGCGTCGGCTCAGATGAACCACTGCTCTGCTGCAACTGGATCGCGCTATCCAGTTCCTCGACAAACAGCTTCCCGATGGAGTAGCGTTTAAGTGGATCATTATCAATCGCGCGGAAGATCACATCGTCGGCAGCCGGAGGCAGCTCGTGGTTTAATTCGCTGGGACACGGTAGCTTGGCCGCGCGGCTGCGCACAATCGCCTGGAAAGGCAACAGCCCGGTCAACACCTGGTAGCTCACCACCCCCAGCGAATAGATATCGCTGGCCGGCTCGGCCTTCCCCTGACCCTGCTCAGGCGCGGTATAATGCTCGGAGCCCAGCGCCCAACCGCTCTGGGTCAGCGGGCGCTCCTTCTGCATCGCGCGCGCAATGCCAAAATCGGCAATAACCAGGCGTCCATCCTCCTGGTGGATCAACAGATTCGAGGGCTTGATATCCCGGTGTACCACCTTAAGAGGATGGGCATGGATCGCGTCAATCGCCGCAGCCAGGTCGCGCAGATAGCGCAGAGCAAGCGGTAGCGGCAGCGGCTTTTCCGCTTTTAAAAGATCTTTCAGCGTCCCCCCGGTCACCAGCGGCATCACCAGATAGAGCAGCGAGCCATCCTGGCCAAAATTGAGCACCGGGACAATATTTTTATGCTGCAGTTGATGAGCATAACGCGCCTCGCGGCGAAAACGTTCCACAGCAGTAG
This sequence comes from Ktedonobacteraceae bacterium, assembly GCA_036384215.1. Lineage (GTDB taxonomy): Bacteria > Chloroflexota > Ktedonobacteria > Ktedonobacterales > Ktedonobacteraceae > Paraktedonobacter. The sequence continues at coordinate 443 of DASVMX010000436.1, read as the reverse complement.
ACTCATCCATATTGCGGCTTGCGGCCTGAATCACCTTCAGGGCCACCTGCCGCATTTCAAACGTATCGCTGGCCCGGTAAACCGCGCCCATGCCGCCCAGGCCCAACAGCGTTTCAATGCGATAGCGGCCAGCGATAATCGCCTCTGGCAGCAAGCACTGGCAGTTGGGCTTGACGCACTTAAATGTGCCTGGTGGATAATCGGTGCTACACCGAGGGTTGGGACAACGCGGCATGAACCTTCCTCATTCCTGCGCAAAGCATTCGCAAGATCTCACATGTCTGGTGCATGTATTGTAGGGTGCGCCGCCACTGCTGTCAACCTTGGCGATTGGAAGGCGCACATCTCCACTTATCTATACGAACAGGAGTACAGTAAGTTGAAATCCTCGTATGAGCCAGACCCCTTCCCACAGAGGAAGAGAATTGAGCGAGATCGGCGCC